>PWYW01000067.1 GCA_003567685.1 Gammaproteobacteria bacterium
CAAAAGTCAGCCCAGAGCTCCGGTCTCCCGTCTCCCGTCTCCCGTCTCCCGTCTCCCGTCTCCCGTCTCCCGTCTCCCGTCTACCCGCATCGCGCGCCAGCGCGATGGTTCAGTCAAACCGCAGATGGCGAACCGAATGGCCCGTGTCGCGAATTTCCTTCAGCGCATCGATGCCGATGGCAATCTGGGCATCCACGTACTGTTGGGTGATGACCCGGTCCGAAGCGTCGGTCTTGACCCCGTCAGGCACCATCGGCTGGTCAGACACCAGCAACAGTGCACCGGTCGGAATCGCATTGGCAAAGCCGGTGATGAAGATCGTCGCGGTTTCCATGTCGATGGCCATGCAGCGCGTCCTGCGCAGATACTTCTTGAACGCCTTGTCGTGCTCCCAGACCCGGCGGTTGGTGGTGTAGACAGTGCCGGTCCAGTAATCCAGATCATGATCCCGGATCGTCGATGACACGGCACGCTGCAAGGTAAAGGCCGGCAACGACGGCACTTCCGGCGGGAAATAGTCGTTCGACGTACCCTCACCGCGAATGGCAGCGATCGGCAGAATCAGATCGCCCAGCTTGTTCTTCTTTTTCAGACCGCCGCATTTGCCCAGGAACAGCACGGCCTTGGGCTCGATGGCGCTGAGCAGGTCCATGATGGTCGCGGCGTTGGCGCTGCCCATGCCGAAGTTGATCATGCTGATCCCGTCGTGGGTAGCATTGCGCATGGCCTTGTCTCGCCCACGGACCTCAACGCCGTTGGCGGCAGCAAATTTTTCCACGTAGTTATCAAAATTGGTCAGCAGGATGTATTTTCCGAACCGGTCCAGATCCGTGCCCGTGTATCGGGGCAGCCAGTTCTCGACGATATCTTGTTTGCTCTCCATCAACGCTCTCCTTTATTGTTGTTGTTGTCGTTGTGTTCTTTAACTGGCAAGCCGGCATCGTCCAGCTTCGCCAGCGGACCCTGCCAAAGCGGTCTCGTTGACCGTTCAAGTTATCATGCTGCCTTGTCGCCATGACAGGCTGCTGACATTCCCAACGCCCGCCGATGAAACCGCCTGATCAACCCAGCGCACCTCCCTGGCCTGGCCTTTTAATCGTCGCCGGCATCGCGGCGTTGGCCATTGGCATACTCTCCCTGCCCGGCCTGGACACCCTGCCCGTCAGTCCCATGCTGCTGGCCATCATCGCCGGTCTGTCGATGGCACCACTCGCACGACGCCAGCCCGTTTGGGAACCCGGGTTGGCCCTGTCTCGCGGCCTGGTGCTGAAAACCGCGGTGGTGCTGGTCGGTCTGGGTATCGGCCTGTCCGAACTGGGCAGGCTGGGCCTGATGGCCGCCCCCTTCGTTCTGCTGGCCGTTAGCCTGGGGCTGATTCTTACGCTGACGCTGGCCCGGGCGTTCGGCGTAAACCAGGCGCTGGCCAGCCTGCTGGCCGCCGGCACCGCCATCTGCGGCGTGTCGGCCATTGCTGCAGCTGCGCCAGCCGTAGCCGCCCGCAGTCAGGACATTGCCTACGCGCTGGCTTGTATCGCCCTGTTTGGCCTGATGGCAACACTGGTCTATCCGCTGGCGATTGGCGCACTGATTGAGCAACCCGAGGTCGCCGGCCTGGTGCTGGGCGCCGTCGTTCACGATACCGCCCAGGTATCGGCGGCCGCCAGCCTGCTCGAACAGAGCGGCCACGGAGAGGGCAGCCTGGACGCGGCGATGGTCAGCAAACTGCTGCGAAACGGCAGTCTCCTGCTGGTGATTCCGATGCTGGCCTGGCTGAACCGGGCAAACGCTCCGGCCAACTCGCTTCGCCCACCTGCACTGCCCTTGTTCATCGTGCTGTTCCTGTTGATGGCTGTGGCGCGAAGCGTGGGCGACCGCATGCTGGGACCGGACCAGACGGCCTGGTCTGGCATTATCGAGACCTCCCGCCCCATCGCCCAGTTCGGCTTTGCCATGGCGATGGCCGCCCTGGCCATGGCCATTCGGCCCGGCGACTTCCGCCAGGCCGGTTGGCAGCCCGCGCTGGCCGCGCTGATCGCGACCCTGTCGATGGTTGTCGTCGTCGCGGTACTTGGATTGCTGATGACCGACTGATTCAGCCATTGCCCAAGCGTATTTTCGCAATCGGTATTTCCCTGAACTCGAGCGATCTTCTACACTGGACTTGACCCGTAATTGACGGGGCCTGATCGACCAATAAAGAGGGAGCGCGTCATTGTCCTGGCTAGTCCATAAATTCGGCGGCAGCAGCCTGGCCGATGCCAAGTGCATCGGCCAGGTGGCTCGCCTACTGATCGAACGCCCAGAGCAACAACAGGCCGTGGTGGTGTCGGCCATGCGCGGGGTTACCAATGAGCTGCTGGCCCTGGCCTCGGCCGCCGCCAGCGGCGAAACCTGGCGTGGGCGACTGGCGGCGCTGCGACAGCGCCACCTGGACACAGCGAATGCCCTGATCCGTGATGCAGACGGCCTGCAGGCCTGCCGCGACCATCTTGAGAACGGCTTCGGGCTGCTGGAACAGGTGTTGGCCAGCTTTGCCCTGATGGGCACCGTGCCGAAGGAAGCCGAGGAACTGGTCGCCGGACTGGGCGAAGTGTATTCCGCCCGTTTGCTGAGCAGCCACCTGCAATCACTGGGTGAAGAGGCGGTGTTTGTTGATGCACGCGATATCCTCAGGGCGCGCCCGACTGCACTGATGATGGCCATCAACTGGACCGACAGCGCGGAACGGCTGAGTGATTTCCGCCGCCGCCACCCCGCCCAGCGCTACGTCATCACCGGCTTTATCTGCCGGCGCGATGATGGCCGTGTTTCCACGCTTGGACGCAACGGGTCGGATTATTCCGGCACCATCTTCGGTCGCCTGTTCGGCGCGGAGGAAATCCATATATGGACCGACGTGGATGGCCTGCTTTCGGCCGATCCGACAGCCGTCCCCCAGGCCTTGCTGCTTGACAGCCTGTCCTATCGAGAAGCCTTTGAACTGGCCTACTTTGGCGCCCGAGTCATTCATCCGCAGGCGCTCAGTCCGGCGCTGGATGCCGATATTCCCGTGTTCATTCGCAACACCTTCAATCCTGGCTGCCCTGGCACCCGAATTGATGCCCATGGCTCCAGGGAGCCGCCGGTCAAGGGCATTTCCGGCTTGTCCGACATGGCACTCGTGACCCTGGAAGGGGCCGGTCTGATCGGCGTGCCCGGAACTGCCGAACGGGTCTTTGCCACGCTAAGACAGGCTGGCGTATCGGTGGCCATGATTTCCCAGGGGTCCTCCGAACATTCAATCTGCCTGGCCGTACCAGGCCAACAAGCAGGCAAGGCCTGTGAGCTACTCAGCGACGCTTTCGAACGCGAGATGCGTCACGGGCAGATTCAGCGCGTGTACAGCCTGCCCGGCATTCGCCTGCTGGCCATTGTCGGCGAGGGCATGAGTGGACGGCCCGGTATTGCCGCCAGCCTGTTCAACGCGCTGGCTCGCGCCGGCATCAACGTCCGGGCCATCGCCCAGGGCGCCAGCGAACACAACATCTCGGTGGCGATTGACGAGGACGACGCCGAGCGCGCGCTCAAGGCCATTCACGCCGGCTTTTACCTCTCGGAACAGACCGTTTCCGTTGGCCTGATCGGCCCCGGCAATGTCGGCCGGGCACTGCTTGAGCAGCTGGCCCAAGCGGGTGAACGCCTGCACCAGCAGGCCAATCTGGACCTGCGGCTGCGCGGCGTGGCCAGCTCATCGCGGATGTGGCTGGGGGAACCGGAGCTGGCAGATGATTGGCGCCTGGAGACAAGCCCGGCCGAGGCGCTGGACCTGGAACGATTCATTGACCATGTCGATGCCGAGCACCTGCCCCACGCCATTCTGATTGACTGTTCGGCCAGTGACGCCGTGGCCGAGCACTATGCCGAGTGGCTGGCCCGCGGCATCCACGTGATCACCCCGAACAAGCAGGCCGGCAGCGGCCCTATCGAGCGCTACCAACGGCTGCGCCGCCTACGCGAGCAAGGCACTGCACGCTGGCGCTACGAGGCCACCGTGGGTGCCGGCCTGCCGGTCATCCAGACCTTGCGCGACCTGCTCGATACCGGCGATCGCATCCGCCGCATCGAGGGCATCTTTTCCGGCACGCTGGCCTACCTGTTCAATCGCTTTGATGACGGCATGTCGTTTGCCGAGCTGGTCAACGAGGCCTGCACCGCCGGCTACACCGAACCCGACCCGCGCGATGACCTTTCCGGCCTGGATGTGGCTCGAAAGCTGGTCATCCTGGCGCGTGAAATGGGCCTCGATCTGGACCTGGACCAGGTCCAGGTGGAAAGCCTGGCACCGGCCTCGCTGGATCACTGCTCAGTCGACGATTTCCTGGCCGGACTGGGCGCACACGACGAGGCGATCAGCCAGCGCCTGGCCAAGGCCCGGGAAGACGGCCAGGTGTTGCGTTATGTCGCCTCGCTAAGCCCCGACGGCCAGGCGCAGGTGGCGCTGGAAAGCCTGCCGGAAGACCACCCCTTTGCCCATCTGGCACTGACCGACAACGTGGTCGCCTTCACCACCGATCGCTATTGCGACAACCCGCTGATTGTTCAGGGCCCCGGTGCCGGACCGGCCGTCACCGCCGCCGGCGTCTTCGCCGACCTGCTGCGGGTAGCCAGCCACCTGGGGGCCCGCTTGTGAGCGGCCTTGAGCGGGCCCGGGCCTTTGCCCCGGCCAGCGTCGGCAACGTGGCTGTCGGTTTTGACCTGCTGGGCCACGTCATCGATGGCCCCGGCGATACCGTCACCGCAAGCCGCACCCGCCAGCCGGGCGTCACCATCAGCGCCATCGACGGACTGGACCTGGAGCTGCCGCTGGAGGCCTCGCGCAATACCGCCGGGCGGGCGGTTCAGGCGCTGGCCGAACACTGCCGGGTGGATTTCGGCATTGCGCTTGGTATTCACAAAGGCATCCCGCTGGGCTCGGGCCTGGGCGGTTCCGCGGCCTCGGCCACTGCCGCGCTGGTGGCCGCCAACGCCCTGCTCGATCAACCCTTGCCGACCCACGCACTGTATCCTTTTGCGCTGACCGGCGAAGCCGTGGCCAGCGGGTCGGCCCACGGCGACAATGTCGGACCGCAACTGCTGGGCGGATTGGTATTGGCCACTGCGGATCGATTGCTTGAACTGCCGGTTCCGAACGGCCTGATCGCCTGCGTGGTGCATCCCGACCACATCGTCGAAACGCGCGCAGCTCGTGCCGCATTGGGCGAGCCCTATCCAATTGCCACCGTCGTGGCCCACCAGGCCTGCCTGGCGCAGTTCCTGTGCGGCTGTTACCGCGACGATATCAAGCTGATTGCCGCCGGCCTGAAAGATCTGCTGGTCGAGCCGCGCCGCGCGCCATTGGTTCCGGGGTTTCAGGCCGTCAAACAGGCAGCGCTGGACCACGGCGCGCTGGGCAGCTCGATTTCCGGCGCCGGCCCCAGCGTATTCGGCTGGTTTATCGACCAAGCCCAGGCGCATCAGGCCGCCCGCGCCATGCAAGCCGCCTTTGCCGAACATGGTCTGGACAGCCAGGCCTGGATAAGCCCGGTCAACAGCCCCGGCGCGCGACTGATCCACGACACAGAGAGCCGAGATTAATGCGATACATCAGCACCCGCGACAGGTCGCCGGCCGTCGATGCTGGCCAGGCGCTACGGGCAGGCCTGGCACCGGATGGTGGTCTTTATGTCCCCGAACGTTGGCCAGCGGCCCGTCCGGCAAACCCAGACACATTGCCATCGACCCGCCTGACCGACACCGCCAGCCACTGGCTCGCCCCCTTCTTTGCCAACAGCCCGCTGGAGGACCGCTTGCCGGCCATCTGCGCCGAAGCCCTGGATCTGCCGCTGCCGCTGACGCCTCTTGATGACGGGCAGGCCTGGTTGCTGGAGCTGTTTCACGGGCCAACCGCCGCGTTCAAGGATTTTGCCGCCCGCTTCCTGGCCGGCTGCATGGCCGCGTTGCGGGCGGCCGACGAGCCCGTGCAGACCGTGCTGGTCGCCACCTCGGGCGATACCGGCAGCGCGGTGGCCGCCGCCTTTCACCGGCGGCCGGGTTTTCGCGTGGTCATTCTCTATCCCGAAGGCCGGGTCTCGGTGCGCCAGGCCCACCAGCTTGGCGCCTTCGGCGACAACATCAGTTGCTTCCGCGTGCAGGGCAACTTTGATGACTGCCAGCGACTGGTCAAACAGGCCCTGAACGACCCCGCATTGAGCCAGAGGCACGCCCTGACCTCGGCCAACAGCATCTCGATTGGCCGATTGCTACCGCAGATCAGCTATTACATTCATGCCGTCAGCCAGCTTTCCGCGCGTGGCCAGACCCCGGTGGACATCATCGTGCCGACCGGCAACCTCGGCAACGCGCTGGCCGCCATCCTGGCGCGCGAACTGGGCCTGCCGATCGGCGAAATCGTGCTGGCCACGAATGCCAACCCCACCCTGGCCGAGTTTTTTGCCGGTGACGACTACCGGGGGCGACCCGGCATCGAGACCCTGGCCAACGCCATGGATGTCGGTGACCCGAGCAATTTCGAGCGCCTGACCTGGTTTTTTCGCGATCGAGACCTGAGAAGTGCCGGCATCCGTGCGGTGTCGGTCGATGACCAGACCATCGAGCGGCGCATCAAGACGACCTGGGAAACACAGGCCATGGCCGTTTGCCCGCATACAGCCTGTGCGCTGGAAGCCCTGGATCAGCGCCGCCTGGCCGGGAACCCAGGTCCCCACCTGCTGGCGGCCACGGCCCATCCGGCCAAGTTCGAGGGCGTGGTAGAACCGCTGGTTGGCCAGGCCATTGAGCCACCGCCGGCGCTGGCCGAACTGCTGACCCGGCCCAGCCACGCGCAGCCACTCCAGGCTGAATACCGCGAGCTGGTCAAGATAATTCGGTCAGATCAGGACGTTGCCTGATCACGCGCAGGCGTGCTCGTGGCCAACAACCGCTCAGCCGAAGAAGCCGGCTCGCAGGCCATCGAACATGAACTGCACAGCCAGGGCGGCCAGCAGCATGCCCAGCAGGCGGGTAATCACATTGCTGACGGCCTGGGGAATGAAGTGCTCGAAGCGGGCGGCGAACACCAGCAGCACGGCACCAATCAGCATCACCGAGGCACCGGCACCCAGCACCACGCCCACACCGAGGGGATTGCCGGCCTGGTCGGCAGTCAGCAGCATGATCGAGGCAATCGCGCCGGGGCCACAGAGTAGCGGAATGGCCAGCGGGAAGGCCGAGATATCCTCGGGCTCGACCCGGTCATGGATTTCCTCGGCCGATTTGCTCTTGCGCTCGTTGCGGCGCGAGAACAGCATTTCCAGCGCAATCAGGAACAGCAGCACCCCGCCGGCCACCCGGAAGGCCGGCAGGGTAATGCCGAAGTTATCGAGCAGCGCCTGTCCGAACAAGCCAAACAGCACCAGCAGAACGGTGGCGATCAGGCAACCCATCAGCGCCATGCGGATCTTCTGTGCGCGGCTGGCGCCCAGCGTCAGCGACACAAAGATCGGAATAATGCTGACCGGATCGACGGTGACAAACAGCATCACGAAGGCCGGCAGGAAAATATCGAGCATGACAGGGCTTACCAATTGAATGCAGCGCGAATGCTACGCCCCGGCAACCGGCTGTGCAAGCACCAACTGGACACTTCAGGACGGCCCTCGATACCGTATCCTTTTGGACGTTGGCTTGCAGCTTGGATGACGCATCCCAAAAGCGACCCTGACATCGACCTTACTATCCGACAATGAATCGACTGGAATTGAAACTGCCACCACCGGCAATCGCCCTGCTCATTGCGCTGGCCATGGCTGCCCTCGCCCGGGTCACGCCGACGTTAAACGAGTTGGGCCCGATCCGCTCGTGGCTGGCCACCGGTTTGCTGGTCACAGGCTTGCTGATTGCGATATGGGCCGTCTGGAGCTTCCACCGGGCCAAAACCACGGTTCATCCCCTGGCGCCTGAGAAAAGCAGCGCACTGGTTGAAACGGGCGTGTTTCGCTTCAGCCGCAACCCCATGTACCTGGGCATGACTTTGATCCTCATGGCCTGGGCCGTCTGGCTGACCGCTCCCGCTACGCTGCTCGGTCCCATCCTCTTTGTTGTCTTGATCACCCGTCTGCAAATCAAGCCCGAAGAGCGCATCCTGCATCAACTATTCGGTGAGGCTTATGCCAGTTATTGCCGACGCACTAGGCGCTGGCTCTGATCACTGGGTTGGTAGACCATGAAGACGATTGGACTGTTGGGCGGCATGAGCTGGGAGAGCACAGCCATTTATTACCGCCTGATCAACCAGGCGGTCAGCCAGCGGCTGGGTGGTCTGCACTCGGCCTCGATTCTGCTCCACTCGCTCGACTTTGCGCCGGTGGCAGCCCTGCAGCAAGACAACCGCTGGGCCGAGGCCGGCGAGCTGCTGGCCAATCATGCGCATGCACTGGAAGCCGCCGGTGCCGATTGCCTGGTGCTGTGTACCAACACCATGCATCGGGTGGCCGACATCATTGAGACGGGCCTGAGCATCCCGCTGATCCACATCGCCGACGCCACGGCCAGGCACCTGCAGCGGCTCGACATCAATCGTGCGGGTCTGCTCGGCACGGCCTTCACCATGGAGCAGGCGTTCTACCGTGACCGGCTGATCGGCCATGGCATCGACGTGCTCATACCGGATGCCCAACAACGCAGCATTGTCCACCGGGTGATTTTCGACGAACTCTGCCGGGGCCAAATCGACGACCGCTCCCGGCAGGCGTTTGTCCACATCAGCCAGCAACTGGCCAAACGCGGCGCCGAAGGCATCATCCTCGGCTGCACCGAGATTGGCCTGCTAATCGGGCCCGACGATCTCGATCTGCCAATCATCGACACCACGCGAATTCACGCCGAAGCAGCGGTCGACTTTGTCTTGGGCAGCCTCTGAATACATCCGCATGAGCGCAACGGTGCCGTCGCGGGAAGCGCCCCAGGCTGACTTTCAACCGACGGCATCAATCCAGTGCAGCCAGGCGATCGGCCAACCGGGACATGATTTCCACATCTTTTTCGGTCCAGCCCTCGGTGAGCTCGAAGTGGGCCCACAAACAGGCGATCTGTTCGCCCAGGTCGGCACAGGTCGCGTCAAAGCTGTCGGCGCCCTGCGGCCGCCGATAAGCCCGCTCGGCAATCTCGGGTGCCGCCTCCATTGGACGATGGTGAAAGCGCCGGGTGTAGTCCTCATCGTCACGACGGTTGAGCTCCCAGACAAGCGGCGACGAATCGTAGATGCGAAGAAAGAGCGATCGTGGCGAGGTGCTTCGCGGCAGACTGGTCGCATAAAAAGTGCAAATACCCTGGAGCGCTGCCGGCGCTCGCCGCAGCTCGGATTCCAGCCACCTGAACCGTCCTTCACTGAATTCAATGTCGAACACCTCAACCAGATCCTCGGCCGTCAGCACGTCACAGGCGATGTTGGCTTCTGCCAGGGCAACCAGCCGATCATCATCAAAGGTTTGCAGCCGGGCGATTTCTGCGTCACTGAACTGAACGCTGTCTGACGCGGCCTCCATCTCGTCATTTGGCGTTGACGCCACGGCGTGTTCAACCGAAGCGGCCTCGCCGTTGTCTGGTTGGCTTGCCTCCCCCTCAGCATCTCCGGCTGAACAAGCAGCCAAAAACACAATGAGGGTGGCAAGGATCATGCCTTGACGGATAAAAAAAATACTGTCTTGCAGGTAAGAACGGTTGAAGGAATCTTGCCGGACGGGTGTCATGGAACATCTCCTTAGTGACTGAGGCTTGTTGTCTTATGACGCAAAACGCGTCGAAAACCGGCCAACCGCATCAGACTGCAGCGCTGCCACCCTCGCGACCATGAGTGGCAGATTGGGGTCAGATCAAATTCCGGTCGCCAGCCAGTGGCTACACTGGTGGGCAAGGTCTACTTGGAGCTTGATATGCGTAGTCGTCGATTCGTCAGCCGGCTTACCCGCCAGACTCAAGCACTGATCCTGGCCGGTGGACGTGGCAGTCGCCTGGAAATGCTGACGGATTGGCGGGCCAAGCCCGCCGTTCCGTTCGGCGGGAAATTCCGAATCATTGACTTCGCGCTGTCCAACTGTCTCCATTCAGGTATCCGACGAATCGGTGTCCTTACCCAGTACAAGTCTCACTCGTTGATTCGACATCTCATGCTTGGCTGGAACAACCTGAACAATGACTACGGCGAATTTCTCGACCTGATCCCCGCCCAGCAATGGCTTGAAGACGAATCCTGGTACCTGGGCACTGCCGATGCGGTCTACCAGAGCCTCGACATCATTGACTCTCACAACGCCGATTACATACTGGTGCTGGCTGGCGACCACGTCTACAAGATGGACTACGGAGAATTGATCGCGGCGCACGTGGAAACCCAGGCTGACATCACGGTTGCCTGTCACGATGTCGCCATCGAAGAGGCTCATCAATTCGGTGTCGCCGAGCGCGCGGAAAGCGGCCGAATCATTGGCTTCGAGGAGAAACCCCCGCATCCCAAGCCCTGGCCCGAATCTCCCGGACGAGCGCTTACCAGCATGGGCCTGTACGTGTTTTCACGCAATTACTTGCACCACGTGCTGGAAGCAGACGCCAAGGACAATGCCAGCCAACACGATTTTGGCCGGAACATCATCCCCGGCGCGTTGGAACGTGGTGACCGGGTATTCAGCGCGTTGTTGCGAGACGCGTCGCCGGGCCAAGCCTATTGGAGAGACGTTGGAACACTCGATTCCTATTTCCAGACCAATATGGAAATGCTGGAGCGGCATCCGGCCCTGAACATCTTTGATCCAGATTGGCCGATCTTCACCAACCTGGTGCAGGCGCCACCGGCGAAGTTCACCGATCATGGGCCGACCGGAGGGTGCCGGCTCATCGACAGCATCGTTGCCGATGGCGCGGTCATTTCGGATTCTTTCCTTGAGCGATCGATCATTTTTGCCGGCGTCAATATTCGAGACGGTTGCGAGATCAAGCGCTCCCTGGTCCTGCCAGACTGTCAAATCGGCAAGAACTCACGGGTGCACAACGCGATATTGGACAACGGTTGCATCCTGCCGCCGGGCACGATCATCGGCGAAAACCCGGTTGACGATCGAGAACGCTTTCATGTGACCGACAATGGCGTGATCGTGGTCAATCGCGCCATGCTCGGACAGCCAGCAGCTTATCAACCCACCACCATTTCGCCCGGAACCATCTGAACGTCGCTATATCAGCGCGTCGATAGTGCCCGGGAAAAGCACCGGAAGCCCGGCAACATCTCGACAGGAAAATTAAACCGGCCTTCCGCTACTCCAACCAGTCGGTAACGTGCCGGCTTGCATCCAGTTCGGGCAACCCGCTCAGCGGCGCACGTCCTCGCTTCAGCATGGCCTCAATGACCCTGAGATACCCTCGAGCGGTCGCCTGCCAGGTATAGCGCTCGCTCACCATTCGCGCAGCGGACGCGCTCAAGGCGGAGAAACGACCCAGCGCATCCAGCATGCCCTCTGACAGGCTTACGGCATCATCGGGATCAACCAGAACGCCAGTGTCGGCCGTGAATACCTCCGAAGGGCCACCATATCGCGTTGCTACCACAGCCAGCCCACAGGCTGCTGCCTCAATCGGCGCAAGGCCGAACGGCTCATACAAAGACGGCAACACAAAGACCGATTTTCGGGCCGCGAACCAGCGATACGCAGTCGCCAACTGTCGCTGTGAACTGGCATTGACAAAGATCACCTGATCGCGCAAACCCGCTGCCTGTATTCGATCAAGCAGAGGCTCAAGCACCGAGCGTTCGTCGGCGCCCAACCTGCCCACTTGTTCGAAGGGGGCATCCAGGCCGCGAACGAATAGCGCCAGGCGGGCCCTCTGCTGAAGATCGATGCTAGACAACCACGCCTCGACGAACCCGGCAAGATTCTTTTTGGGTTCGAGTCGACTGGACGCCAGGACGACGGGACGCTGGTCATCACCCGCACGCGCTTTCAGACGCGCCAGGAAATCGTCATCATCGCTGCCGGTATCGGTGTTGAAGATGGCAGCGTTGATGCCTGGCGGCACCACGTTGAATCGAGTATCGCGCCCGGCCTCGACCGCGCCCGCATAGAGCGAATGGGCATACTGTTCATGCTGTTCCGCCCGTGTCGAGGTAATCATCGCGCCAGCGGCTTGCATCGCCGCTCGCTCCGCTGCAATTCGGGCATGGAACTGATAGCGCTGGTTCCCCTGCGGCCAGTTTGCGGTGGTGGTTCCAAGACGCTCCAGTTTTTGGGCACCCAGGGAATGCGCGGTAAAGGTAAAGGGCGTCGATGTCTGTTGCCGCCACAGGACACCCATCCAGCCGCCATCGGCGTAGTGTGTCGTCACGGCATCGGGCTTTTCATCGCCATAGAACTCCGCCACCTTGCCAACGAGCTCAGACAAATGCGGCCAAAGCTTTTCCTTGGGGATAAACCTCCTCCCGCCCGCCTCGAGACGAACGATCCTCACGCGAGATTCCTGAACACCGAAATCAGCGAGCGGTGCCTCGAAGCCGGGCCATTCGGGGTCTTCAATGCGGCGCGTAATGACATCGACTGACACTCCCAGATCGGCAAGCGCCAGGGCCAGTTCTCGAACGTAAACCAGTTGGCCGCCAAAATCCGGGTGCTCCGTCAAATAGCGGTTATCGGCATCGAAATTCCCCTGGGGGTTGAAAAAGGCAATCCGCATCAGTTCGTCCTCAGGCTGAAGTCGTCCTCGATGATCAAGTCGGCACGCTTCTGATGTTCAGAGATGATTTGATGTTCTATGGCAAGAACTTTGTCGATGAAAGGATCCAGCTCCGACACATCTCGCCGACGACGTTCGCGGTGAGCCCGGGTCGCTTGCCAGTCACGATCAATGAATATTCGAAGATCCGCTGATGACAACAGGCTGGTGTAAGTTCCTTCGGCGATCGCCACGTGGTAGCCCATCATGTCCAATTGCTCGCTGCCGACGAGGTCTTGACCATAATCGATCAGGGGCTTGGCAACGCTCTCCTTGCCTTGCTTGAATGCTTGAAGATGCTGGTCAAGGAGGTCCAGTTGAACCTCTTGCGGGCCGACCCAGGCAATGTCCTTCCGCCTGGCAGCGTCGTTTCTTCTGGGAGGAAGGACAAAATAATCATCTTGCTGAAAGACCAGGGCCCGGATGCCCCGTTCGTGCAGTGTCTCGGCAAGCGCCGCCGCCGTCTCCGACTTGCCGCTGCCAGACTCGCCAGCCACCGTGATGACAAGCCGTTGGAGGCCTGGTAGCTCCTGGACTTCCATCCAGTCATTCACGGACTGGGCGGCCTTGCGATGGTGGGCTTCGATAACAATACTGTCGCCTTTCACTGTCTATCTTCACCTGATCATGACCACGAGTGTCATCATAAGACATCGAACAATCGAATCTCTTAATGGCTCCTGATTGTCTGCTCATGCATCTGCCCGATAACCCGCCAACCGCATTCGACGCGGCCCTGCAAACAGGGTTGGAACAGCAGCACCGCACGGAAGGGCTCGGTGCCGCACTCAAGGCGCTACACCAGCATCAGGTGGACAGCGGTTTTATCCGCGACCACTTGCTTGAAGTGCGACGCTTCGAGTTCAATGCCGGCAATGATCCAGAGGCGTATTTTTCAGTCCAGTTCAACCCGGCACGCGCCCGCCGCTTTGCCGGCAAAGGCCGGAGCGAACCGCCAGCCTGGGCGACTCCCGTCCACAACGGCTGCTTCCTCTGTGCCGAAAACGTTGCCTGGCAGCAAAACGGCATCGAGAAAGGCTTTCAACTCCAGTTGGCACAGCGCCCATTCACGGCTTGGATGAACCCGTTTCCACTGGCTTCGGGACACGCCATCCTGGCAACGCGTGACCATATGACCCAGCATTGGGATGCGTCGCAACAACCCCTCGGACGGCTGGTTGACGAATTGGTCGCTCTTGCCCGACAAACTCCGGGTTGGATTTCCTTCTACAACGGCGTCGGTGCGGGCGCGTCCATCGAAGGCCACCTGCATTTCCATGCGATGCCAAGGACGCCTGGATTGAGACCCCTTCCGATCGAAATCGCGGCCATGCGAGCGAACAGGGACGCGCCCAGGGAGGGGTTTCCTGCGATCGTCAGCGGCCACTATCCGATCGACTTCGTGCACTGGCGCGGCTTGCCCAACGACGTGCAATCGAAGGCTGGGGCGTGGGTGTCAGAATGGCAAAAGCAAAAAGCCGACGATCCGGATGCAACGGCCAATCTGATGGCCTGCCACGACTTCAATGAAGAACTCATCGACCTGTATTTCGTTCCGAGGGTTCGCTCACGCTCCCGCGCAGAGGGCTTGAGCGGTGTCATCGGCTCGTTCGAAGCCATGGGTGAAATCATCTGCTCGACTGAGCAGGAGTGGGATGATCTGGAGTCAGGCCGGGTTGACTACCAACGCATCCACGACATCCTCGCCACGGTATCCGTCAAGCTTTGAAAGGATTCGGGCACCTACATCGAAACGACCGCAACCCCAAACAGAATGGGATGCAGATGGAAGGCGAACGCATAGTAAAGACCCAACCCCCCCAACACAACGACAACATCGTTGACCGCCGTTTTCGGTAGTTGGGGCGGCGCGCCAGGAGACGCTCGGCGCTTGACCGAAATCCGGTCAACCACCGCCCAGGCCAGAAAGGCACCAAATAAAATCACCGCGGCCAGGGTGCCATTGATCAGCAAATGGGCCAGCGCCCAGGCCTTGACCGCGACCAACATGGGGTGTTTCAGGGCATTCTGGATGCGACCCGGCAAATAGGCCGCCAGCAACGCCGGGAACACCAGCAGCATCAGCAACATGTTGAGGTGACGCAGGAAGTGGGGCGGATGGTACAACCAGACAGGATCCAGCCGGGCCTGGCCATAGCCAATCACGATCAGCACCAGCCCGACCAGCGAGATCCCACCGTACACGCCTTTGAAACCCCAGACACCCAGGGAATTCACCATGCGCGTCCGCAGGGGCTCGGCGACGATGCGAATCGAATGAATGCCGAGAAACAGAACCAGGCCAAGCAGCAGTAGAACCATCGTGTAACTCCATCGAAAGATGAGCCGCTGGGGTGCGGGCTTGAGCGTCATTCTGGCACAAGCTGCCACTGGCCGCCTCGAAAAGGCCAGCAGCCACCACCATGGCTCATCGGTCCGGCAAGCCCTCGAAACGATCAAAGAAAATAGGATCAGGCAGCGGTTCGCGGTCAATCGTGATCACGCCCGGCACCGGGCTGAATGGAGCAGGCCAGGTATCGACAAGAATGAAGTACTCCTGCCCTTCCTCAACATCAACCACCAAAGCCTTGCTGGCAGACGAATCGGCCACGCCCCCCACGCAGCTGCCACCTGAAGTGGGGCATCCAGCATAGACAACAACGGCAGTCCAGGGTTGACCTTCATAGGCCACTGAGACCTCTCCAGTGAACGCTGCAGTGAATCGGAGCAACGCTTCATTTCCTCCGTAGTACACGGCGGAAACGCAATTCTCGGCATTGTCAGCTCGAATATCATTGCTGCCGGAATCAACCACCGGCGCCTGATACGGGAACGCCTCGATCAACTCAGCCTGCTCGCAAGTCGTCGCTCCCACCAGCAGGGGAATCGAAAGAGCGAAAACCATCAAGACTTTGATTAATTTGATCATCACAGACTCCCTGACGTTCGCAACGAGCCACTTGCTCGCTTGTGCCCAATACACAACTTCATTTGACGTCAAACGCCAGGTGCCCGAATTGAGTTCGGTCAAATTTTGAGGACTGCATGGGCCTTCACCACGTTGACAGCCTGCTGGCATCCTCGTCCTTGCCTTTGATCTATGAAAGCAGTAAAGACTGTCAATGAAAACCCACGGTCAGCCAGTAAAACCAAGCCTGTCGCTCGCCACAGCGCTCCTGCTGTTCGCCCTCACAAGCTGGGCAAACAGCGACAGCGACGCGCTGTGGCAGCAGGCACTGGAAACTGATCGGCTGCATAGCCTGCTGGTTATGCACAAAGGCCAGGCGGTCGTTGAGCTGGAGCGCGCCGGCCCCGGCTTGTCCGCACCGGCCAACATCAAATCCGTCTCAAAGACGGTCCTTTCCATGCTGGGTGGCATGGCGATTGACCGGGGCATCATTGACGGCGTGGACAGCCTGCTTGTTGATCTACTCGGCGATCGCTTTCCCGACGACGCCACGCCGGGAGCCGAAACCATCACCTTCGGCCAGGCACTGTCCATGCAGGCCGGGCTGGAAAGTACATCGGGCCGCAACTATGGGCGCTGGGTCCAAAGCGATAACTGGGTCAACCATGCCTTGACCCGCCCGATGATCGACCAGCCGGGAGGCCGGATGATTTACTCGACAGGCGCCACCCACCTGGCTGCCGCCGCTTTGGTCGAGGCCAGCGGTCAAAGCCTCGCCGATTTGGCCCGCGACTGGCTCGGAGAGCCCCTAAACCTGCATATTCCCGACTGGATGACTGATCCCCAGGGCATTCATTTCGGCGGCAACGAAATGCAGTTGAGCCCGAGAGCGCTGGCCCAGCTCGGTGAACTGTACCGTCTGGATGGTCAGATCAATGGACAACAGGTAATTTCATCCGACTGGATTGCGCAGTCCTGGCAAGCCAACGGCCGATCGCCCTGGACCGGCGACGACTACGGCTATGGCTGGTTCATCACCCATGTCAATGATCTGGACGTGTTTTACGGTCGCGGCTATGGCGGCCAGGCCTTGTTCGTGGTGCCGGAGGCCGAGTTGACCATCGCCATCACCTCCAACCCGAATCCACCGTCGTCTGGCTGGCAGTTCCGGCAATTACTCACACTCGTCAACCTGGCCATTGACCACTATCACCGACACTGACCACCCGCACCACAGCGGGTAAAAAGCGCTGATTGCTATACTCCAGACGTTAAGGATTTAATGTCAGGAGCTCTCATGTCCCAAGTTGCCCCCGGTCGCACTGCGGCACCCGTCATCCGCGCCGCGCATGGCACCACCCTGAGATGCAAGGGCTGGCACCAGGAAGCTGCGCTGCGGATGTTGATGAACAACCTGGACCCGGACGTGGCCGAGCGCCCACAGGATCTGATCGTTTACGGCGGAACCGGCAAGGCGGCGCGCAACTGGGATTGCTACCACGCCATCGTCCGCACGCTGCAGCGCCTGGAAAACGATGAGACCCTGCTGGTCCAGTCCGGCAAGCCGGTTGGTGTCATTCGCACCCATGATCAGGCGCCCCGCGTACTGATCGCCAACTCCAACCTGGTGCCCCGCTGGGGCAACTGGGACACTTTCCGAGACCTGGAAGACAAGGGCCTGACCATGTACGGCCAGATGACCGCCGGCTCCTGGATTTACATCGGTTCGCAAGGCATCGTTCAAGGCACCTACGAAACCTTCGCCGAACTGGCACGCCAGCACTTCGGCGGCTCGCTCAAGGGCAAGCTGACTGTTACCGCAGGCCTCGGCGGCATGGGCGGCGCCCAGCCGCTGGCCGTTACCATGAACGATGGTCACTGCATCGGCGTGGAAATCGACGAGTGGCGGATCGACCGACGCGTCGAGACCGGCTACTGCGACGCCAAGGCCCGCTCCATCGACGAGGCCCTGGACCTGATCGAGAAAGCCGACGGCCCGCTGTCGGTCGGCCTGCTGGGCAATATCGCCGAAGTGCTGCCAGAGATGCTGGCCCGCGACATCATCCCCGACTGCCTGACCGACCAAACCTCGGCCCACGACCTGCGCCAGGGCTATATCCCGGTCGGCTATTCGCTGGAGGAAGCCGCCGCCCTGCGTTCGTCCGACCCGAAAACCTACGACGAAAAGGTCCTCGACTCCATGGTCGTCCACGTCGAAGCCATGCTGGAGATGCAAAAGCGCGGCGCCATCACCTTCGACTACGGCAATAACTTGAGAGGCCAGGTCGCCGACCTGCGTGGCATGAAAAATGCCTTTGATTTCCCCGGCTTCGTCCCGGCCTATATCCGGCCGCTGTTCTGCCGCGGCGCTGGCCCGTTCCGCTGGGCCGCCCTGTCCGGCAAGCCCTCGGACATTGCGGTCACTGACAAAGCCATCCTGGAACTGTTCCCGGAAAAAGAACACTTGAAGCGCTGGATCCACAAGGCGCAGGAAAAGATCCAGTTCCAGGGCCTGCCGGCGCGCATCTGCTGGCTGGAATACGGCGAGCGCGCCGAGGCCGGCGAGAAATTCAACTGGCTGGTCGAAAAAGGCAAGGTCGAGGCGCCGATCGTGATTGGCCGCGACCATCTCGACTGCGGCTCGGTCGCCTCACCCAACCGAGAGACCGAAGCCATGAAAGACGGCTCGGATGCCATCGCCGACTGGCCGATCCTCAATGCCCTGGTCAACACCGCCTGCGGCGCCAGTTGGGTCTCGGTCCACCACGGCGGCGGCGTTGGCATCGGCTACTCGCTGCACGCCGGCATGGTCAGCCTGGCTGACGGCACGAAGGCCGGCTCCGAGCGCCTGCAACGCGTACTGACCGCCGACCCCGGCATGGGCGTCTTCAGGCACGTGGATGCCGGTTATGACGAGGCCATCACCACGGCCAAGGAGCGCGGGGTGGATGTGCCGATGCCTTGGTAGTGTCGAGCGCACTTGTGCGCGAGGAGACCCATCGAAACCAGACCCTCGCCTTTCAGACATAGGTGCCCGATGCATCGCCCGCTAGTGGCTCGCTCCGTTGAAAGAATCACCATTCGATGTTTACCGTCGCGCTGAACAATTCGCGATGGCTATTCATTTCCGATGTCGCAGCAGTTACCCTGCGGGCGTGGCCCCCGGGGCTGGCGCCCAGCAGGGTGGCCAGGATGATCAGGCTGACAAGCGTGTTTGAGTGTGACATGGCTGTGTCCTTGTTCATGACTGAATCACTCGAAACGATCTGCGAAGATGCCATCTGGTAACTCGATTTCGTAGGGGAAGTACAGCCACATGCTGTCGCTGTAGTCAGTGTCCAAGCCACCCCAGACGATCATTTCACGGCCGGTCCAGACCGCGGTGTGGGCGTAGCGCGCGGGGGGCGCGTCGATGGTGCTGGTGGGCGCACCCCAGCTATTCTCGGCCGGATCGTAGCGGCCGCCGGTGTCTGTTAGGCTCAGGCCACCCCAGACGATCATTTCGCTGCCGGTCCAGACCGCGCTGTGTTGCGCGCGCCCGCTGGGCGCGTCGATGGTGCTGGTGGCTGTGCCCCAGCTGTCGGTGCCCGGGTTGTAGCGGCCGCCGGTGTTGCCGCCGCCATCGCCACCCCAGACGATCATTTCGCTGCCGGTCCAGATCGCGCTGTGTTGGGTGCGCGCGCTGGGCGCGTCGATGGTATTGGTGGCCGTGCCCCAGCTGTCGGTGACCGGGTTGTAGCGGCCGCCGGTGTTGCCGCCACCATTGCCACCCCAGACGATCATTTCGCTGCCGGTCCAGATCGCGCTGTGGCCGAACCGGCCGTCGGGCGTGTCGACCGTGCTGGTGGGCGCGCCCCAGCTGTCGGTGAAGGCGTTGTAGCGACCGCCGGTGTTGAAGCCTGCGCCGCCGGCCTGGCCGCCCCAAACGATCATTTCGCTGCCGGTCCAGATCGCGCTGTGTTGAGTGCGCGCGCTGGGCGCGTCGATGATGCTGGTGGGCTTACCCCAGCTATCTGTGGCCGGGTTATAGCGGCCACCGGTGTTGTAGCGAGGGCCGCCAATGCCGCCCCAGACGATCATTTCGCTGCCGGTCCAGACCGCGCTGTGGGCCGCGCGCGCGGCGGGCACGCGGACGGTGCTGGTGGGTGGGCCCCAGCTATCAGTGTCGGGGTTGTAGCGCCCGCCGGTGTTGAAGTAACTGAGGTCTCCTCCGCCCCAAACGATCATTTCGCTGCCGGTCCAGATCGCGCTGTGGCGGGTGCGCGCGCTGGGTGCGCCGTTGGTGCTGGTGGCCGTGCCCCAGCTATCAGTGTCCAGGTTGTAGCGCCCGCCGGTGTTGCCGCCGCCGCCCCAGACGATCATTTCGCTGCCGGTCCAAACCGCACTGTGGCCGCCGCGCGCGCCGGGCGCGCCGTCGGTGTTGATGGCTGCGCCCCAGCTATCGGTATCGGGGTCATAGCGGCGGCCGGTGTTGAGGGGAGCGCCGTCGAAGCCACCCCAGACGATCATTTCGCTACCAGTCCAGATCGCGCTGTGTTGGCTGCGCGCGCTGGGCGCGCCACTGTTGTTGATGGCCGGGCCCCAGCTGTCGCTGTCGAGGTCGTAGCGCCTGCCGGTGTTGAGGGAGGTGGAGCCGTCGGAGCCACCCCAGACGATCATTTCGCTGCCGGTCCAGACCGCGCTGTGACCACTGCGTACGCTGGGCGCGTTGCTGATGGCGGGGCCCCAGGTATTGGTGGCCGGGTTGTAGCGCCCGCCGGTGTTGGTCGGGGTGAAGGCGATGCTGCCACCCCAGACGATCATTTCGCTGCCGGTCCAGACTGCGCTGTGGCCTCTGCGCGCGCTGGGTGCGCCGCTGATGCTGGTGGTTGCGCCCCAGCTGTCGATGGCCGGGTAGTAGCGGATGCCAGTGTTGACGATGTTTAGGAAGCTGCCCTCGTCGCCACCCCAAACGATCATTTCGCTGCCCGTCCAGACCACGCTGTGGAACTGGCGCCCCTCAAGCGGATGGGTTCGATGCTCCCAGGTATCGGCGGCCGGTGCACTAAGATCCATGGCCTGGCCTTTAATCGTCGGCAGTTTCAGGCCCTTTACGGGTGCTGACTCGAAGCTCACGGCATGCTGCCGGCGCTCGGCCCACCAATGGTCGAAGCTGCGCTTGGGCCAGCTACGGACCTGCACTTCCAGGCGATCGTCGCTTTTCGAGAGCAGGGTTTCCTGCACGAAAGCGTGGGCGGTTTCGCGCAGCAGCGGGGCGCGGCGGGACGGCAGACCGGGCCGGTCGAATGCTTCGCGAGCGGCGCTCAAGCGCGCCCGTTCGGCGTCGAACTCTTCCGCGTCCAGCGTCAACTCTTGGGGGTCGCGCTCCATCGCCGATGTCTCGGCTTTGGAGGCAGCTCCTCGAACCAGCACCCACCGCTCCTCGCTGCCGCCGCTGGCTTCAATGTCGGCGATGCCCGCCCCGCCTGCCAATGCCGCTTCGGCTGCTTCCCGCAACGCGTCGTGCTGGCGTGCATCGGCCGCGTAGGCGGAGCGCAGTCGCTGCTGCACCAGCTGTGGCCGCGCCAGGCATTCGGCGATCAGGTTGGCGTCGTTGCCGAGCGCCTCGAAGCGCTTGCTCAAGCGATCCGGTGCGCGGGTGTTCTGGGCCATGCGGTTCAGTTCACGTTGCAGGCTGGCCGCGTCGATGGACTGGCCATAGTCCTGAAACAGCACGGCTTCCTGCCGCAACTGCGCTTCGACTCGTTCGCGCAACTGCGCATCGCTGAGCACGCTTTGGCGATCCGGCTTGGGTTCGGGATTCTGTTCCGGCCAGATCGTCTCCGACCAGCGGATGTCTTCCAGCGTAGACTGGCAGGCCAGGCGTTGCTCGAAACCCATCGCGCCAGCAGTCTGCGCCGACAGCGCCAGCAGCAGGCCAACCAGGGCGATCTTCAGTTGTCGTGTGGTCATGAGGTTGGTCATTTCTTGATTCTCCCGTGGAGTTTCGCGTCTGGTTTCTTGTCCTCAGTGCGCTGCGGAGACCGGGCTCTGGTTTTGTCGGCCACGCGTCTTCGTTCCGCAAACAAGGTTTCAAGCATGTCGGCCTCCTGGCGGGCCGGTCGATCGCCGTGCTTGTTCATGGTGCAATCCTCGGCAGGCATGGCAATGCGGTAGCATCGATTGTCATGTGTTGGCTAGTCACTGTCGCGCAGTCATGTTGTAAGCTTTGACGCTGATGTTGCGCGACAGCTAAAGGCCGGCTTCGATTCCTGGATGGGCAGGGCCCAGGTTTGTCGCTTGTATTAATCGAGGGAGATGCACGCGTGTGAAGGTTGCCAGGGCCAGAGTGCTGCTGTTCATGCTGTTGTGCCAGTGTGCAGGCGCCTCTGGCCTGGCGCATTACCAGCACCAGACCTGGACGATTGACGACGGCCTGCCGGTCAATGTCGTCAATGCTTTGCTGCAGGATGGCAACGGTTATCTATGGCTGGCCACCAACGACGGCTTGGTGCGCTTCGACGGCATCCGGTTCACGGTCTTCAACACGGTTTCTCATCCGGAAATGCAGAGCAACCGCATCCTCGGCCTGGTCGAGGGGTCGGACGGGTCGCTGTGGTGGTGGACCGAGCAGATGCACCTGGTCTCCATGTCCGGAGACCGGGTCCGCCATTACACCGAGGCGGACGGACTGCCCAGCCGCGATGTCCAGCAGATCCTGCGTGATCGTCGCAATCGCTTGTGGTTTGCCACGCGCGATGGCCTGGCCTATCTGGACGGTGAGTCGATCAAGACACTGGGCTCAGGTGCGGTGCGTGGCGACATCACCTGGTTTCAGCCCATGGACGGCGGTGATGTCTGGTTTCGCAGCGCTCAGCCATCTGGCATCCATCGTTACCGGGATGGCGTCGTTGTCAGCGTGTTGCCCGATCAGGGCGAAAGTTATACGACCCAATTCAAGCAAACCCGATCTGGCGAGCTGCTTGTGGGCAACGATGGGCGGGTCTGGCGACATGACGGTGAGACGATGATGGCGCTGGCCGACGGCTGGCCCGACTTCGCCGTGGCCAGCAGCTTCGACACTGACCCCTCCGGCCGGCATTGGGCGATCACTCAGGATCATGGGGTCTTTGTGCTTGACCATGGCGTCTGGGCCTTGCGCATGACCGATATCCGTACACCGCGCAGTGGCCGCGCCTTTATGCACGATGCCGAGGGCGGCTTCTGGATCGTGACCGATCATGCGGTCTATCGCGATGGCAAGCAGGTCTTTCGTGCCGAGAGCGAAATCAGTGACGCGCTGATCGACGACGAAGGCAATGTCTGGCTGAGCCTGTCCCGCGGCGGACTGAAGCGGCTGCAAGCCATGCCGCTCAGAACCTGGGGGCAGGACGAGGGCTTACCCGAAACGAACATTTATCCGGTGATGGCGGCCAGCGACGGATCGGTCTGGATCGGCAGCTTTGGCGGTGGCCCCGCGCGCTGGGTCGATGGCCGTTTCGAAACAGGCTTTGAACTGCCGGAGCCATCAATCACGGGCTTTACGCTCAGCCTGATTGAGCGCAGGGACAGCACTTTGCTGGCCTGTGTGACCCGCCAGATTCTGCGCCTGGTCCCGGGACAGAATCGCTTCGAAGCCTTGAAGCCGGCCATTGATCGCCAGGCCATGGCCTGCTATGCCCTGTACGAGGATCGCCACGAGCGCCTATGGGCAGGGACCGACAAGGGCATTTTCGTGCTCGACGGCGACCAATGGCAGGTGGTTCTCGACGATGAACGCAGCCAGACCAACTATGTGCGCCATTTTGCCGAGGCGCCGGATGGCAGTCTGTGGATGGCGACCAACGGCCAGGGCATCCTGGTTCTGCATGATGGCGAGTTGACTCGACTCGGCCGCGCCCAGGGTCTGGTCAGCGACAATATCCGCGCCCTGTGGTTCGACCCGGCCGCCGATGGCATGGTGCTGTGGGTAGGATCGGAGGACTCGGGGCTGCAGCGCCTGGCTCTTGCCCCGGGCGAGCACATGCCGCATTCGATCACGACCGTTCAGCAGCACCACGGGCTGTTCGACAATGTCATTCACGTCATTCTTCCCGACGAACAGGGCAGGTTATGGATGAATTCCAACCGCGGCATCTTCTGGGTCGAGCAGGCCGAGCTGGAGGCCTTCGCCGCCGGCGAGATTGAACACATCCAATCGATTGCCTACGGCTCCGAGGACGGCTTGCGCAATCGCGAGGGCAATGGCGGCATCCAGCCGGCCGGCGCGGTGGATGCGCACGGCGTGCTGTGGTTTCCGACCCAGGCCGGCCTGGTCCAGGTTGATCCGGCGAAAATTGCTCGCAACCCGCGGCCGGCTCGTCCGGTGATCGAGTCGGTCAGCGTGCACGATGCGCTCATTACCCACCCCGGCAACGGCACCCTGGCACTGGCCCGGGACGAACGGGATATTCGCATCCGTTACACCGGTATCAGTCTGGCTGATCCAGAAGGTGTGCAGTTTCGCTACCGCCTGGTCGGTTACGATCGGGAATGGTACACAACGACCGGGCGCGAAGCCGTCTACACCAACCTTCCCTCCGGCGAGCATCGATTCCAACTACTGGCCGCCAATGGCGATGGTGTGTGGAGCGACAGCCCGGTTGGCCTGAGCCTGCGCGTCGCGCCCTACCCCCATGAAACGCTCTGGTTTCGCGGTCTGCTGGTATTAAGCCTGGGATTGGCCATGCTGGCGCTCATGCGCTGGCAAGCGGCACGAGGCCGCCAGCGCCAGCGTGAACTGGAACTGCTGATCTCCGAGCGCACTGGCCAGTTGCTTGAAGAGAAAGAACGCACCGAACGCCAGGCCAAGGACTTGCAGAAACTCGACCAGGCCAGAACACGTTTCTTCACCAACATCTCGCATGAGTTTCGAACCCCGCTGACCCTGATCATGGGGCCGATTCAGGAGTTTCTGGGACGCCAAGAGATCAGTACCAAGGACCGCGAAGGGCATGAAATGGTGCTGCGCAACTCCAAGTACCTGTTGCGGCTGATCAACCAGATTCTCGACCTCGCCCGTCTGGAAGCCGGCGAGATTCAGTTGCAGGCCACCCATGGCGACATGGCCGAATTGGTCCGTGACATCGTCACCCTGTTCAAGCCGATCTGCCAGCGCCAGGATATTGCTCTGTCGATGAAGATCGAGCCGGACAGCATTCCGCTGGTCTTCGATGCACAACGCATGGAACAGGTGGTCGCCAACCTGCTGTCCAATGCCATCAAGTTCACGCCCGCCGGTGGCGAAGTCCGCCTGGAACTGAATGAGCAGGGCGACACGGTCAGGCTGATGGTGATTGATACAGGCATTGGGATCGCGGTTGAGGAGCAGGCATTGATATTCAAGCGTTTCTACCAGGCTGATACTGCACAGAGCCGATCCGGCGAAGGTACCGGCGTGGGCCTGTCGCTGGTCAGGAACCTGGTTGAACTGCACGGTGGCGAGGTCGAATTGC
Organism: Gammaproteobacteria bacterium; assembly: GCA_003567685.1. Lineage (GTDB taxonomy): Bacteria > Pseudomonadota > Gammaproteobacteria > Xanthomonadales > Wenzhouxiangellaceae > Wenzhouxiangella. Next base: position 25,153 of record PWYW01000067.1, read on the forward strand.
AGTCAGCGCCCGGCAAGGGAAGTTGTTTCACTGTCCTGTTGGATCGATCGATCCTGGCCGCGCATCACACGGTCAACTCGCCAACCCGGTCTGAAGCCGCTCCGACGCTGGATGTGCCAAACGAAGCCGCCCGGAAGGATTCGGATTTGCCACAGTGCGATCGCCCCCTCGTTCTGGTCGCCGATGACAACGCCGACCTGCGTGCTTTCATCAGCACTGTACTCTCCGAGGACTTTCGAGTGGTCGAGGCCGCGGACGGTCGCCAGGCCATTCGGCGCTGTCGGGAATGCCTGCCGGATCTGGTTCTGCTTGATGTGATGATGCCCGAGATGGACGGCTTTGCAGCGGGGCGGGCGATTCAGTCCGATGACATCCTTCGTGGCATACCAATGCTGTTTCTGACCGCGCGGGGTGGGCTGGATGATCAGCTTCAGGGGCTCGAAAGCGGGGCGGTTGCTTACCTGACCAAGCCTTTCGAGCCGGGTCTGCTGCAGGCACAGGTCAGAAGCCTGATTGCACAACAGATACGCTTGCGCGAACGGTTGCGTCTGACCAGGCCTGAGATCAAACGGCCGTCTGATCCATTTCAGGCGCGACTGGTCGAGGTGCTGGGCGAGAACTTCATGGATGCCGAGTTCGGCGTGGCCGAGCTGGCCGAGGCCGTGCACCTTGATCGCAGCCAGTTGTTTCGCAAACTCAAAAGCAGCTCAGGTCTGTCGCCTTCGAAATACATTCAGAACTTTCGGCTGGACCGAGCTGCCGAACTGTTGGAAAGCGGCGCATGGACGAGCGTCTCCCAGGTTGCCTACGCCTGCGGTTTCAACAGCCTGTCCTGGTTCAGCAAGTGTTTTCGAGAGCGCCTGGGGCAAACACCCGGCGAACGGCTCAAACAAGACTGATGGAACGGACCAGCGCGCTGACAGGCCATTCGACCTTAATAGATTGCGACTTGAAGCGAAAGCATGACAAGAGCATGGCCGAGGCATACACCGTAATTAACACGCCCACCTACCATCCGACCTCCCCGCGCAGACTGTGTCCGGCTGTTAATATTGCCGCACCTGCCAGGGAGTCTTATCGGTTTACATGGGCCAATCAGAAACACACGCAACCGTCAGCGTCGACACGCTTTTTTCCGACCTGGATCAACGCTGCCAGGCGCTGCGAGACAATCCCGAGCCAGTCATCCGATCCCGAGCCGTGGTCGAGGCCGCACTGGAACGTGACGAAGCAATCTACGGCGTCAATACCGGCTTTGGCGCGCTGGCCAGCCGGCGAATCGATGCCGACCAGCTCGGCCAACTGCAGCGCAACCTGCTGCTGAGCCACGCCTGCGGCACGGGCGAGCCAGTGCCGGTGGAAATTTCGCGCTTGATGCTCAAGCTCAAGATTCATGCCCTTGGGCTGGGCCAGTCCGGGATTTCGCTACCGGTCTTTGAGCAACTGCTGGCGCTGGCCGAGCACGACATCGTGCCCTTCATTCCCTCGCGCGGTAGCGTCGGCGCCTCGGGCGATCTTGCCCCCCTGGCCCACATGAGCCTGCCGCTGATTGGCCATGGCCAGTGCTGGAAACCGGATTTTTCGGGGCCCGAACCGGCCGCCGAAGCACTCAAGCGCCATGGTCTGGAACCGGTTGAACTGGCCGCCAAGGACGGTCTGGCGCTGATCAACGGTACCCAGCTGATGCTGGCCTATGGTGCCTTCGTGCTCAACCGAGCGCTGCACCTGGTCGAAGCCGCCGACATCCTTGGCGCCATGAGCCTGGAAGCCCTGCAGGGCTCGGCGCGACCCTTTGATGCCCGCGTTCATGCCGTGCGCCCGCACCCAGGCCAGGTTCGGGTGGCTAAAAACATTCGCCGCTTGCTGAGCGACTCGGAGATTCTCGAATCCCACCGCGGCTGCGGCAAGGTGCAAGACCCTTACTGCCTGCGCTGCATTCCCCAGGTGCACGGCGCCAGCCGCGACGCGCTCAGCCACTGCGTGGCGGTCTTCGAGCGCGAGTTGAACGCGGTGACCGACAACCCGCTGGTATTCGACAATGGCGATATCGTCTCGGGCGGCAACTTCCACGGCCAGCCGCTGGCCCTGGCGCTGGACTACGCCGCCATCGCCCTGGCCGAACTGGCCAGCATGTCCGAACGCCGCACCTACCTGCTGCTGGAGGGCCACGACGGCCTGCCCAAGTTGCTGATGAAAGACACCGGCATTAACTCGGGCTTCATGATCCCGCAGTACACCGCGGCGGCCCTGGTCAGCGAAAACAAGGTGCTGTGCCACCCGGCCAGCGTGGATTCGATTCCCACCTCACTGGGCCAGGAAGACCATGTCTCGATGGGTTCGATTGGCGCGCTGAAGCTTTTGCCGGTGCTGCACAATGTCGAACACGTACTGGCGGTGGAAATGCTGACGGCCAGCCAGGCGCTGGATTTCCGCGCCCCGCTGAAGCCTGGCCGTGGCGTGCGCCTGGCCCATCAGGCGGTGCGTCGCGAGGTCCGCCATGCCGATGAAGACTATGAAGTAGGCGCCGACATTGATGCCTGCACCCGCTTGTTGAAAAGCCGCGATTGGGTTGACGAGGTAAGCAAAGGCGCATGAACGACGTTCTCGCTCTGGCAGGGCAAAACCTGCTGTCCCCGGTTGTGCTGGCCTTCGTGCTGGGGCTGGTCGCCGCCCTGGCCCGGTCAGATCTGAGCATTCCCGAGGCCATGGCCAAGGGCCTGTCGATCTACCTGCTGTTTGCGATTGGCTTGAAAGGTGGCGTTGAAGTTGCCGCCACCGGCTTGAACGCCCAGATTGGTCTCGGGCTGGTGGTCGGCGTTGTCCTGTCGGCCGCGCTGCCCCTGCTGGCGTACGTGCTGTTGCGCCTGATGAGTGGCCTGGACCCGATCAACGCCGCCGCCGTGGCCGGCCATTACGGCTCGATTTCCATCGTCACTTTTGTTGCCGCCAGCTCGCTGCTGCAGTCGGTCGGGGTGAGCTTCGAAGGCTGGCTGGTGGCCGTGGCCGCCGTGATGGAGGCCCCGGCCATCCTCACCGCGCTGTGGCTGGCCAGCCGGGCAGGCAATACCGGAAACGGGAATGGCAACGGCGGCATGCCCTGGCGCGAGATCAGCCTGAACGGCTCGATTGTGCTGCTGATCGGTGCCTTTCTCATCGGCTGGGCCGTGGGCCCGGCCGGCATGGCCGAGGTCGAGGGCTTCTTCGTTTCACCGTTCAAGGGCATCCTCTGCCTGTTCCTGCTCGATATGGGCCTGGTGGCCGGTCGCGGGCTTCGCAACAGCGCTCACCATTTGCGCCCAGGCCTGGTCGGCTTCGGCATTGTCATGCCCGTGGTTGGCGGTTTGATCGGCGCCGTGGCCGGCTGGCTGATTGGCCTGTCGACCGGCGGCGTGGCCATCCTTGCCACCCTGTCGGCCTCGGCCTCCTACATTGCCGTGCCGGCGGCCATGCGCGTGGCCCTGCCACGCGCCAATCCGGCCATCTACCTCACGCTGGCCCTGGGCGTGACCTTTCCGTTCAACCTGGCTTTCGGGATCACGCTGTACCTGCTGATGGCCCGCTGGCTGACTGGAGGCTGACCATGGAGACTCACCGCGCCAAGCGCATTGAAATCATGATTGAAACCCCGGCCCTGAGACGCGTGCGCCGGGCGCTGGAAAATGCCGGCGTCCGCGGCTACTCGATCCTTCCGGTCGAGGGCGGCTACGGGCGGACGGGTTCCTGGTCCAGTGAGGGCGAGGTCAGCATTGCCTCGGACATGGACATGATCTGGTGCATCGTCGCCGAAGAACGGGCCGAAGCGGTCGTGGATGCCGTGTTCAGTGTGGTCGACCGGCAAATTGGCGTTGTCACCATCTCCGACTGCGAAGTGGTTCGACGCGAACGTTTTTAGGGCGCCGAATTCTGCCATGCCGGTTCTGACCAATATCGCCCAGCTCTACACCGTGCCGCCCGATGGCGGCGCGGACTGCGTCGAGCCCATAGCCGACGCCGCGCTGGCCTGGCAAGACGGTCGCATCACCTGGGTTGGCCCGGAAGCTGAGCTGCCGGGCGAATTTCAGGATGAACCGCACCATGATGCCGGCAGCCGGATCGTCATCCCCGGCCTGATCGACTGCCACACCCACCTGTGCTTTGGCGGCTGGCGCGGCGACGAATTCGCCGCCCGCCTGGCCGGCGCCTCCTACCAGGACATCCTCGCCGCCGGCGGCGGCATCAACAGCACCGTAACGGCTACGCGCGCGGCAAGCGCGGAGGAGCTGGCCATGAAAGCCGCTACCGTGCTCAGCGACATGGCCCGGCTGGGTGTGACCACGGTCGAGGCCAAATCCGGCTACGGGCTGAACACCGCCGCCGAACTGAAACAGCTGGAGGTCTATCGCCAGCTGAACCAGACCCAGCCGCTGGACATCATCCCGACTTTCCTTGGCGCCCACCTGGTCCCTGTCGAATACCGCGAGCGGCGAGCCGACTACATCAACTTGCTGTGCGAGGAAATGATCCCCGCCGTGGCCGAGCAGCAACTGGCCCGGTTCTGTGATGTGTTCATCGAGGAATCGGCCTTCACCCTGGACGAAGGCCGCCGCATTCTCGAGTGCGCCAAGCGCCATGGGCTGGGCCTGAAAATCCATGCTGACCAGTTGTCCTCAGGCGGCGGCGCCGGCCTGGCGGCCGAGCTGGGTGCCGTGTCGGCCGAACACCTGGAATACGCCAGCCAAGCGGATATCGCCGCCATGGCCCAGGCCGGCACCGTGGCCGTCAGCCTGCCGTTGGCCTCGATGTATCTGAAAGAACCCTTTCTGCCAGCGCGCCCCTGGATTGATGCTGGCGCGCGGGTTGCCGTGGCCACCGATTTCAACCCCGGCTCGGCGCCCAGCTACCACCTGCACCTGGCCATGACCCTGGCCTGCGTCCACCAGCAAATGACGCCCGCCGAAGTGCTGCGCGGTGCCACCAGCCACGCCGCCCGCGCCATCGACCTGCACCACGATCGTGGCAGCCTGCTACCTGGCTACCTGGCCGACTTCACCGTGATCGACGCCCCCGACATCAATCACTGGCTCTACCACTTCCGCCCCAATGCCTGCTGCTTTACCGTCAAGTCCGGGCAGATTATCTGGCCCACTAGCGCAGCAGAAGCACTGGTATCGTGCTGCTCCTGAGAACGCTGGTGGTGGTGCTACCGACAATCAGGTGGCGGATGCGCGAGTGACCGTAGGCGCCCATGACCAGCAGGTCAATGCCCTGCTCACCGATCTGATCGTTAATGACCTGCTCGGCATTGCCCGGCACCCGGGCGATGTTTACCTTGAATCCGGCCTGGGCCAGTTGCGTCTGCGCCCAGGTCAGGCTTTCAGTCAGCGCCGGGGACTCGTTCCCGGCGGCGATCAAATGGCAATCCAGCCCCTTGAGCAGCGGGCTAATGCAGACCATCTCGACGCATTTGCGGGTGGTCTTGCTGCCATCAAAGGCAATGCCAAAACGGTTGATCGGACGGAATTTGCGCGAGGTGACCAGCAGCGGACGATGTACGCTTCGGACCACCCGCTCAAGATTGGCGCCAAGGTGCCCACGGTTGAAATCGGCCGCTTCGCCACGCTTGCCAATCACGAACAGGCGCACGCCCTCTTCAAGTTCCGTCAGTGCCTTTGCCAGTGGCCCGTGACGTTGCAAGCTGTCAGGGTTGACCGCACCGGCCTTACTCGCCCGGCCCTTGGACTGCTCGAGCAGCGCGCGGCCTTGCTGCATGGCCAAACGGGCTCGCTCGGCATCCAGTGCCGCCAACTGCTCCAGCAGATCGGTGCCGGTATCCATGCCAATGTTGCCGCTGTAATCGGCCTTGGCTGGCTTGCCGGGCTGGCGATCCAGTACATGCAGGCAAACCAGATCGGCGTCGAGGCGCTTTGAGGCCCAGGCCGCGTGATCGACCACCGATTCGGTATACACCGAGGCATCAAGACAGACCATGACCTTGCCATCGGCGGGAATGATGTAGGTGTTCTTGCTCATCGCGCTTCTCCTGATCAGTGGCCAAGCAGCTTGTCGGCATCCGGCTTGTCGTGCACGCCCAGTCTATCGACCATGGTGCGGCTGGCCTCGCTCATACCGACCAGATCGATCTCGACGCCCTCGCGTCGGAACTTGAGAATGACACGATCCAGGGCACCCACGGCACTCAAGTCCCAGAAGTGCGCGGCGCTGACGTCAATCCTCACCCGTTCGATCACCTCGCGGAAATCGAAGGCGGCCAGGAAATCATCGGCCGAGGCAAAAAACACCTGGCCAGTAACCGTGTAGCGGCGGGTTTCGCCATCCTCATCCAGGCCTTTTTCAACCTGCATCACCTGGCTGACCTTGCGGGCAAAACCCAGTGCCGATAGCAGCACGCCCGTCAGCACGCCCTTGGCCAGGTCGTGCGTGGCCACGGTGACGATCACCGTGCCGAGCATGACCAGGCTGGACGTCTTGGGATGGTGCTTGAGATCGGCAATCGATTGCCAACTGAAGGTACCGATGGACACCATGATCATCACCGCCACCAGCGCGGCCATCGGGATCATGCCGACGTAGTCGCTCAGGAATACCACCATCACCAGCAAAACCACCCCGGCCACCAGGGTGGACAAGCGACCACGACCACCGGACTTCACGTTGATGACCGACTGGCCAATCATGGCGCAACCGGCCATGCCACCAAAAAACCCCGAAACGATATTGGCAATGCCCTGCCCTTTGGCCTCGCGATGCTTGTCGCTGGGGGTGTCGGTCAGGTCATCGACAATCTGCGCGGTCAGGAAGGATTCAAGCAAGCCCACCACCATCAGCGTCAGCGATACCGGCAGGATGATCCACAAGGTCTCCAGCGTCCACGGAATATCCGGCAGCAGGAAGTTGGGCAGCGCATCCGGCAGTTCACCCTTGTCGCCCACCGTCGGCACCTGAATGCCAAAGACCACCGCGGCCAGCGTCAGCAGCACGATCGCGATCAACGGGGACGGAATGGCCCGGGTCAGGCGCGGCAGGCCGTAGATGATGACGAGGCCAATGACCACCATGGGATAGACCGCCGGCGGCACGTTGATCAACTCCGGCACCTGGGCCAGGAAGATCAGGATGGCCAGCGCGTTGACGAAACCCGTGATCACCGAGCGCGACACAAAGCGCATCAGCTCGGCCACCTTCAGGTAACCGGCAATGATCTGCAGCAGCCCCGTCAGCAGCGTGGCCGCCAGCAGGTACTCCAGGCCATGATCGCGAACCAGGGTCACCATCAACAAGGCCATCGCACCGGTCGCCGCCGAAATCATCCCCGGGCGCCCACCAGTGAACGCAATCACCACGGCGATACAGAACGAGGCATACAGGCCAACCTTGGGGTCGACGCCGGCAATCAGCGAGAAGGCGATGGCTTCCGGGATCAGCGCCAGCGCCACCACCAGCCCGGCCAGCACATCTGCGCGCACATTGGAAAACCAGTCGCGGCGAATCGAATCCATCAATTTCATGAAAAACCTTGCAGCCGCCACGTCCATGGACCGGCGGATAATTCAAAAAACGGGCATTCGGGCCAGGAAGCGGCCCAAACGCAGCTGAGGGAGGGTCGGCATCATAGCACCGCCAGCCGCCGGACTCGCTCAAGGCCTGGCCAATGCTGGCTGATCAAGGCTCTTGCTAGTGGGCCATGCGGCAAATTAGGCGTTCAGAACGCCAGGGCCTTCAGTGGCACTCATGCCTTCAGTTGGGTTATGTTCTTTTTACTGACTACCAAAGGGGAGCGTCATGACACAGGCATATCTGGCACTTGTGCAAGGCCTCAGCGCATGCCGAGCAAACATCCTGACACAATGCTCGGGCGTTGTACTTCTCCTGCTGGCCATGCTGACGATCACCTTGAGTGCTCATGCAGCGGCTGGTGACGGTGACGCAACAAATCCGGCTGCGAATTCCGACCGACAGGCGACCATGCAACAGCCGCCGCTGACACAGATTGCTTATGCCAAAGCATCGAATACCGGGGCGGACAACTTTTTCGGATTCTCGGCGGCCGCCAGCGGCAATACGGTCGCCATCGGCGCTATCGGTGAGTCCAGTGCGGCAACCGGCATCGACGGAAACCAGAACAATGCTGGCGCAATGGCTTCGGGGGCGGTCTATGTCTTGACTGCCTCATCGGAGGGGACGTGGGAACAACAAGCCTACGTCAAGGCCTCGAATACCTCAGAGGGTTATTTGTTCGGCTGGTCAGTGGCAATGTCTGGCGATACCCTGGTGGTTGGTTCCCCCTATGAGGCCAGTGCGGCGACCGGAGTCAACGGCGACCAGAGTGACACCAGTGCCATCCTGGCTGGTGCCGTTTATGTCTTTGTCCGCAACCAGCAGGGTAATTGGTCGCAGCAAGCGTATATCAAGGCCTCGAACCCCAGCCCCCTCAACCTCTTTGGCGCGTCAGTCGCCATTTCCGGCGACACGCTCGTGGTCGGTTCACCGATGGAAAACAGCAATGCCACCGGTGTAGATGGTGATCAACAAAACAATGACGCCCAGGACGCAGGCGCCGCCTATGTGTTCGTGCGCGATGGCCAGGGTGTCTGGACACAACAAGCCTATCTGAAAGCCTCCAACACGGCGCCGGAGCAGTTTTTCGGGACCCGTGTCGCGGTATCCGGCAACACGGTCGCGGTGTCTGCAACCGGTGAGAGCAGTGCCGCGACGGGCGTCAACGGCGATCAGGACAATACGGACGCGCCAGGCGCCGGAGCCGTTTACGTTTTTACCCGAGACAGCGGAGACAGCTGGTCACAACAAGCCTACGTCAAGGCATCCAATACCGGTGAGGAGCATGTCTTCGGCGGGGGGCTGGCCATCGAGGGCGATACCCTGGCCGTCGGTGCTGCTGGCGAGAATAGTGACGCCACCGGCGTCGGCGGCAACCAGAACAATACCAATGCACCGAATGCTGGCGCGACCTACGTTTTCACTCGTGATGGCGCGGGAGAATGGTCACAGCAGGCCTATATCAAGGCCTCCAACACCGACGAAGATCAGGGTTTTGGTGCTTCGATTGCCCTTAACGGTGGCCGTCTGCTGGTTGGGGCCGTGGGCGAAAATAGCAGCGCAACCGGAATCAATGGTGATCAGAACAATGCCGATGCCCCAGGTTCCGGCGCAGCCTACCTGTTCGAGCGCGCCGGTTCCGACCAGTGGTCGCAGCAAGCCTACATCAAGGCCTCGAATACAGGGGAATTCGATGTCTTCAGTCACTCGCTGGCGTTGTCAGACCAGGTGCTGGTCGTTGGGGCGGTTGGGGAAGACAGCTCCGCTACCGGCATCGATGGCAATCAGGACCAAGATAACAATCCGACCGAAGACTCGGGCGCTGCGTATATTTTTGCCGGGGAACAGATCTTTCGCGATCGTTTCCAATCCCCCTGACGCAACGACCGGGGAAGCCGCATCAGCGGCGGCCAGCCCCGGTTTACGCGGCACCGTGCTGGCGCTCATGCAAATAGAGCATGTGCTGAATAACGGCACACCAGTCGGCATACAGTTGTAGAGAACTGATATGGATGGTGACTTTTTCTTCAAGCGCCCGTCGCATTGAGGCTTGATCAGCTTTCAGCTGATTACTCCAGGCCTCGGTCGTTCGCTGCCGCCATACCTCGCGCACCCAGGTATCTTCAGTTTTTTCAGCCTCGAGAATGTACTTCTCGACCCAGTCAGTCAGTTCCTCAGGGCTTAGCTGGTCCAGCGCATAGCGACGCTCTCGTACCAGCCTGTTGACGGACTTGCAAAGGAAAAGCAGATAAAGCACGACGACCACGTTGGCAATCGGAATCCAGATACCCAGAACCACCGAAATCGGCACCCATAGGGGAATGTGCAGTTCTTTCTGGTGGCGGGTGAACAGATAGCTCAAACCACGCAGTAAGGCCCAGGCAATCGCACCGACATAGATGCCCAGGCCGAGAAAAACGATGAGCAATACAGTCAGTTCCATGGTGTCCCCTTATGCATGTTGGAAGTATAGGCGGCCGATTGTCCGATTTCGAACGGTGTTGAAGACTACAGCTTGATCGCCTTCCAGCGACCGCTACGCCAGGACAGCGCAAACCACAGGGCCTGACCGGTTCGGTAGACGGCCTGCAACAGCCAGACGGCCAGCAGGCCGCCGCCAAGAAGCGGGCCCACGACCCAGGCCAGCGGCAGAAACAGGCCCCACTGGGTAATGATTGAAATCCGCATCACCCGGCGGGTGTCGCCGGCGCCGAGCAAGGCGTTGAGCAGCACCATGCCGGCTCCGTCGATGCCGATGATCAGCGCCGAGATCACCAGCGCCGGCCAGGCCAGGGCCACGGTTTCCGGGTCGACCAGGAACAGGCCCAGCACCGGGCGCCCCAGCAGCAGCATGACCAGGCCCATGCCGAGCCCCAGCAAGCCGGTAAACAGGGCCACGTTCCAGCCCCAGCGCTGGGCATCCTCGCCGTCGCCACGGCCCAGCGCATTACCGACCAGGGTGGCCGCGGCAATGCCGAACCCCATGGCCGGCAGGATGATCACTAAACCTAAGGTCATCAACACGTTGACGGCGGCCAGCTCGCGGGTGCCGATCTGACCAATGATGACCAGCAACATCAACATGCCGCCGGCAAAGAAGAACTGCTGGAAGCTGGCCGGCAGCGACACCTTCAACTGGCTGGCCAGCATGGCGCGCGACGGCAAGGCTCGCAGGAAACCCTCGCCACGCGCGTGCCGAAGGCCAAAGAACACGTAGATGCCCAAGCCCAAGTAGATCGACAGCGTGGTCGCCAGGCCGGCACCGGTCACGCCCAGTTCGGGCGCGCCCAGATTGCCGAAGATGAATACCCAGTTCAGGAACACGTTGATGGCGTGCATGATCAACAGCGTGGTCAGGTAGATGCGCGTCATGCTTACCGCCGACCAGTAGCCCCGGAAGGCGAAATTCATGCCCACGGCCACCAGCGCCAGCAGGCGTACTTGCAGGTAAGGACCGGCTTCGGCGACGACCTCGGGGTCGGGGTTCAACAGGGCCATGATGTCAGGCGCCAGCAGGATCAGCACGGCAGCCAGTGGCGTCCCCATCAGCAGCGCCAGCAGCAGGCCGCCGTTCAGCGGCTGGGCAACTTCGCCGTGCGCCCCCTGCCCGACCCGGCGCGCGGCAATGGCCTGGACGCCGGTTGCCAGGCCCAGGATGAAGGCCATCGACAGCCAGTTGGCGAAGCTGCCCAGGCCGGTGGCGGCCAGCGCCGTATCGCCCAGCCGCCCGACCATGGCGATGTCGACCAGGTTGAGCACGTTCTGCGACATCATCCCGCCGATCACCGGCAAGGCGATGGCGAACAGCCGGGCGCGCCGGCGCTGGTCGGGGTAGTGCTGTTGAATCGGTGCCGCAATCGCGGCGACGGAGGCTTTCATGCCCGCATTGTGCCCGTGATGCCGGCAGAAACTGTCGTCGTTCGTTGCCCTGCCGAGCGAGAGCGGGTCACGGGAGCTGCTCGGCCTGCTGCTTGCGCCGTCTCAGGCTTTCCTTCCAGTGCTGGACGCGCACCCGCTCCTTGATCAGCTCAATGGCCTCGACCGACATCCGCGTACCCAGATCACCCAGCTCGGGGTTGTCCTCCAGGATGGCGTCGATGACCACGGTCACCGCCTCGTCGACCAGGCGGTTGTTTTCGGCCGCACTCACATCGCGCACGGTCCGGTCGACCACCTCGGCAACGATGTCGTTGATCGAGGCACGCAACTGGTTGACCACGGCACGACCGACCACCGGCACCTTGTCCAGGTTGCGAATGCCGGCGTTGGCCTTGACCGCATCGGCGATCACCGAATCCACGTAGTCGCGAATTTCCGGTTGATGCTTGTCGTAGCTTTGCTGGGCAATCCGGCCAATGCGCTGGGACAGGTGCTCGACCAGCTTGTCGCGCTGAGGCGAAATCACCTGGGTGATGATGTCGCGGGTAATCGGCGTCTCGTCCTCGATTTCGCGGCGGAAATCGTCCAGCGTGCGCACCATCACCCGGTCCGACACCTCGTCGATGAAGGCATTGAAGTAGAAATCGAAAAAGCGCCAGACCCGGGTCTCGGTCAGGTCGATGATGCCCATCTTCTGCAGGCGAATGGTCAGGGAAATCAGGCGCAGCAGACGCAGCATCCGGAACGAGCCGATCGGAATGCAGCCGAGCAGGTCATACCAGCGCATGAACGGGAAGAAATACCAGCGCGGGTAGGTCTGCTTGCGCACCGCCACCACCCACTGGAAGCAGAATTCAGTCAGGAAAATGGCGATGAACGCCAGGTCCCAATAAAGAAAATGCTCGTGGATGCGCTGGTCGTAAAATTCGCTGAAGGCCGGGCTAAGACCTTCGATCAGCCCGCGAAAGGGCGAGGTGCCATAGAGCGTGTCGAACAGGATGAACAACAGGTTCAGGCTCACCAGCGCGACCATGAACAGATCCAGCGCAAGCCAGGAGGTTTCGCTGGAATCTTTCAGTTTCTGGCGATTGAACCGCAGGGCCATCCGGAGCGTGCGCTTCTCAGTGCAGGCCGCGCAGGCGGGCCGCTTCGGCCACCCGGCGAATGGCAACCACGAAAGCCGCTGTGCGCAGGTCGGTATCGAACTCCTCGCTGGCTTTCTTGATCGCCTCGAAGGCCGCCTCCATCACCTGGCGCAGTTCCTTATCGACGCGCTCGGCATCCCAACGCATTTGCTGCAGGTTCTGAACCCACTCGAAGTAGGAAACGGTCACACCGCCAGCGTTGGCGTAGATATCCGGCAGCACCGTTACACCCTTTTCGGCCAGGATCTCGTCGGCCTCGGGCGTGGTCGGGTGGTTCGCGCCCTCGGCAATCAGCCGGGCCTTGATGTCGCCCGCGTTGCCGGCATGAATCGCGCCGCCTAGCGCGGCGGGGACTAGAATGTCGCAGTCGCAGCCGAACAACTCGTCGCGATGCAGTCGCTGGCAGTCTTCACCCTCGTAGTTCATCACCGTGCCGGTTTCGTCGGCAATACAATGGAGCTTGTCAATGTCCAGGCCGCCCGGGCAAACCAGCGTGCCTTCCACATCGCTCACCGCAACGATCTTGCAGCCGGCATCGGCCAGAAAGCGCGCCGCCCAATAGCCCACGTTGCCAAAGCCCTGCACCGCCACGCGCGCGCCCTCCAGGGGCAGATCCATTGCCCTGGCCGACTGCTCGACGGCAAAGAACAGCCCGCGACCGGTGGCCGACAGTCGCCCTTCCGAGCCGCCCACTTCCAGCGGTTTGCCGGTGACCACGCCCGGGCTGTAGCCGTGGAACTTGGAGTACTCGTCCATCATCCAGGCCATGACCCGGGCGTTGGTGCCCATGTCCGGGCCGGGGATGTCTTCACGCGGGCCGATGAAGCCTTCCATGCGCTGGGCGAAACGCCGGGTCAACCGCTCAAGATCCAGTTCGGACAACTCGCGCGGGTTGCACTGGATGCCACCCTTGGCCCCGCCGTAGGGAAGATTCACCACAGCGGTCTTCCAAGTCATCAGACTGGCCAGCGCGCGTACTTCGTCAAGATCAGCATCCGGGTGGAAACGAATGCCACCCTTCATTGGGCCACGCGAATTGTCGTGCTGCACACGATAGCCGCGATACACCTTCACTTCGCCGTCTTCGGTCAACAGCGGCAGCCGGACCATCAGTTCACGATAGGGCGTGGTCAGTTCAACGCGTTTCTCGGCGCTGAGTTCGAGCAGATCGGCCGCCTTGTCAAACAGTCGGTTGACGGTATCAAAGGCAGAAATTTTCCTGAACTCTGACATAGGTTTTATTGGCATGGGATTGCCAGCAGGATAGCGCATGGTCGCGTTATCGGGTTGCCGGCCGGATCAGGATTCCGCCTTGCCTGCCGCTCAAGACCCGAGCCGCGGACTATCCCGGACGCCGCGCGCCGATCCGGGAACTCAACCACAAGGCGATCAGAAGAACCAGCCCTATCCCGCGAACCACCACGCCGGGATCCGGCCAGAGCAGGCAAATCCCGGCCACGGCCAGCAGCAGTCGCTGCGGCCAGCCCAACGGGCCCTCCAGCCAGCCTTCGAGCAGGCCCACCAGGGCATAGAGCCCGAACAGCGCAAACACGGCGACGTGGAGGGCTTCTGACCACGACCCGCTGATCAATGGCGTATAGGCAAACAACAGCGGAATCAGGTACAAGCCCTTGGCCAGTTTCCAGGCGGTAAAGCCGGTCGCCATGGGTTTTTCGCCGGCAATTCCAGCGGCAGTAAACGCCGCCAGCGCCACAGGCGGGGTGACGTTTGAATCCTGGCTGAGCCAGAAAATGATCATGTGGGCGGCGAGCAGACTGCCAGCCAGCAGCGCCGGGTCGAGCAGCGCCTCGGCAGCGGAACGCTGAAGCTCAGGCGTCATTGCCAGCACCAGCGCCTGGGCCTGATCCGCCGACAGGGTCTGGCCCAGTAGTGCTGCGGCCGACGGCTCGGCCAGCAGGATGGCCTCGCGCGCCAGGTCGTTGACCTGGCCGGCCATCAGGGCCTGAACCAGTTCGGCCTGGACCATAAGTCCATAGAGAGTGGGCGCCGAGACTGCCGCCAGCACGATGTAGGCGGCGGTCACCGGCAGGCCCATGCCCAGCACCAGCGAGGCCAGCGCCACCAGCAGCAGGGCAATCAACAGGCTGGCACCGGCCCATTGTCCGATCATGATCGACAGGGTGTTGCCGATACCCGTCGTCGTGAGCACATTCACAACCAGCCCGACGGCAATCAGCAGCATGGCGGTGGGTACCATGGCCCGGGTTCCCGTCACCAGCGCCTCGACAATCGCCGCCAGCCCCATGCGCTGACCAGTCAACCAGGAGCCGGCCACGGCGGCCAGCATGGCCCAGCCGGCGGCAAACACCGGCGTGTAGCCGGCCATCAGCAGGCCAACCAGCACCGCCAGCGGCAGCAGCAGCGGCCAGCCGCGAGCCAGCGCCTGGCCGATGGGTACGCCATCAGACTCGGGAACCGGAACCAGGCCCAGGCGGGACGCCCGAACGCGAACGAACAGCGCCAGCGAGGCGAAATACAACAGCGCCGGAATCAGCGCCGCCGAGATGATGGCCAGATACGACAAGCCAGTGAAGTTGGCCATCAGGAAGGCACCCGCACCCATGACCGGCGGCATCAGCTGGCCACCGGTGGAGGCAGCCGCCTCGACGCCGCCGGCAAAGCGCGGCGGAAAACCGGCCCGCTTCATCAACGGGATGGTGATGACGCCGGTCGAGGCGGTGTTGGCCACCGCCGAGCCGGTAATCGAGCCCATCAGGCCCGAGGCACCCACGGCTACCAGGCCGGGGCCGCCGGTGATTCGGCCGGCCACCGCGCGGGCCAGCGCCAGGATGAAATCCCCCGCTCCGCTTCGCACCAGGAAGGCACCCAGCAGCACGAACATGAACACCACGCTCCAGGAAATGCGCGCGATGGTGCCAAACAGGCCTTCGGAGGTGTACACGGCACGAAACAGCACCGTATCCGCGGCAAGTCCCGGGAAGGCGAACACGCCCGCCCAGCCGGATGCCCAGCCGGTGGCAAAGGCCAGCAATAACAGCATGAGAGCGGGTATCAGCCAGCCTGCGGTGCGACGGGCCATTTCCATGACCAGCATCACCACGGCAACCGACAGCAGCCAGTCCAACGGCTGATAAACCAGGCCGCGGGCATACAACGATGCCTCACGCCAGATCAGACCGACCGCGACCACCAGTAATGCACCGGCCATCAGCCCTTCCGGCCAGCCCGGTCGCGGACCTGACGAATAGCGGGTAATGCCCAGCAGCGCCAGGCTGGCGAAGTGGAAGACCCCGACCCACAGATCCGGCAGCATCAGCCCCAGATTGATCACGACATGGGCCATCCCAACCACGGCAGCCAGCGCAGTCAGTGCCCGATTGTCCGGCCAGCCCTGTCCGTAAAGCCCCGGCGCCGAAACCTCCTGAACGGGCGCGCGATTCATTCCTCCGACTCCGGCGGGCGCAAGTGGTCGGGAATGCTCAGCCCGCGTTCGCGGAAGAACCGGTAGGCGCCGGGATGCAGCGGTGCCGGCAGGCCATCGAGTGCATTGTCCAGCGACATCGAACGAGTGGCCGCATGGAAGGCCTGCAAGAAGCCCAGGTGCTCATAAAGCACGTCCAGCAGCCGGTAAACGTGCTCATCGGGTACATCGGCGGTAACCGCCAGCAGGTTGGCCTGGGCAATGGTTCGAACCGGCTCTGGCTGGTGCGGGTAGCTGTCGGCAGGCAGGTCATGGAAGCGCCAAAGCCCGGGATAGCGGTCATTGATGGCGGCCAGCTGTTCATCGGTGACCGACAGCAGCACCGCATCACCCCGTCCAGACGCCATGGCCCGGGTGACTGCCCCCACCGGCACGCCGGCCGGCGTGTTCATACCGTCAATCAGCTGGTTCTGGAAGGCATCGGCGCTGGCGCCATAGCCCTGGAATACCAGGTTGAAGTCCTGATCGGGCGCAAAGTCCAGCGACTCAAGAATATGCCGGTTGGAGCCCTCGGTACCCGAATAGGCCGCGCCAATCGAAAAGCGCCGCCCGGTGACTGCTTGCAGGTCAGACAGATCGCCGGTTTCAACGAAGCTGCGGCGAATCAGAAAATGCTCCACGTTCGGCCACAAGGCGGTCACCGAGCGCAGCTCGCTCATCGCCGCCTGCTCATTCAACAGGCCATCGCCTGACCAGGCACGTGCGCCGTACAGACCCTGAAGGATGGCGAAGGGCGCCTCCCCCGTCCGCATCAGGCGCAGGTTTTCTTCCGAGCCGGCGCTGCTGATAGCGGCCAGGGCCAGGCCATGCTCGGGCTCCAGCTGCTGGCGTGTCAGCGTGGCCAGCGCCACGCCCACCGGGTAAAAGGTGCCGCCGGTGGTGGCGGTCGCCAGCAGATAAACCCGGGATGAAGCCTGGTCAGGCTCGCCGTCGGTCGGATCCTGGGAACCCAGGGAGAGGAAGAATGGAAGGAACAGGACCAGCAGCAGGCCAACTGGCAACACCAGCATGGGCCAGAAGGCTGCGGTCCTGGCCGGCATCAGCCCGCCTGGCGCGGGCGCCGTTCACAGACGCAGAAAAACGCGACGATCGTCGCCGGCATCAGGGCAGGGAATCGGCCGGACGCAGCCGCGAAGGTTTGACTTCCAGGAACAATTGCGCCGTTTCCGGCGTGGCCTCGTCGTCGCCGTCCACGACAGAAAAAGACGCGGTTCGCCCTTCCTGAACACCCAACAGCGTGTCGACCATGGCTTCCCAGCCGTCCTCACCGGGCGTCTCGACTTCAACCGTCAGCCACAGCGTGTCGGTGGGGGCAAAACGGTCCTGCACCGCCTCGACCGTCAGGGTCAGGCGAAACTGCGGCTCACCCAGTCGTTCCAGCAAGGCCGGCTCGCCGGCCCGGGCAATCACGGTGGGCGAACCCGCCAGTTCCCCTTCCAGCCAAAGGCGGGTCTCAACCAGGAACTGGTCTGATGCCAATAGCGGACCGGCCCAGAGGCCGGCCAGCAACAGCAGCGTCAGACGCCTCATGATCAGCTGCTCCGGAAACGCTCGGGCAGCACTTCGGTATCCGGCTGGTCTTCGCCTTCTTTCTCTACCGGCATCAGGTCCTGCTTGGACACACCGAGCATGATGGCGGCATTACCGGCCACGTAGATCGACGAGTAGGTACCCACCACGACGCCAATGATCAGGGTAAACGCGAAGGCATGGATGATTTCACCGCCAAAATAAAACAGCGCAATCAACACCAGCAGCGTGGTCAACGAGGTCATCAAGGTGCGACCCAGCATCTGGTTGATTGACAGATTACACAGCTCGACTGGCGTGCCCTTCCGCTTGACGATGAAGTTTTCGCGCAGCCGGTCATAGAGCACAATCGTGTCGTTCAGCGAATAACCGACCACCGCCAGCAGCGCGGCCACCACGGTCAGGTCAAAGTTGATCTGCAGTATCGACAGAATGCCGACGACCAGCACGATGTCGTGCACCAGCGCCGCCACCGCGCCCACGGCAAAGCGCCACTGGAAACGGAACGATACGTACAGCAGCACACCGATCAGCGCGTAGATCATCGCCAGGCCGCCCTGCTCGGCCAGCTCCTGGCCCACCTGCGGGCCGACGAACTCCACCCGTCGCAAGTCAATGCCGGGTTCCTGCGCCGAAAGTGCCGAAAGCACCTGCTCGCTTAACTCGGCGCCCGACTCGTCGGCCTGGTCGGCCGGCATGCGCACGATGATCTCGCGCGGGCTACCGAAGGTTTGGACAACGAAATCGTCGAAGCCCTCGTCCGTTAACGCCTGGCGAACATCGGACAGCTCAGGCGCGGCCGGGTAGGCCACCTCGATCAAGGTACCGCCGGTAAAGTCCAGCCCGAAGTTGATGCCGCGAACGAAAAGCGATCCAATGCAGATGGCAAATACAACAATCGAGATGGCCATGGCCAGCTTGCGCTGGCCCATGAAATTGATACTGGTATTGGCTTTGATGATATCCATGCCTGTCTCCCGTCAGATGGCCAGCGACTTGGTGCGCTTCTTGGCGCTGTACACCAGGCTGACCACGCCGCGCGTACCGATGATGGCGGTGAACATCGAGGTGACGATGCCCAGGCTGAGCGTGACCGCGAAGCCCTGAATCGGGCCGGTTCCGAAAAGGAAGAGCACGATGGCCGCGATCAACGTGGTGACGTTGGCATCCGCAATGGTCGAGAACGCTTTTTCGTAACCCGATTTGATGGCTGCCTGGGGTGTTGAACCGTTGCGCAACTCTTCACGTATTCGCTCGTAGATCAACACGTTGGCATCAACGGCCATACCCACGGTCAGCACGATGCCGGCAATACCCGGTAGCGTCAGCGTCGCACCGAGCATCGACAGCAGCGAGACGATCAACACCAGGTTGACGGTCAGGGCAATGTTGGCGATCAAACCAAAAACCTTGTAGTAAATGGCCATCACGATCAGGACCAGGGCAAAACCGATCATCACCGAGTTGAAGCCCTGGTCAATGTTGTCCTGACCCAGGCTGGGGCCGACCGTGCGTTCTTCAATGATCTGCATGGGCGCGGCCAGAGCACCCGCGCGCAACAGCATGGCCAGCTGCGAGGCTTCGGTGGCCGAACCCAGACCGGTGGTCTGGAAGCGCCCGCCAAAAGGCTCACGAGTCACGGCAGCTGAAATCACTTCCTCCACGCGACGCGTCGTCTGCACCTCTTCGCCATCGACCGTGCGGGTTTCAGGGCGGTGCTCGATGAAGACTACGCCCATGCGATTACCGACATTCTGGGTGGTGTGTTCCAGCATGCGACGCGCACCCGGGCCATCCAGAGTCACCACCACGTTGGGCTGGCCGGTCTGCTGGTCGAAACCGGCCGCCGCCATGACCAGGTTGTCGCCCGAGGCTATCACCGTGCGTGACAGCAGGATCGGGTCGCCGTTGCGCATGAAATACAGCCGCGACTGCGGCGGAATACGGCCGGTGCGCTGGGCTTCGAAGGGATCGTTCTGCTCGTCCACACCGCGGTACTCGACGGTGGCGGTTGAACCCAGCACGCGCTTGGCCTGGGCAGTGTCCTGCACACCCGGAAGCTGAACCACAATACGGTCGGCCCCCTGCTGCTGAATGACCGGCTCGGCCACGCCCAGCTCGTTGACGCGGTTTCTCAGCGTGCTGATGTTCTGGCGAAGTGCGGTTTGCTGCAGCTCGCGCAGAATGTCTTCGTCGATCTCGGCACGCAGGTTGAAGGTTTCCGAACCATCCCGGTCTTCCAGTACCAGTTCGGTGATTTCCCGGTTGATCACCTGGCGGGCGCGATCGCGATCTTCCTCGGAGCGCAGCTCAACAAGAACATGGCCGCGTTCTGCGCGAACCGAGCGATAGCGCACGTCGGCGCGACGCAAATCGGTGCGGATCGTGCCCTCGAAGCGCTCGAGTTGCTGGGTGCGCGCAGCATCCATGTCAACCTGCATCAGGAAGTGCACGCCACCCTGGAGGTCCAGACCCAGCACCATCGGTTCGCCGTTGATTGCTCTAAGCCAGGCCGGGGTCGCGGGCGCCAGGTTAAGCGCCACCACGTAATCCGGCCCAAGCGTCTCGCGCAGCACTTCGGCTGCCCGCCCCTGGCGATCGACGTTGTCAAACCGAACCAGCATGCGCTGTGGCTCAAACTCGATACCACCGTACTCGATGTTTTGCGCGTCCAGCGCGGATTCGACTCGGGTGACCATGTCTTGTTCGAGCTCGAAACCACGGATCGACGAAATCTGGACCGCCGGGTCATCGCCGAACAGGTTAGGCAGGGCGTAGATCGAACCCACACCAATCACGATGATCAGCAGGGCGTACTTCCAGGGGGGAAATCGGTTCATAAATACAGCCGTTGGTTATTCGGTATTGGTCAGCCTGCGGCGTCCATGGTGCCCTTCGGAACCACCTGGGCAACCGAGTGGCGCTGCAGCTTGACTTCCATCTTGTCGGCCAGGCGCACGGTGACAAAGCTTTCGCCCACCGAGGTAATGCGACCCAGCAGACCGCCAGCGGTGATGATTTCGTCACCCACTGACAAGCCAGCCACCAGGGCGCGGTGTTCCTTGTTGCGCTTCATCTGCGGACGAATCAGCAGGAACCAGAAGATCACGATGATCAGGACCAGCGGAATCAGGCTGGCAAGCATGCTGGGCTCTTGGGCGGCGCCGCTCTGGGCCATGGCGCTGGGAATCAGAAAATCCATCTTGGCGTGTTCCTCTCGAACAGATTGATGATTGACTATCCGGCATCAAGTGCCGGTTCAAAGGTCAATGGGGGCTGGGCCGACCATTTGCAAACCACCAATTATTGCATAGGGCCGGCCCGAGTTTGGGCCGGCTCAGTCGGGAATACCTTCGGCCCAGGCGGCCCTGAGCGCTTTGGCCTCCTCGGCCAGGCGGCCTTCGGCGATGGCTGTCCGAAGCCGGCGCATCAGGGACTGGTAGTAATGCAGGTTGTGGATAGTAGCCAGCCGGTGGCCGAGAATTTCGTCGCACTTCTGCAAATGCTTGACGTAGGCGCGCGAGTAGTTGCGGCAGGTGTAGCAGTCGCAGTTCTCGTCAATCGGACGGGTGTCCATCTTGTAGCGGGCATTGCGCAGCTTGAGTACGCCGTGGCTGGTGAACAGGTGGCCATTGCGGGCATTGCGCGAAGGCATCACGCAGTCGAACATGTCCACGCCCCGCTCGACCCCGGCCAGCAGGTCTTCCGGGCGGCCTACGCCCATCAGGTAACGCGGGCGATCCGTCGGCAGCACCGGGCAGGTGGCTTCCAGGGTGGCCAGGCGCTCGTCCTCGGGCTCACCCACCGACAAACCGCCAATCGCGTAGCCGTCGAAACCGATATCGATCAAGCCGGCGGCCGACTCCTGGCGCAGATCGCCATACATGCCGCCCTGGACAATGCCGAACAGCGCCGAGGGGTTGTCGCCGTGTGCCGCGCGCGAGCGCTTCGCCCAGCGCAACGACAGGCGCATCGATTCAGCCGCCTGCTGGTGGGTCGCCGGATAGGGTGTGCACTCGTCGAAAATCATCACGATGTCCGAGCCCAGGGCGCGCTGAACGGCCATGGACTCCTCCGGCCCCATGAACACCTTGGCCCCGTCTACCGGTGAGGCAAAGGTCACGCCCTCTTCGGTCATCTTGCGCAGCTCGGCCAGGCTCCAGACCTGGAAACCGCCCGAGTCGGTCAGGATCGGACCTGACCAGCCCATGAAATCGTGCAGATCGCCGTGCGCCTGGATGACCTCGGTGCCGGGCCGCAGCATCAGGTGAAAGGTATTGCCGAGAATGATCTGCGCGCCCATCTCTTGCAGCTCTTCCGGCGTCATCGCCTTGACCGTGCCGTAAGTGCCCACCGGCATGAAGGCCGGCGTATCCACCACGCCCCGCTCAAAACTCAACCGCCCCCGCCGGGCTTCACCCTCGGTTGCCAGCAACTCAAAACGCATCCAGATCACTCAACGTCAATAAACCCCTAGTTTATCCCGCCCATCCGACAAACCGGTTGCAATCCCGTCTCCCGTCTCCCTCAACCTTTCACTTTTCACCTCTCACCTTTCACTACCCCAAAAACATCGCATCCCCATAGCTGAAGAACCGGTAGCGCTGCTCGACCGCGTGACGATAGGCCGCCAGCACCTTGTCGCGCCCGGCGAAGGCCGATACCAGCATCAGCAGGGTCGAGCCGGACAGGTGAAAATTGGTGATCATGGCGTCCACCACCCGGAACCGGTAGCCGGGATAGATGAACAACCGGCTGTCACCGACAAACGGTTGAAGCTCGCCCCCGGCGGCTGCCGTTTCCAGCGACCGCACGGCGGTGGTGCCCACGGCAATCACCCGGCCACCGCGATTTCGGGTCTCAGCCACGGCATCGACCAGCGCCGGATCCACGCGCAGCCATTCGGCGTGCATCACGTGGTCTTCAACGCGCTCGGCCCGCACCGGCTGGAAGGTACCGGCCCCGACGTGCAGCGTGCACTCGGCGCGACGAATACCCAGATCGTTGATCCTGGCCAGGAGTGCTTCGTCGAAGTGCAGCCCGGCCGTCGGCGCGGCCACAGCACCCGGCACCTGGCTGAAAACGGTCTGGTAGCGCTCGCGGTCGGTCAACTCATCTGCGCGCTCGATGTAGGGTGGCAGCGGCATGTGTCCGTGCTGGTCAAGCAGCGCGGCCCAGTCCTCGCCCGATTCGATGCGCAACCACCAGAAGCTGTCCTCTCGTCCCAGCACGCGCAGGCGAGCCTGGTCGACCTCCAGCACGGTATCGATAACCGGCTTGCGATTGGCTCTCAGCTGGACCAGCGCGCGCCCGTCGTCGGCCAACCGTTCAATGAGAATTTCAACCTTGCCGCCGCTGGCCTTGCTGGCAAACAGGCGGGCCGGAATCACCCGTGTGTTGTTGAACACCAGCAGGTCATTCGGCTGAAGCAGATCGGGCAGATCGCGGAACATCCGGTCGTGCCAGCGCCCGCTGTCGCGCTCCAGGTGCAGCAAACGGCTGGCCGAACGCTCCGGCAATGGATGCTGGGCAATCAGGGACTCGGGAAGATCAAACTGGAAATCAGCAAGCTGCAGGGACATGGCGGCGGGCCGGGCCTTCGGTCGGTAACAGGCCCAGATTCTAATCCGGGCCGACCCGGCTGGTTGGCAAAAGCCGCAGCGATGGGGCAGACTTGAACTATTAACCCGGCAACCAGTCGGGTTGCCGGGTTAATGCCCGGCCGGAACGGACGGGGCCGCGAAGCGAAGGGATTTGCGGACATGTGCCGCAAATGCCGCGCAACGAATACCGTAGGTATTTCGTTGCCGGTTTAATAAGAACGCCAAGGAGGGGCCATGATGATTGACCTGCACAGCCATTTGCTGCCAGACCACCTGCCCGATTTCAATCGGGGAGCCAGCACCGCATTTCCCACCATCGAGGGCCAGGGCGACGAACGCCAGATCATGCAGGGCGGGAAGTTCTTTCGCGCCATTGGCCGAACGTCTTTCGACATGGCCCATCGCATCGACGCTTATGAACGTCATGGCGTCTCGGTTCAGGTGGTCTGCACCGTGCCGGTGATGTTCAGCTACGACCAGCCGGCCCGCCAGGCAGCCGAATTTGCCGGTTTTCTCAACGACCACATCGCCGACCAGGCCCGGCGCTGGCCCGACCGGGTAATCAGCCTGGGCACGCTGCCGATGCAGGACACCGAGCTGGCCATCCGCGAGGCCGAACGCTGCGCCCGCGACCTGAAATTGCCGGGCATCCAGATTGGCTCCAACGTGAATGATCGAAACCTGGATGATGAAGGCATCGTCGAGATTCTCGCCGCTTGCGAGGCCCTGGGCCTGGCCGTGCTGATTCACCCCTGGAACATGATGGGCCAGGACAAGATGCCCGATTACTGGCTGCCCTGGCTGGTTGGCATGCCGGCGGAAGTCTCGCGGGCGATCTGCTCGATGATCTTCGGCGGGGTGTTCGAGCGGCTGCCCGGGCTGCGCGTCTGCTTCGCCCACGGCGGCGGCGCCTTTCCCTTTACCATCGGTCGCATCGAGCAGGGCTTCAGGATGCGACCGGACCTGGTCGCTCATCGCAACCCGGTCAACCCGCGCGACTACATCGGCCGCTTCTGGGTCGATTCGGTCACCCACGACCCGCAAGCACTGCGCTACCTGGTCGACGTGATGGGTGCTGACAAGGTCATCCTGGGTACCGACTATCCTTTTCCCCTCGGCGAACAGAAACCGGGCGAAGCGCTCACGGCCATGAACCCGACCGCTGAGGAAAACCAACGTATCCGGTGGAAGAATGCGCTGGACTTTCTTGATCTGCCCGCAGACCGCTTTGGACTGGACCGATGACCGAACTGCATGCTCGACTGATTCTGGGCGAAGACGCTTTCCGCGTCGATCTGGCGCAAGGCGTTCCGCTGGCCATCCCGATTGGCCCCGATGGTCGACACCCGCGCTTCTTCCTTGACGAACCGGCGCGCTTTTCGCGCTTTGAAAGCGGTGGCTTCGTTGGTGACGTCCAGGCGGGTGGCAGCTGCAACGTCAGCGCCGTTACCCTTGTGCCCCACTGTCATGGCACCCACACCGAATGCGTTGGCCACATCACCCTGGAGCCACTGGATGTGATCGACGTGTGTCCGAGGGGCCTGGTTCCAGCGACATTGTGCTCGGTCAGTCCGGGTCCGGCCGGCGAGGAGACCACGGTGGGCCCCGGCCCGACCATCCGGGCCGATCAGCTCGACTGGCCGGAATGGTGCCGGGCGCTGGTCATACGCTGCCTGCCGAACGAGCCGGGCAAGATCGACCGCCACTACGGCCAAAGCCCGCCCTACCCGCTGCTCAGCGTGGAGGCCATGGACAAGATTGTCCGGGCCGGTATCGAACACTTGTTGATTGACACGCCGTCCATTGACGCGGCCAGCGATGGCGGCAAGCTGGCCCAGCACCGGCGCTTCTGGTGCCTGGCGCCCGGCGAAACCCGACCGAACGATGCACGCCGCCACTGCACCATCACCGAAATGATCTTCGTGCCCGATTCGCTCAGCGACGGCCCTTGTCTCCTGGCCCTGTCGGTATCCGCCCTGCGCGGCGATGCCAGCCCCAGCAACCCCACTCTGTACCCCCTCCAATGACCCTTTACGAGCCCGAACCGTTTCCCCAAGCCGGCCACTTCCGCGACCGCTTCCGCATCCCCCATGGCCCCGACGGCCGGGATGCCCTGTATTTCTGCGGCAATTCCCTGGGGCTTCAGCCGATTGCCGCCGCCGAGGCGGTGCAGGCCGAACTTGAGCGTTGGGCCGGGCTGGGCGTTGCCGGCCACTTCGACGGACCGCTGTCGTGGATGAGCTACCACCAGCTGGCCCGCGACGGCCTGGCCGAGATGGTCGGTGCCAAGCCCGATGAAGTGGTCGCCATGAACTCGCTGACGGTCAATCTGCACCTGATGATGATCAGTTTCTACCGGCCCAGCGGTTCGCGCACGAAAATCCTGATCGAACGCGGTGCCTTCCCATCTGACCGTCACGCGGTCGCCTCGCAGCTGACCCTGCATGGCCTGGACGTCGATGACCACCTGGTCGAACTGGCGCCCCGTCGGGACGGCCTGCTGCACGAAGAAGACATCGAAGACTACCTGGAGCGCTACGGCGAGCAAGTCGCGCTGGTGTTGTGGCCGGGCGTTCAATACGCCACGGGGCAAGTGTTCGACCTGGCCCGGATTGCCCGCGCTTGCCAGCGCTGCGACACCACGCTTGGGCTCGACCTGGCACATGCCGTGGGCAATGTGCCGCTGGCCCTGCACGACATCTGCGCCGACTTTGCCGTCTGGTGCAGCTACAAGTACCTGAACGCCGGACCCGGTGCCGTGGCCGGCTGCTTTGTCCACGAAGGCCATGCCAACCACCAGGGCCTGCGACTGGCCGGCTGGTGGGGGCACGAGGAAAAAACCCGCTTCCGCATGGGGCCGGAGTTCAAGCCCACGCCGGGCGCCGAGGGCTGGCAGCTGTCCAACCCGCCGGTACTGGCGCTGGCACCACTGTGGGCCTCACTGAAAGTATTCAGCGAAGCCGGCATGGACCGACTGCGTCAGTGCTCAATGGAAATGACCGGCCATCTGGCCCATCAGCTGCAGGAGCGGCTGGACGAGCGGATCGAGATCAAGACGCCGCTGGAACCGCACCGGCGCGGCTGCCAGCTTTCCCTGAAAGTGCGCGGCCGCCGCGAGGTCGGTCGCCGACTGTTCGAACGGCTGGAAGCCCACGGCGTGGTCGGCGACTGGCGCGAACCCGACATCATTCGGGTGGCCCCGGTGCCGCTGTACAACACGCTGGACGACTGCAATGCCCTGGTCGACATGATGGAGGAACTGATTGATGCCTGAAGCCAGCGAGCGGATCGTCCTGGTGGGCGCCGGCCTGGCCGGCAGCCTGCTGGCCGTCCTCATGGCCCGCAATGGCCAGCCGGTGAGCCTGTATGAGCGCTACCCCGACCCGCGTAAACAGACGGTACCGGCCGGCCGATCAATCAACCTGGCGCTGGCCGAGCGCGGGCGCATGGCGCTGGCCCGGGCAGACCTGCTCGATACCGTGGAAGCTTTCGCCCTGCCCATGATCGGGCGCATGCTGCACGACGACAAGGGCCAAACCCAGCTGCAGAAGTACGGCCAGCGCGACGATGAAGTGATCTGGTCGGTCCATCGCGGCCATCTGAACCAGGCCCTGCTGGACGCGGCCGAAGCCCAGGGCGTCGAGATTCACTTCGGCCACCGGCTGGACGGTGCCGATTTCGAGCAGCAGCGGCTCCACTTCATCGACCAGGACGACCAGGCCTGCCCGGTGGATTTCGACCTGGTGATCGGCAGCGACGGGGCTGGCTCGGCCCTTCGCAAGGCAATGGATGCCGTCTCGCCGCTGGGCGTTCGCGAAGAGCCACTGGGCCATGGCTACCTGGAGCTGACCATCCCACCGGGGCCGGTCGGCAACTTCCAGATGGACCCGGAAGCCCTGCACATCTGGCCGCGCGGCGGCTACATGATGATTGCCCTGCCCAACCCCGACCGCAGCTTTACCTGCACGCTGTTTCTCCAGAACGAGGGCGAGCCCGGCTTTGATCAGCTGGCAGCCGCCAAGGACATGCGGGCTTTCCTGGAACAGGCCTTTCCCGATGCCGTGGCGCTGATGCCCGATCTCGACCGGGAACTGGCCGAGCACCCGGTCGGCTTCCTCGGCACCCTCTATGTGGACCAGTGGCAGCTCGACCGCCGGGCCATCATCCTGGGCGACGCCGCCCACGCCATCGTGCCGTTCCACGGCCAGGGCATGAATGCCGCCTTTGAAGACACCGTCGCCCTGGCCGACAGGCTGGCCAATGAGCCCGACCGCCAACAGGCGCTGGCCGATTTCCAGCGCGAGCGAAAACCCAACGCCGATGCCATTGCCGCCATGGCGCTGGACAACTACCTGGAAATGCGCGACCGGGTGCGAGAACCGCGTTTTCATTTAAAGAAACAGCTGGAATGGGCGCTGGAGGCCCGCCTGCCCGGCGAATTCATTCCCCGCTACCAGATGGTGATGTTTCACCCCGAAATCCCCTACGCCGAGGCCTGGGCTCGCGGCGAGCGGCAGGCCGCCCTGCTGGACCGGCTGACAGAACATCGTGAACAACTCGACGAGATTGACCTGAACGACGCCTGCGAGCAGGCCCGGCAAGCCCTCCAGCAAGCGTGAGCAAGGGATTGGCCAGGCTGGGGCTGATCGTCGGCCTGCTGCTCGGCGCGGCACTGGTCATCCTGGCGGTCACGCTGGGCCAGGAGGCCACCCTCGACATGCTCAAGCGGCTGGAGCGAATCACCGCTGACCATTACTGGGCGACCCTGCTGGCCTTTGCCGGCGTCATGGTCGTTCTTGTAGTACTCGCGGCACCGGTCGGCACGCTGTTCAGCCTGGCCGGCGGTTACCTGTTCGGCATTCTTGGCGGCACGGCAGCTGCCCTGACCGGCGCCAGCCTGGGCGCCTTCATCACTTTTCTGATCGCGCGCAAGCTCGGCGCACGGCGACTGCGGGAGCCGCTGGATGACAGTGTCGGCGAGCCTTTGCTGAACGCCCTGGAACGCGACGCCTTCTGGACGCTGCTGATGCTTCGCATCATTCCCTTCGCGCCGTTTTTCCCGGTCAATGCAGCAGCGGCCGTCACTCGCATCCCGGCCGGGCAATATGCCTTGCTCACCACGCTCGGCCTGGCGCCAATCACGCTGATCTACGCGATCATCGGCGACGGACTGGGGTCCATTGCCGAAGCCGGCGAACTGGCCGACGGCTCGCTGTGGCTGGAACCCAAGGTGTGGGTTCCGCTGGGCTGCCTGTTACTGATGACCGGCTTCGGCCTGTACTGGAAGCGCCGACGGCTCAAGAACTGACCGGCTGGCGCATGGTGACCAGCTCTTCAGCCGCCGTCGGGTGGATACCGATGGTCTGGTCGAACTGGGCCTTGGTCAGCCCGGCACGCACGGCCACGGCGAAGCCCTGCAGCATTTCGGGCGTGTCCGGCCCCACCGCGTGGCAGCCCAGCACCCGATCGGTGTCGGCATCGACAACCAGTTTCATCAGGGCTTTTTCCTGGCGGCCAGCCAGGGTGTATTTCATCGGCGTGAACTCAGACCGGAATATTTTCACCGCATAGCCGGCCTCACGCGCCTCGCTTTCGCTCAGGCCCACCGTGCCCACCGGCGGCTGGGAGAACACCGCGGCTGGCGTGTTCTCATGGCTGACCGGGCGGTCCTGGCCACCGAACTCGGTATCGGCAAAGGCATGGCCCTCCATCAACGCCACCGGGGTCAGGGCGATCCGGTCGGTGACATCGCCGACCGCGAAAATGTTTTCAACGCTGGTTCGCGAGTAGTCGTCGACTTCGATCCGGTTGCCCGGCCCCAGATGCACGCCGGCCTGCTCCAACCCCAGGTCCCAGACATAGGGCACGCGGCCGGTGGCAAACATCACCGCATCGTACTCGGCCACCGAATCGTCGGAGAAAGTTACCCGGATACCGCCGTCGACCTGTTCCAGCCGGGCCGGTGCCCGGTGGTAGGCAATCGCCACGCCGCGATTGCGCAGGCCGTCCTGAACCACTCGACGCACGTCGTCGTCAAAGCCCCGCAGAATCAAATCGCGCCGGTAGGCCAGCGTGGTGTCGCTGCCCAGCCCGTTGAAAATGCCGGCGAATTCCACGGCGATGTAGCCAGCGCCGGCAATCAGCACACGCTCGGGCAAGCGGTCCAGGTGAAAGGCCTCATCGGAGGTAATGCCCAGTTCCTTGCCGGGGATGTCCGGCACCCAGGGGCGGCCACCCACGGCAATCAGGATCTTGTCGGCCGTGTAGTGCTGCCCGTTGACCTCCACGATGTGCGCGTCAACCAGCCGTCCGCGCCCTTCGTGCAGCTCGACGCCGGCGTTGGACAACAGACGCAGGTAGATCTGGTTCAAGCGGTCGATTTCGCGATCCTTGGCGGCAATCAGCGAGGCCCAATCGAATCGGCCGCCCACCTCCGACCAGCCATAACCGGGCGCATCGGCAAAGCTTTCGGCAAACTGCGAGGCAAACACCAGCAGTTTCTTGGGCACGCAGCCGCGAATCACGCAGGTGCCGCCCACCCGGGATTCTTCGCAAATGGCCACTCGGGCGCCGTGGCCAGCCGCAATTCGCGAGGCACGGACACCGCCGGAGCCGGCGCCGATGACGAACAGATCGTAGTCGTATTGCTTGGACATGGGGCGGGGAACTCTCCTTTGGCAGGCTGGCGGCTGGAACGGGTGAAAGCGGCAGGCGCAGCGTATCGGGACCGGGCCGGCAACCGTTTGATTCAGATCATGTGCATACGCCGCGCGGGGTAGAATAATAGCCGACACGTCCTCCGCCCGTTTGACCACCCGATGACACTGATGCAGCCGGCCACTTCTGCCCGAACGCTTCGCCTGCCAGCAGCGCGAACACGGGTTTCGGTGTGCCTGGCCCGGCTAGCAAGGGGCAAGCGATGAGCGCCTTGCTGCAGGCAAGCCGGGTGACCTTCCAGCGCCAGGGCGAGGACGTGTTCGAAGCCACCGATCTGACGCTGAACGCCGGCCAGGCCACCGTGATCCTGGGCCCCAACGGCAGCGGCAAGACGACACTGCTACGCCTGCTGGCCGGCATTCTAAAACCGGCCTCAGGCACGCTTGAGCGTTCGGCCCGCACCGCTTTTCTTGGCCACCTGCCCGCCCTAAAGGGCGAACTCACCTGCCGGGAAAACCTCGACTTCCTGGCCCGGTTCCACGGAGCCGGCACACTGAACAGCAGCAAGGCGCTGGCCCGGGTTGGCCTGGCCGGACTGGGCCTGAGACCGGCACGTGCCTTGTCAGCCGGCCAGAAGCGGCGCCTGGGCCTGGCTGGTTTGCTGGTCTCGCCGCGCCCCATCTGGCTGCTGGATGAACCCTATGCCAGCCTGGACGACGCCGGCTGCCGGCTGGTCGATACCCTGCTGGAAGGCCACCTGGCCGATGGCGGCACAGTGGCGCTGTCTACCCATCAGCACAAACCGCAGCTGGCTCAGGGCTTTCAGACGCTGCAGGTCAGCCCGGCCCGCCGGGCGGAGGTGGCCTGAATGAGCGCGATGCTGGCCCTGCTGCTGCGTGACCTGCGCCTGGCCATTCGCCACGGCGGTGAATCGCTGATGCCGCTGGTGTTCCTGTTTGCCGTCATCATTCTGGTGCCGCTGGGCGTGGGCCCCGGCCCCAATCTGCTGGCCGCCATTGCGCCGGGCATGATCTGGGTGGCCGCCCTGCTGGCCAGCCTGCTGGCGCTGGAAAACCTGTTTCGACCCGACCATGAAGACGGCACTCTGGAGCAATGGTGGCTGGGCCATCTGCCGGTGACCGGCCTGGTCATCAGCCGTTTGTTGTCCCACTGGCTGGTGACCGGCGTGCCGGTCATCTTGTTTGCGCCGCTGGCCGCCCAGATGCTGTATCTGCCGCCGCAGTCGCTGTCGGTACTGATGATCAGCCTGTTGATCGGCACGCCCATCCTGTCGCTGATCGGCGGGCTGGCCGCCGCCCTCACCCTGGGCACCAACCGCGGCAGCGTACTGCTACCCATCCTGGTGTTTCCGCTGGTCGTGCCCGTGCTGATCTTTGCCACCGGCGCCGTGGCCGCCGCAGCAGATGATTTACCGGTGCGCGCCAACCTGGGCCTGATGCTGGCCCTGCTGGTGCTCGCCATTACCCTGGTCCCCCTGGCTGCCACGGCGGCGCTGAGGTTGAACATCGAATGATCTGGAAATCCATCAAGGTCGGTTTTCACCGACTCGGCTCACCACCGACGTTTTATCGCTTCTGCCTGTTGCTCAGCCCCTGGCTGTGGGCGGGCTTCGCCATCTGCACGATCATTGGCCTGTACTACGCCTTTTACGTGGTGCCGCCCGATTATCAGCAAAGCGATACCGTGCGCATTCTCTACATACACGTGCCCGCAGCCTGGCAGGCCATGGCCGGCTACGTGGTGATGGCTATCCTGGCCATGATTGCCCTGGTCTGGCGCATTCGCACCACCGAAATCATGGCCATGATGTGCGCGCCCATCGGCGCCGCCTTTACCCTGATTTGCCTGGCCACCGGCTCGATCTGGGGCCGCCCGATGTGGGGCACCTGGTGGGAATGGGACGCGCGCCTGACCTCGATGCTGGTGCTGCTGTTCATCTATCTGGGGATAATGGGCCTGTACGCGGCCTTTGAAGACCGCCGCAAGGGCGCCCGCGTGGCCTGCATCCTGGTTCTGGTCGGCCTGGTCAATATTCCGATCATTCATTTTTCGGTGGAGTGGTGGACCACGCTGCACCAGGGCAAGACCATCCGCATCTTTGGTGAATCCAGCATGCATTACTCGATGATGCCGCCGCTGATCTGGATGACGATTGCGGTCAAATTGATGTTCGGTGCGGCCCTGCTGGATCGTTCGCGCAACGAACTGCTGTCCCAGGACCGACGCAAGGGCTGGGTGGCCAAAAAACTGCTTGGAAAAGGGGTGAAATAAACGATGATCCCGGAACTTGAATACGCGTCATTTGTCTGGAGCAGTTACGGCATTTTTGCCGTTGTGGTTGCCTGGCAAATCCTCCAGCCCGTGCTCTATCGCCGTCGCCTGATGGCCGAATTGCGCGAGGAACAGGCATTGCAGAGCGGAGAGTACGATGACCCCAACCCGTAAAAAACGCCTGGCCGTGATCGGCCTGATGGTGCTGGGCGTAAGCACCGCCACCGCCATTGCCCTGGTGGCCCTCAACGACAACATTCGTTTCTCGATTGGCCCCAGCGAAATCGTCGCTGGCGACTTTCCGGAAGGTCGCCAACTGCGACTGGGCGGGCTGGTCGCGGCCGGGTCGGTCTCCCGCGATCCGACCTCGCTGCTGGTCACCTTTGATGTGACCGACTGCATCCATGACATCACGGTCAACTTCAACGGCATCCTGCCCGACCTGTTCCGCGAAGGCCAGGGCGTAATTGCCCACGGTACGCTGGACGCCAACGGGATGTTCCAGGCCCACGAGGTGCTGGCCCGCCACGATGAAACCTACATGCCGCCGGAAGTGGCGCGTGCCATGGCCCTGGCCGGCGGCAACGAGGTTTGCGGTGAACCGATCGAAGACCACATCGCATCCGTGGAGGCAGGCTACTGATGATTGCCGAGTTTGGACAAATTTCGCTGATTCTGGCACTGGTGCTGGCCATTCTGCTCGGCACCCTGCCGCTGTGGGGCGCCTACCGCCAGAACGATGCCCTGATGAACCTGGCCCCGTCACTGGTGGCCGGGCATTTCGTGTTTACCCTGGCCGCCTTCCTGTCGCTGGCCACGCTGTTCCTGCGCCACGATTTCACCGTAATCAACGTGGCCACCAACTCCAACCTGCTGCTGCCCTGGTACTACCGCATCAGCGCCACCTGGGGCAGCCATGAGGGCTCGTTGCTGCTGTGGATTCTGATGCTGGCCGGCTGGATGCTGGCGGTGGCGGTGATGTCGCGCAAGGTTCTGCCCAAGGTGTTCCTGACCCGCGTGTTGTCGGTGATGGGTCTGATTTCCATCGGCTTTTTGCTGTTTACCCTGCTTACCTCGAATCCCTTCGACCGCATTCTGCCCGGGCCGATTGACGGCCAGGATCTGAACCCGCTGCTGCAAGACCCGGGCATGATCTTCCACCCGCCGCTGCTGTACATGGGCTACGTCGGCTTCGCCGTGGCCTTCGGCTTTGCCATTGCCGGCCTGCTGGGCGGGCGCATCGAGCGCGACTGGGTGCGCTGGTCACGCCCCTGGACCCTGATGGCCTGGGCGTTTTTGACCGGCGGCATCACGCTGGGCTCCTGGTGGGCTTACTACGAGCTGGGCTGGGGCGGCTGGTGGTTCTGGGACCCGGTCGAAAATGCCTCCTTCATCC
The DNA here is from genome assembly GCA_003567685.1 of Gammaproteobacteria bacterium. Classification (GTDB taxonomy): domain Bacteria; phylum Pseudomonadota; class Gammaproteobacteria; order Xanthomonadales; family Wenzhouxiangellaceae; genus Wenzhouxiangella. The sequence continues at coordinate 58,672 of PWYW01000067.1, forward strand.
CGTGGCTGCTGGGCACGGCGCTGATCCATTCCCAGGCGGTTACCGAAAAACGCGGTGCCTTCCCGGCCTGGACCGTGCTGCTGGCCATTGCCGCCTTCTCGACCTCGCTGCTGGGCACCTTCCTGGTTCGCTCCGGCGTGCTCACCTCGGTGCATGCCTTCGCCACCGACCCCGAGCGTGGCGTCTTCATCCTGGCCTTCATGGCGGTGGTGACCGGTGCCGCGCTGCTGCTGTACGCGCTGCGCGCGCCCCGCATCATGACCGGCAAGGGCTTTGACTTCGTCAGTCGTGAATCGGCCCTGCTGCTGAACAACGTGTTCTTTGCCGTGTCGGCCGGCATGGTGCTGCTGGGCACGCTCTATCCGCTGATCATCGACTTCATGGGCTGGGGCCAGATTTCGGTCGGCCCGCCCTACTTCAGCGCCATGTTCATCCTGCTGATGACGCCCATCGTGATGCTGATGCCGCTGGGGCCGTTCAGCCGCTGGGGCCAGGACAACCTCAAGCGGGTGATGGCGCCGCTGCTGATCAGCCTGGTCGTTGCCATCGTGGCCGGCCTGGCCATTGCCGCCCTGCTGGGCGCCTTCAACCTGCGCGCCATTACTGGCTGGATTGGCGGCATCTGGCTGATCATGGGTTCGCTCAGCTATTTCTGGCGCCAAAAGAGCCAGTCGCGCTTCAAGCTGCCGCGCGGCCAGCTGGGCATGGTGATGGCCCATGCCGGCGTCGGCGTATTCATCATCGGCGTGGGCATGGTCGAGTCCATGACCTATGAGCGCGACGTGCGCTTTGGCGCGGGCGACACGCTGGAGGTGGCCGGCTATCGATTCCATCTGCACGAGGTGGCCTCGGTGAAAGGCCCCAACTGGATTGCCGATGAAGGCCGTTTCACGGTCTACCGGGGCGACCGCGAGATTGCCCGGATGCAGCCGCAGAAACGTCTTTACCATCGCGGCCAGCAGGTCATGACCCAGGTCGCCCTGCGCCCCGGCGTATTCCATGATCTCTACATCGCCATGGGCGAGCCGCTTGAGGACGGAACCGGCGACTGGAGCATTCGCGTGCACATCAAGCCTTTCGTGCGCTGGATCTGGGGCGGCGCCTTCCTTCTCGGCATCGGCGGTCTGGTCGCCGCCAGCGACCGTCGCTACTGGCGCCAGCAACGTGCCGAAGCCGAGCGCGAGGCGCGCGCTGAAGACCAGGGAGCGCAACCGGCATGATTCGCATGCTCATCCCGCTGCTGGTTTTTGTCGGGCTGATCGGCCTGTTGTTGATCAGTCTGCCCACGGCCGAACAACGCCGCCAGGTGGCCTCGCCGCTGATTGGCCGTGAAGTGCCCAACTTCACCCTGCCCAGCCTTCACGAGCCGGAGGTGAGCTATAGCACGGCCGACCTGCGCGGCCAGCCGTTCATCCTCAACGTTTGGGGCAGCTGGTGCTTTTCCTGCCGCGTCGAGCACCCCTACATCACCCGACTGGGCGAGGAAGCCGGCATCCCGCTGGTCGGCTTCAACTGGCGCGACGAGCGCGACGACGCCCTGACCTGGCTGAGTCGCTTCGGTGATGCCTGGACCTTCCATATGGTCGACGAGGAAGGCCGCGCCGCCATCGACCTGGGCGTCTACGGCGCACCAGAGACGTTCCTGATCGATCACCGCGGCGTGATTCGTCACAAGCATATCGGCCCGGTCGACGAAACCTCTTTTGCCGACCTGATGCGCCGAATCGAGGAAATGCGGCAGGAGGCAGGCGCATGATCAAGCATGCCGTGGTATCCCTGTCAGCTGCATTGACGCTAGTCGTTACGCTGGCTGCAGGTACGCTATCCAGCCCAGCCCAGGCTCAGGCCGACGAGCGGGCCAGCCACCCGGCCACTGAAGAGCAAAGGCAGGCCCGTCCCGTCCAGCAGGGACAGATGGGCGGCATGATCACCCCGATCGAGCCCCTGCCCTTCCGCAATTCGCTGGAAGAGCGTCGCTTCCGTGCCCTGGTCAACGAACTGCGCTGCACGGTCTGCCAGAATGAATCACTGGCCGAATCGACCGCACCGCTGGCGCGCGACCTGCGCATGGAGGTCTTTGCCCTGCTCCAGGACGATCGCTCGGACATGGAAATCCGCCAGTTCATGGTTGATCGTTACGGCGACTTCGTGCTGTATCGTCCGCCGCTGGCCGGGCATACCCTGCTGCTGTGGTTTGGCCCGATCCTGCTGCTGCTGGGCAGCCTGATTGGCGCATTCATTGTTGTTCACAAAAGGCGTCAGGCCCTGAAATGACCCCCACTTTCCTCCTGCTGGCCGGCCTTGCCGTCGGCATCGCCGTGCTGTTCGTCATCATTCCGCTGCTGCGCACCCAGAGCCCGGAGCGCGCTCGCCTGGAGCGTGAACTGGAAGAACTGGATGATCAGATCGAAGCCCTGGAAGCCGGCGAATACGCCACTCGCCGCAAGGCACTGAAGCAAGAGCTGGCCCAGCTCAACCAGGCCCGCAACGTACCGCTGGCCGTCGTTCTGGTGCTGGCCGTAGGCGTGCCGCTGGGCACCGCCCTGCTCTACACCCAGGTGGGCGAGCCCGATGGCCTGACCCCCACCCATACCGGCGTGGCCGAATTGCGCGGCGAGTTGATTCGCATTGCCAACCGCCTGGAACGCGACCCGGACAACTTCGAGGAATGGGCTCGCCTGGGCATGGCCTACAAGGCGATTGAAGAGTTCTCCTCGGCCGCGCACGCGCTGCGCCGCGCGCTCTACATCGACGATCGCAACCCATTCATCAAGGTCGAACTGGCTGAAACGCTGATGTTTGCCTCGCGCGATCGGCGCATGCCGGCCGAATCACGAAGCCTGCTGGAAGATGCGGTGGCCGTCGAGCCCAATAACCAGAAAGCCTTGTGGCTGCTCGGCGTGGCCGCCTACCAGCTCAGCGCCTACCAGGATGCCCTGAGCTGGTGGCAGCGGCTCGATAACCTGCTCGAGGACGGATCGGTTCGCCAATCCGTTCGCGAACAAATGCAGGCCGCCCGCATCGGGCTGGGGCTGGCCCAGTCGGGCGGCCTGCCGGCCGACCATCCGTCACGCACGGCAGAAACCGCCACCGGCAGGTCGGCACCCGCGCCGGAAACCCAGCCCAGTTTCCGAGTCCAGCTTAGCCTGGACGAGACCCTGGCCGACCGGATTGGCGGCAACGAGACGGTGTTCCTGACCGCCCGCGCCGCCGACGGTCCGGCGGCTCCGCTGGCCGTGGTTCGCCTGAGCGCGGGCGATCTACCGGCCACGGTCGAACTGAGCGACGCCAACGCCATGGTCGAAGGGCTCAACCTGTCGACCTTCCCGGTCATCCAGCTGACCGCCCGCGTAGCGTTTGGCGGCGGGGCCGATGCCCTGCCCGGCGACCTGATCGGCCGCAGCGCCACGCTGTCGATCCTGGAAAGTGCCGGAACCGAGCTGGTCATCGACCAGGTCCTGGAAGACTGAACCGCGATTGAAATCCAGGGAGCCCCAGGCGCCTATCTGGCCAGGGGTCCGGCCGGCCCGAATGCTACAATTGGGTGTCTTTTCGATGACGGATCCATGACACCCATGAACTCCACGGGCTACATCTCGCGCATTTTCGGCGCCTCACCGGTTCGCCCGCTTCAGCGGCATTTTGACAAGGCCGCCAAATGCGCCCACAAACTGCCCAAGTTCATCCGCGCAACCTTTCGCGAAGACTGGTCGAAGGCCGATGCGGCCCGTGAAAAAATCATCCTGCTGGAACATGCCGCCGACGATCTCAAGCGTGAGTTGCGGCTGAACCTGCCGAAAAGCCTGCTGATGCCGGTCAGCCGATCGGACGTCCTGGAAATGCTGTCGCGCCAGGACCGGGTGGCCAACAAGGCCAAGGACATCTCCGGCCTGATCATCGGCCGGAAGATGGTCATGCCGGAAGCCATCCAGACCGACTACCTGGCGTTCCTCGAACGCAGTCTCGACACCGTCACCCAGGCGCGCAAAAGCGTGCACGAGCTCGACCAGCTGTTCGAATCCGGGTTTCGCGGTGCCGAGGTCGACCTGCTGATGGAAATGACCGACGAACTCAGCCGGCTCGAAGACCAGAGCGATGACCTGCAGGTTCACCTGCGCCGCAGCCTGTTCGCCATTGAAAAGGAGCTGCCGCCCATCGAGGCCATGTTTCTCTACAAGGTAATCGACTGGACCGGCGACCTGGGTGACATTGCCCAACGGGTGGGTTCCAGATTGCACATGATGATTGCCCGCTAAGGCAGCAAGAGGGGAGTCAAGCGCAATGGAACTGGCAATTTTCTACATCATCCTGGCCGGGCTGTTTGCCCTGTTCATGGCCTGGGGCATTGGGGCCAACGACGTGGCCAATGCCATGGCGCCCTCGGTGGGCTCCAAGGCCATCACCATCAAGCAGGCCATCCTGATTGCCGCCGTTTTCGAATTCGCCGGCGCCGTCCTGGCCGGCGGTGGCGTCACCAGCACCATTCGACGCGGCATCGTCGACGCTTCGCTGCTCGAAAACCAGCCCGAGCTGCTGGTGTTCGGCATGCTGGCCTCGCTGCTGGCCGCCGGCACCTGGCTGGTGATTGCCTCGCGCAAGGGCTGGCCGGTATCCACCACCCACACCATCATTGGCGCGGTCGTCGGCTTTGCCGCGATTGGCATTGGCGTATCGACCGTACAGTGGCCCATGGTCGGCCGCATTGCGATGAGCTGGATTGTCAGCCCGGTCATCGCCGGCGTGATTGCCTGGCTTTTATTCACCAGCGTCCAGCGGCTGATTCTCGAACGCGATAACCCCCTGCTCTATGCCCGCCGCTACGTGCCGATCTACATGTTCCTGGCCGGCTTTTTCATGACCTGGGTCACCGTCGACAAGGGCCTGAGCCACATTGGCCTGGATTTCACCACGCTGCAGTCGAACTTGCTGGCGGTTGCCATCGGACTGGGCATTACCGCCATCGGCACCTTCTTCATGTTGCGCATCCCCTACCAGGAACCGGAAAAGCGCGATTTCCACTTTGTCACCGTTGAACGCATCTTCGGCATCCTGATGGTCATCACCGCCTGCTGCATGGCCTTCGCCCATGGCTCCAACGACGTGGCCAACGCGGTCGGCCCGGCCGCCGCCGTGGTCAGCGTGGCGTTGAGCGGCAATGTCACCCAGGAGGCCATCGTGCCGATCTGGATCCTGATCGTCGGCGGCATCGGCATCGTGATTGGCCTGGCCACCTACGGCCACCGGGTGATTGCCACGGTTGGTCAGAACATCACGGCCCTGACCCCGAGCCGCGGCTTCGCCGCCGGCCTGGCGGCAGCGGCCACCATAGTCATGGCCTCCGGCACCGGACTGCCCATCTCGACCACCCACACGGTTGTCGGCGCCATTCTGGGCGTCGGCCTGGCGCGCGGCATCGCCGCCATCAATCTGCGCGTGGTCGGCTCGATCTTCATGTCATGGGTGATCACCGTGCCGGCTGGCGCGGCACTCTCGGTGGTGTTCTTCCTGATCCTGCGCGGCCTGCTGGGGTAATCAGCGCTCGCCCGGCCGGTCTTCGACCAGCTCCACGTGAACCAGCACCGCTGTGTTGGTGGGCATGACGCGCTTGCCACGGGCCTCCAGATGGGCGCGGGTCACCGCTGCTCCGTACAGGAGAATCAGCGACGAGTAGTTCACCCATAGCAACAGCAGGGCCAAGGAACCGGCCGCGCCATAGGTCGATGCCGTGGCCGTGTTGGCCAGGTAGAGGGCAATCAACGAGCGCCCGACGGTAAACAGCAGCGCCGTGATCAAGGCCCCCATCAACACGTCCCGCCAGCCCAGCACCACATCCGGCAGGATCTTGAAAATCGCCGCAAACAGCAGGGTAATCACGGTCAACGACAGGCTGATTTCCAGGCCCACCATGGCCCAGCCAGGCACCGGCAGCCATTGATCGGCAAAGGCCATCACGGCCCGCATCGCCACGCTCAACAGCAGCGATACCAGCAGAACAAAACCAATCGACAGCACAATCGTCAGCGACAGCACGCGGGCTTTCAGATACAGCCAGATGCTGCTGCTCGACGGCCGGGGCGCCACGTCCCAAATCCGGTTCAGCGATTGCTGCATCTGGGCAAACACCGTAGTGGCACCCACCACGATGGCCAGCACGCCGATAATGGTCGGCCACAGGCCACTCTGATCAATCTGGGAATTGACCACCGCCGTTTCGACAAACTCGGCAGCCTCTGGCCCCAGCACCTGCTGCAGCTGCTCCATCAACTCGCCCTGGGCAGCACGTTCTCCCAGAATGAAACCGACCACGGTCACGACAACGATCATCACCGGGGCAATCGAAAAGACCGTGAAAAAGGCCAACGCCGCTGCGTAGATAAAAGCCTCGCTGCTTAGCCAATTCTTCCCGGCTGCGCCGAGAATGCCCGCCCAATAGCGGAAAAATGTAATCGACATGAGGTGGATAACGGGTTTTGTGCGAGATTCTTCCTAGTGTAAAGCCTTACCTGATTACGCAGATAACTCAGCCATCGATGCGGACCCCGAGATTTCAGGGGGGGCGGCGAGCGGTGCCGGCTGAGGGTTATATGAGTAAAGGGCGGGGTCGACCCCCCTGCAATCTTTCAGCCTGCTGCATCGGGGGGCGTTAGGTGCTTCGGGCCGGCTGGGGCGCGGACGGTTCCCGGTAGCCATCAGCCGCTATCCTCCGGACGAAAGCTCAAGGAAGTCGTGAATCCGTCCGCTCTTACGGTGTGATCTCGAGGTCACTTAAGCTCCCGAGAACCTTCACCCGGCAAGCCAGCCGATCGCCCCGGTTGGCCCGAAGCGCCTGGCGCCATCGGATGCTCGGAGCCCTCTACAGGCGCCAAGTTTCCCGGTTGATCTCATCAGATACGTGACCACCGCAATGGCTGAGTCATCGACGTAATTTAGAAGCCTTAAAGGAGAGCCGAATGTCAAAGAGGGCGGGCCAGATGGCGGGGACGAAGACCGCTCAACAGCAACACCAGGGCGTAACTGACGGCGCCGGCGATGATCAGTGCGGTTAGCCATCCTGCGCGCTCCAACACGCCGGCAGCCAGCCAGTTGCTGCGCTCGGGACTGAGTGCAGTCACCACCCAGGCCATGATCAGCGCAGCCGCCCCACCCTGCAGCAAACGCCGACCTGGCAGCGTGGGCGCCAGCGCCACCGGTTTCAGGTTCCACCACAACAAGCCGGCGTTCAGCCACGCTGCGGCCGCCGACGCCAGCGCCAGGCCCACGTGCAAGCCCGGATGGGCCGCCAGGGTGGCCATCAAACCGTTACTGAAATCCCCGCCACTGGATTGCCAGGCCAGCAGCAGGACAAAGACGATGTTCAGAACCATGTTCACGGCCAGCGCGGTGACGGCAATCCGGACCGGGGTGCGGGCATCCTGGCGGGAGAAATAGGCCGGCGCCAGAATTTTCACCCCCATGAAGGCCGGCAAACCCAGGCAGTAGGCCATCAATGCCAGTGAGGCCATGCGTGCGGCCTGCTCGTCAAACGCGCCGTACTGAAACAGCGTGATGATCAACGGCTCGGCCAGCACCGCCAGACCCACGGCCGACGGCAGCCCGATCATCACGCCGAGCACCAGCGCCCAGTCCAGTGTCGAACGAAAGGCCCGCGTATCCTTATTGCTGTGCAGCTTTGAAAGGGTCGGGAGGATGACCGTGGACAACGCAATGGCGAACAGTCCAAGGGGGAATTCCATCAGCCGATCAGCGTAGTACAGCCAGGAAATGCTGCCGGCAATCAGTAGCGAGGCAATCAGGGTATCCAACAGCAGGCTGATCTGCGCCACCGAGGAGCCAAACAGGGTCGGCAGCATCAATTTCATGATGCGACGTACGCCCGGATGACCGAACGACGGCACGGGGCGCGGCAACACGCCATGGCGGGCCAGACTGGGAATCTGAACCAGCAACTGCAGGACACCCGCGACCAACACGCCCCAGGCCAGCGCTGTGACCGGCTGCTCGAATCGCTGGCTGAACACCACGGCGGCGGTGATCAACGACAGATTGAGCAATGCCGGAGTCAGAGCCGGCAGGGCGAAGCGGCCCAGGGTGTTCAGAATGCCGCCTGCCAGGGCCGTCAGGGCAATGAACAACAGGTAGGGAAAGGTAATGCGGAGTAAATCAGTGGCCAGCTGCAACTGTTCGGGCTGATCGGCAAAGCCGGGCGCAAACAGGCGAATGACCCAGGGCGCGAACAGCATGCCCAGGGCGGTGATAACCAACAGCACCGCCAGCAAGGCACCCGTGGTCGCATCAATCAGCGATTTGAGCGCCTGGTGGTCGCCGCGCTCGCGGTATTCGGCCAACACCGGCACGAATGCCAGTGAAAACGAGCCCTCGGCAAACAGGCGCCGCAGGAAGTTCGGGATCTTGAAGGCGACGAAAAAAGCGTCTGTCGCGGCACTGGCACCGAACCAGCGTGCCAGCACGATATCGCGCAGGAAACCGAGAATGCGCGAAATCAGTGTCATCGCACCGAAATTGAAGGTCGAGCGAAGCAAACTCATTAGCAAGAAACTGCCCCTGACGGATGCCTTGACTATATCGCAAATTCGAACGACAATACTCGGCTTGTTTTTTCAAATTCAATGTTCAGGAGTAAAACGTGGCCAATAGCGTTTCTGCCCGCAAACGGGCTCGCCAGGCCGAACGGCACCGTCAGCGCAACGCCTCTCTGCGCTCGCATGTTCGCACCAAGATCAAAAAAGTGGTCAATGCCATCGAGTCCGGCGACAAGGCTGCCGCAGAAGCTGCCTACAAGGCTGCTGTCCCGGCCATTGACCGTTCAGTCAGCCAGGGCATCATGCATGCCAACAAGGCCGCTCGACACAAGTCGCGTTTGGCTCAGCACCTGAAGGGTTTGTCTGCCTGATTGATTCGGCGCTCGTCATGACAAGCCTCATCACGAGCCAGGCAATCCTTGCCTGAAAGACTGTTTTCGTACCGCCGGCCCTGCCGGCGGTATGCGTTTACAGACTTCACCCCCCCGCTATCTGGCGCTACACTCCAAGGTTGAGACCAAGCAATGGAGCAAGGCCATGATCAAGCGTATTCTTTGTGGTGTCGATGAATCGGCGCAGTCCCGCAAGGCTTTCGAACACGCCCTGCAGCTGGGTGTCTGGTCCGGTGCCGAAGTTCACGTTGCAGCCGTCATTCATGGTGCCGATATCGAGATGGCGGAACCAGACGAACGCGAACGCCTGCAACAGCGAGCACAGGAACGCCTGAAAGCCCTGCTTGCGCAGCTCGAACAGCGCGGCCTTGAGGACGATATCCAGGTTCACAGCCATTTGCTGACCGGCCATCCGGTGGAGCGATTGCTGGAACTGGCCTGGAACGACAGTTTCGATCACATCGTCGTTGGTCATCGCAGCAAAGGCTTGTTCGAACGCCTGCTGATGGGCTCGGTAGCCAAACGCGTGGTGGATTTCGCCCGCTGCAGCGTCACCGTGGTGCGCTGAAGCGCTCTAGCCCAGGTCATTCATGAACATCTGCGCGATCATCGCGCGAGTTCATGAATTATCCGGGCGATTTCAGCCTCCGCCGCGATACCGGCGGTAGAGGATGTTCACCCGGCGCAGATACTCACGCGTTTCCGGGAACGGCGGAACGCCACCGTGGCGCCGTACGGCACCTTCTCCGGCATTGTAGGCGGCGATCACCCGCTCGAGATCACCCTCGAATTCCTCCAGCAACCACGCCAGGTAGGCGGCGCCCCCGCTGATATTCTCGAGCGGGTCGAAAACGTTTGTCACGCCGAAGCGGCTCTGGGTTGCCGGCATCAACTGCATCAAACCCTGGGCACCGGCGTGCGACACCGCTTCCACGTCAAACCATGACTCGGCGTGCATGATCGCCCTGATCAACGCGGCATCGACCTCGAATATTTCACTGGCCGCCTGAATCTCATACGCAAAATCGGTGTTTCTGAGCGGCGTGGTCTGCCAATCCACGCCTCGCCGGCAGAGGCCGTAGCAGCCGATATCTCGGGCGTTGTAGCGGGCATCAGGTTTGCGGTCGGTAAGGACGGTAATCCCGTTCTCATCAACATAGTGATAGACCTGGGCCTGGGCCACCAACGCTGGCAAGGCCATCAAGCCCGCCAGCACAAGCCCGTATCTTGCCGTGACAACCTTCAAGCCCATGCGAGAGACGTCAGAAACCGCCGGTCACGGACAGCCCGCCATCGGCGGTGATGACTTGACCGGACAACCAGCCCGAGTCTTCACCCACCAGGAAGGCGATCACCCGGGCGATGTCCACCGGTTCGGCCAGCCGCTTGAGCGGCGTGGTGGTTTCGAAATACTTGACCATGCGCTCATCCTGCAGCAAAGCGGCGGCGAAATCGGTCTTGACCAGCCCCGGGGCCACGGCATTGACGCGAATACCGTCACCACCCAACTCCAGCGCCAGGTTGCGGACCAGCTGGTTCTCGGCCGCCTTGGACATGCCGTACACGCCGATCAGTTTGTTACCGAACAACCCGGCGATGGACGATACCAGGACCACCGCACCGCCAGCGGCGGCTTTCAGGTGCGGACGAGCAAGGTGGGCCAGGCGCATGGCGCTGTAGACGTTGTTGTGCATGATTACATCAAAGGCTTCCCGATTGACCTGGTCAGACGGGCCATACACCGGGTTGCTGGCGGCGTTCAGCACGACGTTGTCCAGCCGACCGAAACGCTCGACCGTCCTGGCGACCAGCGCCTCGAGTTGATCATCCTTGCCAATGTGGCAGGCAATGGCCTCGGCGGTGCCGCCAGCGGCGCGAATCTGCTCGGCCACCGCCTCGCAGGAATCCTGGTTGCGGCTGGAAACGATAACAGCGTGGCCGCGCGCGGCCAGGTCTTCGGCGCTGGCGCGGCCGATGCCGCGACTGGAACCGGTAATGATCGTGACGGGCTGCTGGGTCATGCTTGGACGTGGTCTCCGTATTTTGAGGTTGTTCGGTGAGTCAAATCAGGCCAGCGTGTGCAGACCGCGATCGAGGTGCTCAACGCAGTTCAGCCGCCGGATTTGCCAGCGACCCGCCTCGTCCACCGTCAGTTCGCTGACCGAGGCATTCAGCAGCTCGACGTTGAGCTGGCGCTGATACGCCAGATCCTGGCCGGTCAATTCGCTCACCAGTGTACTGATAACGCCGGCCGAGGTCACCACTACCGCGTCGCGCCCTTCGGCCAACCCGGCCTGCCAATCTGCCAGCGGGCGACGAACACGCTGCCGGAAACCCTGCCAGGGGCCGTTGTCCGGACATTCCAACCGGGCCTGCTGCCAATGATCGAGTACGCTCGGAAACCAGTCCAGGAACGTTTGCAAATACGCCTTGGGGTCGGCGAAGGCCTGTTCGCCGGGCACTTGGAGGTCCAACAGCCCGGCCTGGCTGCGTGCCGCTTCGATCAGTCGGTCCACCCGATATTCGTTCAAATCATCGCTGATCGTGGCCTGCTCGGCCTCGTCGATACAGGCCAGGGTCTGGCGGTGCCGGCGAAGCGAGCCGCTCCACAACATGCGGTCAGAGCCGGAACAAGACTCAGACAGGCGCTGACCGGTCAATTCGGCCTGACGATGTCCTGTAGGCGACAGGCGGTCGTAATCGTCAGTGCCCAGACTACCCTGGCCATGGCGTACCAGGCATAGCCTCGGCAGGCGGCCCGTGATGTCGTTGCTCAATGCTCGTCTCCTGCTTGTGTCATTCTAAAGCGTCTTATCAGTCCCGAAGGATTCAACATGACGCTCGAACAACTCTTGATCATTCTGCTGATTGGCGGGATTGCCGGCTGGGTGGCCGGCGTGCTGGTACGAGGGCGCGGCCACGGCATCATCGTCAACATCGTGGTCGGCATCATCGGTGCCTTTATTGGCGGCTGGGTCTTCGCCCAGTTGGGTATTGCCACGGCGGGCCTTCTGGGCTCACTGGTTGTGGCTACCGTCGGGGCAATCATCCTGCTCATCCTGCTGCGCCTTCTGAAACGCGCCGCCTGACGCAACCCCTGTCCGGCCCTGAACCAGGGCCGGACAGGGGGCGTTGATCATCCACCAATCGAGCAGGTGCCGCCGCGACGGGCCAGGTACTGCTGGTGATAGTCCTCGGCTCGCCAGAAAGTGGCCGCCGGCTCAATCCCGGTGGCAATGGGCCGGGCAAACCGGCCTGATGCATCCAGCTCTGCCCTGACCGCTTCAGCCTGGGCACGCTGCTCGTCGCTGTGAACGAACACCACGGAACGGTATTGCCGGCCGACATCCGGCCCCTGGCGGTTGACCTGGGTGGGGTCATGCAGGGCAAAGAACTCGCGCAGCAAGGTCTCGTAACTGATCTTCTCGGGATCGAATTCCACCTCGACCACTTCGGCATGGCCGGTCTGGTCGGTACACACTTGCTCATAGCTGGGCGCCTCGACGTGACCGCCCATATAGCCAACCGGCGCGTCGATCACGCCGTCCAGCTCGCGAAACCGGGCTTCAACACCCCAAAAACAGCCGGCTCCAAAGGTTGCCTTCTCGGTCATTTGGTTGTCATCCATGCAGTGTGGAAAACCCGGATTGTACTCAAGGCGGCGCGCTGCCGGCGTCATGACCCAACCCCTACTAGTACCTGCATAAGTATTGCCACATTCAGCTTGTCTCTCGGCGTTCGTGGCAAGGCGTCGGCGCGCCGGTGTAGCCACCCTACATCAAGCGCCGAGAACGCAGTCCACGGACGCCGAGAGGCAAGCCCGAAGGGAGCTCCTGAATGAGGCAATACTTATGCAGGTACTAGTATCGACCGCCCACCGCCAAAGGCCGGCGCTACAATGGCTGCATGACCCAGCCCAGCTTTCTCTGGCACGACTTCGAAACCTTCGGTGCCGACCCTCGCCGCGACCGCCCCTGCCAGTTCGCCGCCCTGCGCAGCAATGCGTCGCTTGAAGTCATCGACGAACCGGTGGTGATTTACTGCCAACCGCCGCTGGACCGCCTGCCGCACCCGGATGCCTGCCTGATTACCGGTATCAGCCCGCAACAAGCCGCCGAACTCGGCTTGCCGGAGCATGAGTTTGCCGAACGCATTCATCAACTGATGAGCGAGCCGGCCACCTGCACGGTGGGCTACAACAACTTCCGGTTCGATGATGAAGTAAGCCGGCACCTGTTCTGGCGTAATTTCTTCGATCCCTATTCACGGGAGTACGCGAACGGCAACAGCCGCTTCGATCTGATCGACCTGCTCAGAATGACCCGCGCGCTGCGCCCGGAAGGCATCCACTGGCCCGACAGGGATGACGGCAAACCCAGCTTCCGCCTGGAAGACCTGGCCAGGGCCAACGGCCTGGACACCAGCCGCGCCCATGACGCCCTGGCCGATGTCGACAACACCCTTGCCATGGCCCGCCTGGTTGCCCGGCACCAGCCGCGCCTGTGGCACTGGGCCTTGTCGCTGCGCGATAAGGAAACGGTCAACCGGCTGCTGTTCAAACAGGAGCCGCTGGTACACAGCTCGGCCCGTCTGCCGGCCGAGCATTGCGCCACCTCGCTGGTACTGCCGTTTGCGCCCCACCCGCGCTTCAGGGGCCAGTGGCTGGTCTGGGACCTTCGCCACGACCCCGCGCCTTTCAGCGCGCTGGATCTCGACACCCTGGCCGATTGCCTGTGGACGCCCTCAGCCGACCTGCCCGAAGGCTTCCAGCGCCTGCCGATAAAGACCCTGCGCGCCAATCGCTGTCCAATGATTGCGCCCACCAGCGTCATGGACGGGGAAAGCCGGCAACGAACCGGTCTTGACCTTGCCCGGGTGGATGACCACCGTCACCGCCTGGAAGCCGACCAGCGTCTCCAGCAGCGGCTGGTCGCCCTGTTCGGCCAGGACAACCCGCTGCCCGCCAGCCGGGACGCCGAAGCCGATCTCTATGGCGGCTTCGTGCCGCGCGACGACCAGCGCCTGTTCCCCGAGATTCGTAGCGCCAGCAGCGACCGGCTGGCAGCCATGCGGCGACCGTTCAGCGACGAACGACTGAATGAGCTGTTGCTGGCCTACCGGGCGCGGCGCTGGCCCGACTCGCTCAGCGCTGATGAGCAAAGCGAGTGGGCCGAACGTCGTGAGGCGCGCCTGCTGCACGATCCGGACCTCGCCTCCATCCAGTGGCCGGCCTTTCAGGCACGCCTGGCACAACTCAGGCAGGAAAGACCCGATGCGAGCGAGCTGCTGAGCGACCTGGAACGCTGGGCAGCCCACCTGGGCCTGAACCAGCAATCAGTCACTTAGAGCGCCTTCCTCACCCATCGCCTTGGCTTGTTATGCACAACTGCCTGATTTGTTGTTTGACACTTTCTTGACAGCTATAAACGCGCGCAAGACAGCAGGATCGGCGATAAATCATTGTTTTTAATGGCCTAAATTTAGTGGTCACTTATTGACCAAAGCGCTCCACCGCTTACACCCGCCCACTATCCACCCAACTGCCCACAAAGTTATCCACAGCTTTTGTGGATAACTGGATTCAGCGCTGCAAAAGCCCTCCCGGAGCCTCGAAAATCAATTCAAACCGTGCACCGTCAGCGACGAAGCGTTCAAGGGAACCAGTTCCAACTGGGGGGACACTGGCGCTGCATCGCGCTCGACCGCACTTGCCTGCAATGAAGCCTTGAGCAGCTTGTCGGAACGAGGCGAAACAAACTCGACCGAGCTGCCGTCCTCGAAATGCAACATCAACACGACCGGTGGCTGACCGTCTCGTCCGGGCCTGGCCACCACCGCGCTGATTCGCTTGCCCACGATTTCGTCGCGGAATTCACGGCTGCTGGTGGTAATGGTCGATGCAGTGTTCTTCATGGCGTTGTCCTCAGGTTGCGTTGGCTTTGGTGATCCGACGCTGACATTGAAACACCGGGGTTTCTCAAAACCTGAGAACAGGAATTCCGGCGATGTTGCCGGAAATTTCTCAACGCTCAACAGGAAGTTTTGCGGATTTCGGCGATTGGCTGGCTGCCTAGACTGTAGCCAACGTCGAGCCGGCCGCTCGACGGAACTGGCAAAAGCCAACCATCAACACAGCTCATTGAGAGGAATCACCATGAAAAATTTCAAGCACCTGATCGCCGCCATCGTCTTCGCGCTGAGCCTCAGCGGTCTGGCCCTGGCTGAGATCCCGGCAGTCGATATCAACACCGCCACCGCCGAGCAGCTTGCCGACGCATTGCATAACGTCGGCATCGCCAAGGCCGAAGCCATCGTCGCCTACCGCGAAGAGAATGGGCCTTTCGAACACATTGACGAGCTGGTCAACGTTCGCGGCATCGGCCTGGCCACGGTCGATCGCAACCGTGAACGGATTCAACTGGCCAGCAGTGGCCAGGACTGAACCACCCGTCCAGCAAGCAGGGCACCGGTCATCCTTTGCCGGGATGGCCGGAGTCTTATCGTTAAAGAGCAGGCATGCCTGTCGGGAAATCAGCTGCCGAGTGGCCGTCTGGAAGAGAACGCGTGGGCGAGGGTCGAGCGGTCGGTGTGTTCCAGCTCACCGCCCAAGGGGACCCCCTGGGCAAGGCGTGACACGCGAACTTGATGTCGGGCAGCCATTTCCTGAAGGTAAAATGCGGTGGCCTCGCCTTCAACCGTGGTGTTGGTCGCAATGATGATTTCTTCGATGTCCTCCTGGGCCATGCGCTGGTCCAGCAAGTCCAGACCCAGATCGTCCGGGCCAATACCATCCAGCGGAGACAGCCTTCCAAGGAGAACGAAATATCGTCCCGCAAAACCGGTCGCAGCCTCGATGGCAAGAACATCCGCCGGGCTCTCGACAATGCACAGCAGGCTTCCATCGCGCTGATCATTCCGACAGATGCGGCAAATCGGGTCGGCGGTGAAATTTCGACATTGGCGGCAGCGCTGAATGGCCTCCATGCCAGTACCCAGGGCGCGGGCAAGACGTTGCCCACCATCACGGTCGCGCTCGAGCAAATGCAAGGCCATGCGCTGCGCGCTGCGTGCGCCCACGCCGGGCAGGCACCGCAGCGCTTCCAGCAGCTCGTCGAAGGGATCCGCACTCATCGTGCCAGCGCCGGACGAGACCGCCTCAGGGCAGCGTGAACCCTGGCGGCAGCGGAATGCCGCCAGCCAGACCCGACATTTTTTCCTGGCTGGCCTTTTGCACCTTGTTGACGGCGTCATTGACGGCAGCCGCGACCAGGTCTTCGATCATTTCCCGATCATCGGCAATGTCAGGATCGATCCGAACCTTGCGCACTTCATGCCGCCCGTTCATTTCCACCGATACCAGTCCGCCGCCCGCTTCACCGGTCACTTCGAGGTGGACCAGTTCTTCTTGCGCCTTCTTGAGGTTTTCCTGCATTTTCTGGGCCTGCTGCATCAGCTGGCCGATATTGCCTTTCATCATCTTGTGTCAATGACTCCGTGTGTCGTTGGGTCGAATGGAATCTCGCAGCACCTCGGCACCAAAGCGGGTACGAAGTTTCTGAACCAGCGGATCGCTGTCGATTGCTGCCTCGGCATCGGCCTGGGCGCTTTCGACCGCGCTTTGTTCGATGGTCGCCGGCGTAGCCAGCGGACCATCCTCGTCTGGATCGGCGGCCTGGACGACCAGGCGGACCGGCCCGCCCAGCCAATCACTCAGCGCGCTACTCAGGGCCTGTTTGATACCGTCAGTTACCAGAATCATATCGTCCGGTGCAGCGCGGAAGCTGACCAGTGGTTCACGCACCTCGTGCGGCACCAGCAGCCCGGCAACCATGCGTACCGAACCGTTGACCGAAATCGCGCCGAGCACGCGTGGCCAGGATTCACTATCCAGCATTCGATCACTGCGCCAACCGTTGCCGGCGGACTGGGCAGCTGGTTTCGCTGGCGAGCCGGCTGGGCCTCTGCTCACTGCAGGCTGCGCCGTAGAAGCGGCGGAGTCGAGGGCCGGTTCGATCGGGTCCGGTGGCCTTGGCGGCCAATCCACGGCATCAGGCGGCGTCGGGTCCGACCGGGATGGTGGTCCCGACCTGGCTTGAGGGGCATTCGCCGATGATGTCTGGGCGCTGGCTGCCGGCTGCGACTGGCGCCGTGATGTCTGGCCCGCCTGTTCAGGCTGCTCGGACTGGCCCGCACGGCCGCCGGCCGGCACATCGCCCTCGTCCGGCTGAAAAGCCAGCATCCGCAACAGCGTCATTTCACACCCCGTGCGGTCGCTGGGTGCCAGGCCCAGGTCGCGCCGGCCGGTAATCGCAATCTGGTAGTAGAGCTGCAAGTCTTCCGGGTCAAACCGTTCGGTCAGGGCCAGCAATTGGTCCCAGTCCGAGCGTGAATCATCGCGATAATCGCGCAGCTGCTGAATCAGCGCCAGGCGGTGCAGCGCTTCGGCCAACTCCAGCAGCAAGCGGCTCATGTCGCGAGCCTGCGCAAACCCCTCGCTGATCACGGCCATTGCCGTGGCCGCGTTCCGTTCGGCAAGCGCTTCCAGCAACTCATGCACGTGGCGCTGCTCGACGCTGCCAAGCATCTGGGCCACGTCGTCTTCCAGCAAATGGCTGCCCCCGGCCAGGGCTTGATCCAGAAGACTCAGACCATCACGCATGCTGCCGTCGGCGGCGCGTGCCAACAGGCTGATGGCCTCGGGTTCGGCGGTCAGGAATTCCGACTCAAGAATGCGCTGCATCTGTGCAGCGATCTCATCCGGCGACAAACGGCGCAGATTGAACTGCAGGCAACGCGACAATATGGTGACCGGGATTTTCTGCGGGTCGGTCGTCGCGAGAACAAACTTGACGTGGTCAGGCGGCTCTTCCAGCGTTTTCAACAGCGCATTGAAGCTGTGCATCGAGAGCATGTGGACCTCATCGATCAGGTAGACCTTGAAACGTCCACGCGCCGGAGAATACTGCACGTTGTCGAGAATTTCGCGGGTATCGTCCACGCGGGTCCGAGACGCCGCATCAATTTCAAGCAAGTCGACAAACCGCCCCTCATCGATCGCCACGCAGTGCTCGCAAACCCCGCAGGGCTCGGCGCTCATACCCTCCAGGCAATTGAGTGACTTGGCAAAAATCCGGGCGATCGTGGTCTTGCCCACGCCACGCGTGCCGGTGAACAGAAAAGCGTGGTGAACCCGCCCTTCCCGAAGCGAGTTGCCAAGCACTTTAACCACGTGCTGCTGGCCCACCAATTCGGCGAAATTCTTTGGGCGCCACTTCCTAGCAAGAACCTGATAACTCACGACTTTTCCTGAATTCTGGATGGATCCAGGCATGCCGCTGATGGCACACCTGGCAGGGCTTTGAGTGTACACGATACCGCGCCAGGCCTTGCTTAAGTCTCGGCGGTTCTGAGATAATGCGATCTGGCGGCTCTCGCCGGTCTTCCCACACTGTTTTTCTCGTGAACCCCGTCAGGCCCGGAAGGGAGCAGCGGCAACGAGAAACGCAGGTGCTGGGGTCGGGCTGGTGGGGGCCGCCTCTTGCTATTCGACGGATCCTGGCAACGGGTGGTCAATCCGTCAGCTCAGCCACGATTGTTGTCAATCCGGCTCGACCCTGCAAACGACACTGACGCGCTCGGTGATGCGTTTTCTGAACCAGATTCATTTGCCCCTTGTACGGTTTTTTGTGTGACGGCCGTCACATTTTCTTCATTTTTTTCCGTGTTTCACTAGCATTACAGGTGCAATTGGCGGTATACCCACTGGGTCCCTGATGACAGGCGCCGGCCTTCCAAGGGGATGGTTTCGCCAAAAGCGGAGAAGGGAGCCGCGGTGAAACGATCAGATAGGCCTGCGCCAAAGCCGCCATCGGGACGCGGCTTTGGCCCTTAGGGGCCAGCTCCGCAGAAAGACGTTGATCAAGGGGACAAAAATTGATCAAGCGATCAAACGGGAGAAACAAACTGATGTCGTGGAAAACACTTTCCATTTCGCTCGCAGGTGCAAGCCTGCTTGCCACCGCCAGCAGCATGGCACTGGCCACCTCGGCCACTGAAGATCTCATCTCCAGCCAACCCACCGCCGCCGAATTCAGGCACGCCGCCCGACCTATTCAGGGCGAATACATCGTGGTCCTGCGCGAAGAGGCCGCGGCATTGGCCACCGAGGCAGACATGCGCTCGGGCGTGCCGATGGTCGAAACTGTCGCCAACGATATGGCCCGCGCGCACGGTGCCAGAGTTCAGGAGACGTTCTCACACGCGCTGCGCGGGTTTGTGGTCCAGGCCGACGATCGATCGCTGGTGCGCCTGCTGATGGACGACCGGGTCGCCTTCATTGAGGAAAATGGCAAGGTCAGCATCAACCAGACCACCCAACCCAACGCCACCTGGGGCCTGGACCGCATCGATCAGCGCGACTTGCCGCTGAATGGCACCTACACCTACGACACGACCGCATCGAACGTCTACACCTACATCGTTGACACCGGTGTTCGTCCGAACCATAACGAGTTCGGAAACCGTGTTCTGTCGGGCTTCACCGCCATCAATGATGGTCGTGGATCCAGTGACTGCAACGGCCATGGCACCCATGTTGCCGGTACCGTTGCCGGCAGCGTCTATGGCGTTGCCAAGGCCGCCCGCATTGTTCCGGTCCGGGTACTGGGCTGCACCGGTGGCGGCAGCAACGCTGGCGTCATCGCCGGCATGGACTGGATTGCCGCCAACCACGTCAAGCCGGCCGTTGCCAACATGAGCCTCGGCGGTGGTGCCTCCACGGCCACCGATAACGCCGTTACCAACATGCGTAACGCGGGCGTCACCGTGGTTGTTGCCGCCGGTAACGAAAACCAGAACGCCTGTAACGTGTCACCGGCTCGGGCCGCCAGCGCCATCACGGTTGGTTCAACCACCACCAACGACACCCGTTCGAACTTCTCGAACTGGGGTTCCTGCGTGGACATCTTCGCCCCCGGCAGCAACATCACGGCAGCCTGGCATACCAGCAACAGTGCTTTGAATACCATCAGCGGCACCTCGATGGCTGCCCCGCACGTGGCCGGCGTCGCCGCGCTGTTCCTGGCCAACAACCCGAATGCCACCCCGGCCCAGGTTGAAAACGCTGTTATCAGCAATTCCAGCACTGGCAAGCTCAGCGGCATCAACACTGGCTCGCCCAACCGTTTGGTCTATTCACGCTTCGGCGGCGGTGGCGGTTCTCCGGAACCTGAGCCGGAGCCGGGTGAACTCGAGAACGGTGTAGCCGTCAACAACCTGTCAGGCGGCGCCGGCTCCGAAGTGTTCTTCACCCTGGACGTCCCGCAGGGCGCCGAAGATCTCGTCATCCAGATCAGCGGTGGCACGGGCGATGCCGATCTCTACGTTCGCCGCGGCGCGCCACCCACCCAGTCCACTTACGACTGCCGCCCCTACCTGAACGGCAACAACGAGACCTGCACCTTCTCCAGCCCGCAAGCCGGCACCTGGCATGTCATGCTCCGCGGCTTCCAAGCGTACTCTGGTGTCACCCTGGTTGCCTCATACGAAGAACCCAGCAACACGGTAGAGCTGGACAACGGTGTCCCCGTGACCGGCCTGGCCGGCCCGCAGGGTTCCGAGTTCTTCTTTACCCTGGATGTTCCGGAAGGAGCCAGCGACCTGGTCTTCCAGATGAGCGGTGGAACCGGCGACGCCGATCTTTACGTGCGGCGCGGTGCTGAGCCGACCCAGTCAACCTACGACTGCCGCCCTTACCTGAACGGCAACAACGAGACCTGCACCTTTGCCAGCCCGCAAGCCGGCACCTGGCACGTCATGGTTCGCGGTTATGCGGCCTTCAGCGGCGTTAACCTGGTTGGCAGCTACGAGGAAGCGCCCAGCGCACCCTGCACCAACTGCACACAGTACAGCGGAAGCCTCACTGGCACCGGCAACGCCCAGGTCCAGCCTGACGGCACCTGGTACCAGGCTGGCGCTGGCGTCCATCGCGGCTGGCTGGAAGGCCCGTCCAACGCCAACTTCGACCTGGAACTGTATCGCTGGAACGGCAGCCGCTGGGTACGAGTGGCCCGCGCCAACACGGCCAACTCCAGCGAGTTCATCCAGTACAACGGCTCGGCCGGCTTCTACTACTGGCGGGTCCTCTCTGCCAGCGGTGCCGGTGCCTACGATCTCTGGCTGCAAACGCCCTGAGGGCTAAAGCCAGTCAACGCTCATAACAAAAGCAATATGCACCACCACTCAGGCCCCGGACATCCGGGGCCTTTTTTATGAGGCGGTAAAAGGTGAAAGGTAAAAGGTAAGAGGTAAAAGGTGAGAAGGAGGCCTGTCAGACCTTGGGCTCTTTGTCTTCGTCCATGTTGTCCAGGCGATCGCGCACTTCGCGGAAGCGCCGCATGTCGCTGTCGGTAATCGGCAGAATATCGGCCTGCAGCAGTCGAATCAGCGCCAGCATCAGCACCACCATGATGACAACAAACGGCAAGGCGGCCACCAGCGAGGCGGTTTGCAGGGCTTCCAGGCCGCCGGCAAACAGCAGGGCGCCGGCAATGGCCGAAATCAATACGCCCCAGACCAGCTTGGCGCTCATCGGGGGGTGTTCCGACCCGCCGCTGGTCATCGAACCCAGAATGAACGAGGCAGAGTCGGCCGAGGTAATCAGGAAGGTCGCAATCAGCAGCAACGCGGTCAGCGACAGCAGCGTGGTAAGTGGCAGCACCTCGAACAACTCGAACAGCGCCACGGTGACATCCTGGCTCACCGCCTCGGCGATCTGCGTGCCCGAGTTCAGATCATGGAACAGTGCTGTGCCGCCAAACACGGCAAACCAGAAGCAGGCAATCGCCGGCGGGACGATCATTACGCCAAAGATGAACTCACGAATGGTTCGCCCGCGCGAGACCCGGGCGACAAACGCTCCGACAAACGGCGACCAGGCAATCACCCAGGCCCAGTAGAACACCGTCCAGTCACGCACCCACTCGCTGCCGGAATACGGCGTCTGGCGCAGGCTGTAAGCAATGAAGTTACTCAGATAATCGCCGAGTCCAAGAACAAAGCTGTTCAGTATGAACACCGTTGGACCCATCAGGAAGACCGCGGTCAGCAGGACGATGACCAGCGTCATATTCAGGATGCTCAAGTACTTGATGCCGCGCTCCAGCCCGGAAGTCGAGGAAATGATGTAGGCCAGGAAAATGACGCCGATGATCAAGAGCTGAACGCCGCCGTTGATGGGCACGCCGAACACCGCGTTGAGACCGCCGTTGGTTTGCAGCACGCCCAGACCCAGCGAGGTGGCGATGCCCATGACCGTGGCGATCACCGCCAGCGAGTCAATCGACTGCTTGACCACTGGCCGCGAGCCAGTGATGGGCTCCAACGCGGTGGATACCAGGCCGTTCTTCTGGCGGCGGTATTGCAGGAAGGCAATGGCGAGGCCAACAATGCCGAAAACCGACCACTGGTTGACCCCCCAGTGAAAGAACGAATAGCCCATGGCAATTCGCGCCGCTTCGGCGCTTTGCGCCTCGTTATCGGTAAAGGGCGTGCTCATGAAATGACTCATCGGCTCGGCCACACCCCAAAACACCAGGCCAATGCCAAAGCCCGCTGAAAACAGCATGCCTACCCAGGTGTAAAAGCCGAACTCCGGGCGGTCGTCCTCTCGACCCAGGCGAATGCCGCCGTAGCGACTCACCGCCAGTGCCAGCAGAAACACCACGAACACGAAAACCGCCAGCAGGTAAAGCCAGCCGAAGTTGTCCGTGGTTACCTGATAAAGCTGGCTGGCCACGGATTCGAATCGCTCGGGTATCGCCATCCCCAGCAGGGACAACACGGCCACGAGCGTGGCGGAAACGGTGAACACCGGGTTTCTAAGGAGTTGATTGAAAGTCATGGGCTTGTTTTTGTTGGATTTCCTCTCTGAACTTTGACCATCATAGAGGAACCGCGGCACGCGACCCGGCAACGGCGGGAAATTGGCCGATCTTTCGCCGGCGCTTGATTTCAGGCCAGCCGAACGTCATGTTCTGCCTGTCGCGATCAAGAAGCCCACCATGAACCCTGCCCTGCACGATGTCATCGAATTGCTTCAACTGGAAGCCCTGGAAGACCACCTCTTTCGCGGCCAGAGCCGCGACATTGGCGCACCACAAGTGTTTGGTGGGCAAATCGTCGGCCAGGCCTTGTCGGCCGCCCAGCACACCGTGCCGACCTCGCGCACGCCACATTCCCTGCACGCGTATTTTTTGCGCCGTGGTGATTTCAACCGACCGGTCGTTTATCAGGTGGAACGCTCCCGCGACGGCGGCAGCTATTCCAACCGTCGCGTCGTGGCACTCCAGCACGGCGAACCCATTCTGAATCTGACGGCCTCTTTCCACGAAGCCGAGGAGGGTTTCTGTCACCAGGCTGATATGCCGGATGTTCCTGGTCCGGAGGGCCTGGACCGCAGCATCGATATCCAGAAAAGCATCATCGACCGCGTGCCGGAAAAAATGCGCCGACTGCTGGCCCACGAACCGCCCTTCGAGTTCCGGCCGGTCGAGCCACCCAAATGGATTGCACCCCAGGAGCGGCCGGCGCGGAAGCACGTGTGGATGCGCGCCTGGAACACCCTGCCCGACGACATCAATCTGCATCGCCTGCTGCTGACCTACGTGTCTGACTATGAGCTTCTGGGCACGGCCACCCTGCCCCATCGGCTCAACTTCAGCAATCGCCGGGTACTGATGGCCAGCCTCGACCATGCCTTGTGGTTCCACCGACCCTTTCGCGTGGACGAGTGGCTGCTGTATGCTTGTGACAGCCCGAGTGCGCACGGCGGACGTGGTTTTACGCGCGGCCAGTTTTTCAGCCAGAACGGCGAGCTGATTGCCTCCACGGCCCAGGAAGGCGTCATTCGCCCGCGCCGTACCGAAGGGTCCGCGAGCAATACTGGCAAAGCCAGCAACTGACTGGGATAATCAGGCGCTGACGCCCTCACGACAAAGGTCAGCCATGGCAAGCTCCGAGTTTACCGACCGCGTTCGTCTTCGCCTGCGGGCCAGCCTCGACGACAACGAGGACATGGGCCTGAATTTCGCCCAGACCTGCGGTTTTCTGTTTGCCATGCTTTGCTCGCCGGAGATGATCCCGCCCGCCCACTGGGTCGAGGCCGTGGTTGGCAAACACGCCTTTGACGATGAAGACCAGGCCCGCCAGTTCTTCACCGATTTGATGTCGCTTTACCACTGGATTGGCCAACGCAGCCAGTCCGGCGAAGTTCCCCTGCCGGATGGCGTGTCGCTGAGGGCCGACCCAATGGCCAATTTCGAGTCCGATGCACCCTTCCGCCAATGGTCAGAGGGCTTCTGCACCGGCCACGGATGGACCGAAGAAAGCTGGAACGAGTACGGACCGGACGACGAAGATCTCGGGCTGGCCCTGATGAGCCTGGGCTTTTTCAGTTCGCGTCGCTTTGCCGAAGCGGTCAGCGAGGACATGTTCGAAGGCGATCTCAATCTGGAGCGCATCGCCTCGACGGTTTACAAACTGATGCCGGAGGCTTTCCAGGTTTACGCAGCGGCTGGCCGCGCAGGCCAGCAGGCCCTGGCCCACTCCGGTGGCGGCACGCCCGGAGACAGCAGCCCGGGCGGCAAACCGCCCGGACCGCGTCTTCACTAAACCTTAGTCGGCCTCGTAACCCAGCGTCGAGCCCTTCTCGATGGCCGGAATGCCGCGGCTCAGCCAGCGCGGGGCCGGCTCGTCCTTCAGGTAGTGATCGAAGAATTGCTGCAGGCGAATCTGCCAGTCGCGTCGGTTGGCAAAGGTCGTCGGCCAGTGTGGTTCATCGTTGTAGTTGACCAGCCAGGCCGGCTTGCCCAGACGACGAAGCGCAACAAACAGCTCGATGCCCTGCTCCCAGGGCACCGCACCGTCCTTGTCGTTATGCATCATCAGCAAGGGCGTATTGATCTGGTCAACCTTGAAGATCGGCGAGTTGTGCAGATACAGCTCGGGCGCCTCCCACAGGGTTTTGCCCAGGCGGCTCTGGGTGCGCTCGTACTGGAACATGCGGCTCATGCCGGTCTGCCAGCGAATACCACCGTAGGCGCTGACCATATTGCCCACCGGCGCCCCGCCGGCGGCGGCGCGGAAGAAATCGGTCTGGGTGACCATGTAGGCAATCTTGTAGCCGGCCCAGCTGTGGCCCTGAACACCGACGCGTTCGGCATCCACCCAGGGTTCGGCAGCCAGCTGTTCGGTCATCGGCATGATGGCCTCCATGGCGCTGTCACCCGGATAGCCCTCGCGATACCAGGTATCCGGCACGAAGACGATGTAGTCGTTACTGGTATAGAACGTCGGGATGATGACCGAGCGATGAGCCATGGGTGGCCGGTGGTGATGCAGACGGTCTGAATCGCGCTCGTAGAAATAGACGATCATCGGATAGGTCTGCTCCGGATCGAAGTCTTCCGGCTTGAACAGCAGACCCTGGTAATCGAAACCGTTTTCGCCCGACCATTCGAGCAACTCAACCTGCCCCCAGCGGTAATCGGCCTGCTGCGGGTTCGCATCACTCAGGCGAACCGGGCTGGAGAGCGTCTGATCAGCGGTCCAGAGATTGGGGAATTCGTCGAAGTTTTCGCGGGAAAACACGATCTGGAAGGTTGATTCCCCGATCTCCGCGGTGTGGCGAAGCTGATAGTGATGGTCGGACATCAGCAGTTCCAGCGGCGCGTCACCACGAAGATACAAACGGTAGAAGCCCGACGTCTTGCTGCGCTCGTCAAACACGTGTGCCAGCAGCGGCGCCGACGGATCCAGGCCTGCCTCGGACGAGTCCAACGTCTGGACGCGCATGTTCCAGCCACGCTGCTGACCGAGACCGGCACTGACCATGCGGGCCTGGTCTGGTCCCAGCGGGTCGACCTGCCAGACATCGTGGCGGTCATGGACAAGCACGCCACTGTCGTCTGCCAGCCACATCAAGGGCGCGTAGGCATTGGAGGCAAACGGACGGTCATTGCGATGATCGTCCAGCGGACGGTCAATTGCCTGCCCCAGGTCGATCGACTGGCCATTGTTGGCGTCCAGGGCCATCCAGGTGGCCTGGTCACGGTCCCACCAGCTGATGAACCGACCGGTGGGTGACAAGCGTGGGCGATGTTGAACCCGCGTCAGAACCTGCTCGGCCTCGCCAGTTTCCACGTCCACCAGCCAGGCATCGAAATAGGCGGGAAAGTCCCAGGAAATTTCCATGCGGTAGGGTCGATCGGCAATGCCCAGCGCGAAACGGGCGTCACCCTGGTCGGCATGCACAACCTCGGGCACCGATTCGGTAGCCAGTTGGACAAGACGATCCTGCTCGAGATGCGCGACGGCCAAATAGGTGCGCTCGCGTTCCTCATCCAGACGCACGTGCTGCATTGGCTGGAGTTCATGATCCTGCCAGTGCCAGATATCGACGGTAACCACCTCGTCCTCGAGCAGGTCGTCGTTGTCGGGGATGTCGATGGGCGCAGGCGCCGTGCCGAAAAAAAGCCGCTCGCCGCTGGCGGAAAATTCCGGCTGGCGGTGCCGACTGACCTGCCAGCCATCGGCCAGGAAAGCAGCCTGCTCATCGACCAGCAAGCGAGCAGAAGCGTCATCCTGGTCCACCACGTAGAGGCTCCAGGCGTGATCCGGCCGCTCATCGTCGTTCAGACGGGCCAGCAGGGCCAGTCGCTGGCTGTCCTCGGAGAAGACGGGCTGACCGTAACGGCCCTGCCCTTGCAGCAAGGCCCGATGTTCGCCGCTTTCCGGATCGAACAGGAAAATGCCGTCACCATTGCCATCGGGACTGATCCGGGTATAAGCCAAAGCGCGGCCGTTCGGCTGCCAGACATAGTGATTGACGAAGTCGATTGCATGCAGAGTCTGGCCATCCAGACTGGCAATCACCAGGCGGTTGCCAGGCGACTGGTCGTCATCCCGGCCATTTTCGTCCGAAGACTCCTCGGCTGAACCCGCCTCGTCAACGCTGTCCTCGACACCGGCATCCTCCGCTGAAACGTCCTGGACACCGTCGCCGTGCAAGAACGCGACCCAGCCGGCTGCATCGCCCGGCAATGCGAAACTGCGCACGCGCTCATAGCGCTGCTCTCGGCCATCGGAGAGTGACAGAACCACCAAATCAGCCTTTGGCTTTTCGTCGTCCGACAGATTGTCGAGTCGGGCCTTGCGGGCCGCTTCGAAGCCCGGGTGGGCCAGCAGCACCAGGTACTCGCTATCGTGGCTGAACCGCGCATCCGCACCTTGGGCAACCTGGAACACCTGGCCGCCGTCAGTAGCGCGCACCAACAGCTCGCCATCGGCTTGTTCGGGTGCCTGACGCCACCATACCCACTGCCCGTCACGGCTGAGATCACTGGCCTCAATGCGGTTCCAGACCGTGTAAAGCTCATGGTCCAGCGGCGCTTTGGCGGCCACTGGCCCCATCAAGAAAACAAAAACCAGGGCGACCAGGGTAGACCCGGCGAGGGAGTAACGACTGAATTTCATGAAGGATTCCAGTAATTGAAAGTGATCAGGATTCGTCGGCGAGGGTGTTCTTGTAGACCCGGCCGGCTTTCATGATGACCAGGAAATTCTGTTCGGGATCAGCAACCAGGCTCAGATCGTCGAGCGGATTGCCACGAACCAGCAAAAGGTCAGCCAGCGCGCCTTCCTCGACGATGCCCAGTTGCCCCTGGTAAGGGCTGCGAAGCCCTGAGAGCGCCAACAGTTGCGCGTTATCGCGGGTAACGAGCTTCAACGCCTCGGCCGGACTGAACCATTCTTCCAGCATCACGATGTGATCGTTCTGTTCCGCGTTCAGCGCAGGCTCGAAGAGGAAATCGGTTCCCCAGGCCAGCTTCACGCCCAGCTCGCGCGCCAGACGCCAGACATTCGCCTGGTTTTCGATAATCGGCTTGCGCTTGGCCAGCCGCAGCGGGTCCATGTCGGGCGTGCTGGCACGCAGCACCTGCAAGGACAACCAGATGCCTTCATCGGCCATCAGTTGAAGCGTGTCTTCATCCAGCAGCTGGCCGTGGTCCACCACCTTAACCCCGGCCTCGATGGCCCGGCGGATGGCCCGTGGCGTGTAGGCATGCACGGTGACATACGTGCCCCAGTCTTCGGCCGCTTCGACGGCGGCGCGCATTTCATCAAAGGTGTACTGGGTAACGTCGACCGGATCATAGGCCGACGAGGTGCCACCGCCAGCCATCAGCTTGATCTGGCTGGCACCAAAGCGCAGGTTCTCGCGAACGGCGGTCAGCATGTCGGCGCGGCCATCGGCAATGAAAGTGGCTCCCAACAGTTCGGCCCGCGATGGCTCGCCGAAAAAGCGCCGCGAGCGTTCATGCGGCAAGCGAAAATCGCCATGGCCTGCGGTCTGGCTGATGGTGGCACCGGACGGCCAGACGCGCGGCCCCGGGAAATGGCCGGCATCAATGCCGGCTTTCACTTCCCAGATCGGGCCGCCAACATCGCGCACGGCCGTGAACCCGCGCATCAACATGGCTTCGGCCTCGCGGGCGGCGGCCTGACCAGCGGCCTCGGGGGTCAGGTCGGGCGACAGCAAGTCGGCCATCGACAAGGCACCAAAGGTCAAGTGCACGTGGGCGTCAATCAACCCCGGCATCAGGGTTTGGCCGCGACCGTCGATGACTTCGGCGTCCTGTTCAACGTCCAGGTCCTGGCCAATGGCCTCGATGAGGCCCTGGCGGACCAGCACATCCACCGGGCCGGAGCGCTCCAGGTTCTTTCCGTCGAAGACCTGCACGTTACGGAACAGTACGTCGGGGTTGTCGGCCAGCGCGAGAAGCGGGAATAGCAGGCCAATCCAGATCAGAAACGTTTTCATGGTGCGGTCTCCTTCAGTGTTCCGAGTCAATGGCAACGCGGTTCTTGCCAAGGTGCTTGCCACGATAAAGGGCACGGTCGGCCCGGGCCAATGCCGGATCGATGGCTTCGTTCGCCTTCAGCAGCGTCACGCCCAGCGTGATGGTCACGAGTTGGTTGCCGGCACGAATGCCGGCCTGAGTGACCGCCCCGCGAAGCGTTTCAGCAAGCTCATGGGCGGCTTGCGGGTCATGGTCGGGCGCCATCACCAGGAACTCTTCGCCGCCCCACCGGGCGAGTTGCCCACGCTGGCCCAGGGTATCGCGCAACACCTCGGCCAGACGGGTGAGCACTTCGTCGCCCTGCAAATGTCCGAGTCGGTCGTTGATGCGTTTGAAGTCATCCGCGTCGATCAGAATCAAGGCCGCTGTGCGCTCGGGCTGTATGGCGCCACTGGCGAGAAAATCGGCAATGCGGCGAT
Organism: Gammaproteobacteria bacterium; assembly: GCA_003567685.1. Lineage (GTDB taxonomy): Bacteria > Pseudomonadota > Gammaproteobacteria > Xanthomonadales > Wenzhouxiangellaceae > Wenzhouxiangella. The sequence continues at coordinate 87,942 of PWYW01000067.1, forward strand.
CCATTTCGCGTCGGTTGGCTAGGCCGGTCAGGGCATCGGTACGGGCGGCTACTTCCAGCGCCCGGCCAAGCCGCCGCCCCTGGCGGTTAAGACGCCACAGCAACAGAATGGGCACCAGCAATGCGCCCGCCACGGCGATGGCGGCAAACGAGGTAATGCGCTGTCGCGCCAGCTCCAGTTCGCGAATCGTCGCCTCGCTTTGCAGCAGCTCAACCTGCTGGGTCTGGCGCTCGCTTTCAAAATCCAGCCGCTTGGCTTCAACCCGTAGCGCCACCTGGTCTTCGGCAATCGCAATGCGCATGTCGAGCAAGTCACGATGAATGGCCAGGGCCAAGCGATGGTCTCCTTGCGCTTCTGCCAGTTCCACCCGGGCTTCCAGCCAGTCAGCCGCGAGGCTTGAAATGTCATCAGGAATCAGTGGCTCGGCCGCATCAAACAGTTCGCCTGCTTCGGAAAAACGCCCCAACCTCGTCATGGCACGCCCCATATCCAGCTTGGATTGGGCAATCCCCAGTCGCTCACCCACGGCTCGGCGAATCTCCAGCGCGCGCTGGTAGTAATCCAGTGCCTGCTCGTGCTTGCCCAGGTTATTCAGCGTGCTGGCCACGCTGTTGCTGGCAATGGCAATGCCCAGAGGGTTCTCCAGGGTCTCGAACAGCGCCAGGGCCTGGCGCCCGAGATCCAGCGCGCTCTGCTCGAATTCCGGTGCGTGTTCAACACGCCCTTCGCGACGGGCAATGGCGCCCTGCCTGTAATCCAGGGCGGCCAGGTTGAGCAAGGTGCCGGCCTGGGCGACCTGATTGCCCGCTTGCTCGAAACCGTCGAGGGCGCGCAGGTGGTAAGTGCGCGCCTGGTCAAAGTTACCCAGGGTGTTGTAGAGGTTGCCCAGGTTACCGGCGGCGCGGGCCATCCCTTCAATGTCGCCAAGCTGCTCGTTGAGCTGGATTGCCTGAAGGTAGTGACCAACCGCCAGGTCGTGCTGCTCGAGCTCCCAATGGGCGACTCCGGCGGCAAGATGAAGGGCGGCCACCTCGCGCGGGAAATCAGCCTCCGAAGCGTCCAGCACGTTCATTCCGTATTCGATGTCTTCAAGCGCGGCACGCAACTCGCCCAGCACCGTCAGGTTGGTGGCCCGCGCCCTGAACATCTGGGCCACGGCCTGCGGGCAGGCCTGGCGCGTGGCGGGGCCGGCTTCATCCAGCCAGTCGTTGGCGGCGTCGACACCGGCAACCGCGTCGTGCTCGCGCATCTGCCGAATCTGTTCGGCCCGCTCGAGCATGGCCTCGCAGTTTTCAACGTCGGCACCCGATGCCGTGCCAACCGCGAACACCATGAGGCAGGCCATGAACAGGAGTCCTCGCGTCATGGCTTGAGTATACGGCGGGCGCATCGTCAGTCCTACCGGGACGGACTGTCAAACGCCTGGCGCACCCAGGCAAGATAGGCGGGCTCGGTGGAAATCACCTTGCCCGGCGAATCCGACAGCTTGACCACCGGCTGGCCGTTGCATTCGGTCATCTTGATGACGATGTTGATCGGCGCATGACCGGTATCGTTGGTGAGGTTGGTGCCAATGCCGAACGACACCTGGGCCTGGTCCCGGAAACGCTGCCAGATCGCCACGGCCTTGGGGATATCCAGCGCGTCGGAAAAGATCAGGCGGCGGGTGGTCGGGTCGATGCGGTGGGCGCGGTAATGGTCGATCATCGCCTGGGCCCAGACGAAGGGGTCGCCGGAGTCCTGTCGGGCACCGTCGAACAGTTTGCAGAAGTACAAATCAAAGTCGCGCAGGAAGGCGTTCAGGCTGTAGGTGTCCGACAAGGCGATGCCAAGGTCGCCTCGGTATTCACGCGCCCACACGTCGAAAGCAAAGCGCTGGCTTTCGGCCAAACGTGGCCCCAGCGCCTGACAGGCCTGGATGAACTCATGCGCCATGGTGCCAATGGGCACCAGGTCCAGCTCGCGGGCCAGGCGCACGTTGCTTGTGCCGCGCAGGCTGCCGGGCACGGCCTCGACCAGCCGGCGAACCACCTCGTCATGCCATTCGCGAGAGAAGCGCCGTCGGGTGCCAAAGTCGGCAAAGACAAAGTCATCCGGCCGGTCCAGCGCGCGAAGCTGCGCGATCTTGTCATCCAGCCTGGCCCGACCTTCGGCCAGCTCGGCATCGGGATAGGCATGACGGGCAAACAGCTCGCTGATGATGGCCAGCAGCGGCACTTCGAACAGAATGGTGTGCAACCAGGGGCCGCGAATGCGAAGATCAAGCTGGCCGTCAACCACGCTTAGATGGACAAACCGGGTTTGCAACTGGAACAGCCGCAAGAATTCGATGAAATCCGGCTTCAGGTAACGCAGGCCAGACAGATACTCAAGCTCATCATCACGGAAGCGCAGCGAACACAACTGATCGATTTCGGCTTCCAGCACCGGCAGTAACGGGGTCAGATCGACATCGGGCGTACGGCAGCGAAAGCGATACTCCACCTCGGCACCGGGAAACTGGTGCAGCACCACCTGCATCATCGACAGCTTGTAAATGTCGGTATCGAGCAGCGAGCGGATGATCATTTGAGTTGTTCCAGCGCCTCGCTGTGCTCGATGATGATGACGCCGGACTCGCGCATTTCCTCAATGGCCTGTGCCGTGCTCTGTTCAGTGATGCCGCGACAGGCAGCCAGGTTCAGCACTGTGTTGAAGCCCTGGCGCACCAGCTGCAGCGCCGTGGCCTTGACGCAGTAATCGGTGGCCAGGCCGCCAACCAGCACCGTACTGATGGTGCGCGCCATCAGCCACTCGACCACACCGGTGCTCATGCGCTCGGCGACGTCGTGATAGCAGGCACCATACGGGTGCAGATCCGTCTCGACGCCCTTCCAGACGAAGAAATCGTAATCGACAGGTCGCGGCAAGCCCGGCAGCAACTCGAAACCCAGCGTGCCCGACACCGCATGCACCGGCCAGAACTCGGGCGCATTCGGCAGGCCCGTGCCACCTTGACCGATTTGCTCCGGCTGGTCCGTCACCCAGGCCGCGTTGGTGCTGTGCGCATCCTTCGAACCCAGCCGCCAGCCGGCAAAGAGCGCCTGTTTGTTCAATTCGTCGACAATTTCGTCGCCACCAGCGACCGGCAATTCATCCGGGCACAGCGGACTGAAGGTGCGCTGGGCGTCGACATCAAAACTGGCCACGAATCGTTTATCGGCAATAAGCATTCCACTATCCCTGAATCTGGATGCCACATTATGCCCCGGCACCGGGCAATGAACGGTCAGCTCACCGGCAACCCTGCCAACCCGAAGTACAGGGGTTGAGCTCAAGGTCATTCCAGCAGTCCTGCCCCGCTCAAACAGGGCCTGCTTGACTCGCCGGCAGGACCCTTATAGCCTTCAGAAGCTGACGGCATCAAGGCGGGGGTCGTCTTCAACGCCCTGGATTTCCGGAAATTTTTTATGCTCAAAACGACCGCTGTCAGAACCACCCTGCTGCCTGCTTTTTTCCTTTTTGGCCTTTGGCTTCTGCCCCCTTCGGCCCATGCAGACGCCAGCCGCTGGCTTTCGGCGGGCCAGGCAACGGCTGAACGCATCCAGATCTGCAGCGATTCGCAGCAACAACCAGCCTCGTCGCCTCGCGAGTTGCCAGAAACACTTCGCTACGAAGAACCCGGCGAACTGGCGCTGCTCGGCGCTGCCGTTCAGCAGTTTCTTATCGAGGATGACGGCGTGATTCTGGCAGACGACGAGTCCGGAATTGCTCGTCTTGGCCTGATGATCGACGGCCGCGATATCGACCAGGTTCGCTGGCAATCGCGTGACCACCGGGGTGCGTGGAGCGAACCCGCCGAATTGGAGATCACCTGGCAGGAGGGGCTGGCGGTGGGGGCGCGCATCGACCCGGAACCGGCTGCCAACGCCGTGCGTCTTATCGCCCATACGGCCCAAATCGACTTCTTGTTGATGGAACAGTTGAAGGAACGGCCGGCAAGCACCCGACTGGCTCGCGATCTGCCGCTGGAGGTGGTGTCGGAGGCAACCACCGAATCACGCGATACGCCACCCGACATGATCACGCGGGCGCAATGGGGCTCGCGGAACACCGGCCTGTGTGGCTCTGTTCACAGCCCGACCCACCTGACGCTGCACCACACGGCAACACCCAACAACGATAGCCTGAGCCCGGCCGCGCGGATGCGGCAAATGCAAGCCTTCCATATCGACAACCGCGGGTGGTGCGATTTCGGCTATCACTACACCGTGGGAATCGATGGCAACCTGTATCAGGGACGCATCACGCCAACGCGCACCGGCGCACATGTCGGAGGCGCCAACACCAACAACGTGGGTGTCAGCGTAGTCGGCAACTTCACCTCGTTCACCCCGCGCGAATCCCAACTGGCACGCACCGAATCCGTCAGCCGCTGGATCGTCGAGCAGTTTCCCATCCCGATCAATCGCAATAACATCCTCGGCCACCGGGATTGGCCGGGCCACACCACCAATGCCTGCCCGGGCGATCAGCTCTATCCGTGGCTGGACACCCTGGTGCAACTGTTGGACAATCCTCCCTGCCAGTCTGAATGCCCGATCGGGTCGCAGCGTTGTGACGGCGAAGGACAACCCGAACTGTGCGTTGACGACGGTGCAGGCTGCGGCGTCTGGGAACCACAAGCCGCCTGCGAGTGTGGCGAAGTGTGCAGCGGCGGAAGCTGCCTCAGCGACCCGGAGATCTGCTGCACGGTACCGGTCAGCAACCCCAGCGACGTCTTTGCCGACCTGACGGCGGGCAGCGAGGACGCCGCCATCGCCGAGCGTTTGTTCGAACTGGACATCACCCAGGGCTGCCAGACCAGCCCCTTGCGCCTGTTCTGCCCGGAGTGCTTTACCCGTCGCTGGCAAGCCGCGACCTTCCTGGCCGGCGCGCTTGACCTGCCCGATGAACCGGCCGACCCGCCCACGTTTTCCGACGTGCCCGCCGATGCCCCGTATGCCGGAGCCATCGAGGCACTGTTCAACGCCGGGCTGATCAACGGCTGTGGCAACGGCGAGTTCTGCCCGGAGCAGTTCATGTCACGCGCCCAGGCCGGCGTACTGCTGGCCAGCGCCAGCGGACGCACCGTGGTTGCCTATGACGAGCCCATCTTCAGTGACCTTGCCAGCGAACACTGGGCCCGCCCGGCGGCGGAAACCCTGTATCGTCACTGCATGATCGACGCCTGCGGCGACGAGCCCCTGAGCTTCTGCCCGGACGACAACGCCAGCCGAATCGATTTCGCCCAGGGCCTGGCTGGCAGTCAGCAACTGATGGCGCCCGACGAACCGGAAAGTTGCTGCCGGCCTGGCGTGGTCGCCAATGCCGACCCGATGTTTGCCGATATGCCCGAGGGTACCGACCGCACCCTGGCCGCGCGGCTTCTGGCCGAGGAAGGCATCAGCCAGGGCTGCGCCAGCGACCCGCAAATGTTCTGCGGCAGTTGTACATTGGTGCGGGCCGAGGCCGCCACCCTGCTGTTCAACACCCTGGGCATTGAAGCAAGCCCGCCAACCAGCCCTACCTTTGCTGATGTACCACCCGAGCACCCGCACTTCGTCGCGATTGAAGCGCTGGCGGCAGCCAACCTGGTCAGCGGATGCGGTGACGGACTGTTCTGCCCCGACCGCGCCCTGCGCCGCAGCGAGGCCGCCAGCCTGATTGCCAATGCCATCGGCCTTATGCCCGAAGACGCCCCGCCCGCCTCGGCCTACCGTGACGTTTCGGCAGACGATTGGTTTGGCTGGTCGGTCAACGCATTGGAACAGGGCTGCGTTCTCGAGCCCTGCAGCGTCGACGAGAGCCGCTTCTGCCCGGAAGCCGCCATCCTGCGCGAAGATTTTGCCCTGTTCCTGGCCCGAGCATTCGGCCTGGGAGAGATCGGCCAGCAAAGCTGCCTGGTTCGTTCAGGCGACATCTTCCGCGACCGCTTCGAATAATGCCGACGACAAAAGCAGCCCCCCAATGAACCGGGGGGCTGTGGCCGAAACTTACCTGGACTGCCCCAGGACACCGCGCCGCTGCAGCCAGGCGCTTAACAAGTGGACTGGCAGCAGCAGGACGACAAGCCAGCCGACCAGCAAAACCGGCAGGTAGATCACAGTGGGCCAGTCGCCCATGCCGATCAAAACCGCCTCGTGCGCCAGGTTGATGTTGCGCTCGGGCTCGGTCAGCCACCAGCTTGCCGGCACCAGCACGGCCACGAAAGCCGCCTGCCAGGGCAAGGCGCGGCGATCATAGCCCAGGCGATAGACGGCATAGCCGCTCACCACCGGCAAGAACAGGTGGTACAGCGACAGCAACTTGGCCGAGGTGGGGAAATCCGGGTCGAGCATGTAGGCCGTACCGCCAATCGGGTGGACGCCAACCAGCCAGGCAGTGGCCAGGTCAATCCCCCAGAACAGGCCCAGCAGCGACACCATCAGCCACTGGGTAGACAACAGAAAGCGGCTGTTCAACCACAGCCCGATCAGAATGAAAAAATTGGCCAGGTTGCAGGCCCAGAGAAAATTCTGCGGACCGAGCATGATGACGACCGACGGCGCCCACAACACAATCCAGGCGGTGAAGACCAGCTTCAGCGCCAAAGGCAGGCGGAATTGTTCGGGGTCAGGCCGCATGGGCCTGAAAGCTTAACAGGCTGCCGACATGGCCTCGACATACCGCTGCACGCAGCGATCCAGCTGGTTCCGATTCGCCGCTTGCAGCTTCAGCAGCAAATCGCAGCTTACCGAGTTCAGCTCGAAGCGGTGAGCCACCTCCTGCTGCAAGCGCACAAACAAGTGCGCGGTGCATTCAGCATCAGCCAGGGCGCGGTGATAACGGCCCGCCGCCGGCAGACCCAGCGCACGCACCAGCGTAGCCAGCTTGTGATTGGGCGCCTGCGGAAACAAGCGGCGCGACAGCAGCAGCGAGCAGACAAAAGGCGACGGCTGGTGTGAATACAGGCTTGCGGTACTGGCCTGCCAGAACTTGCGATCAAACGCGGCATTGTGGGCCACGATGGGATCGCCCCCGGCGAACTCAGCCGCCTGGGCCATCACCTGCACCACCGGCGGCGCGCGCCGCACCATGGCATTGGTGATGCCGGTAAAGGCCTCGATATCGGCCGGAATCCGCACCCCGGGGTTCATCAGGCTCTGGAAGCGATCGACGATTTCCCCCTCCCGCACCCGCACCACCGCAATCTCGGTCGGTCGTGCGCCCATCGCTGGCGAAAGGCCGGTGGTTTCGAAATCGATGACGGCGTAGTCGGTCATGGGATTACACGGCAGAAGCGTTCAGGCAGTATACGTGGCCAGCGACTCCCAAGCTTCTGGCGATCAATCTATTCAACGGATGGCGCTCTGTGCCGGTGTTCTTGATGCTCTGCCGTAGCCTGTATCAATTTCCGCCAATCCATTTCTTTTCAGCAACAAACACACACGAGCAAATTATTACTTTTAATCATGTACTTGCCCAATTTATTTTTTGCAGGTATCTTTTCATCTATCTTTTCATTTAAAAGCTTATGGACGATCTGCGGCGACTACTTTGGCGGCAAGGCCCAACACCCGGCGCCACCCTGACTCGCCAACTTGGCATCAGCCCGGCAACGCTATCCCGCCGGGTTGTGGCCGCGCGCGGGCAAATCGTGCGCATTGGAAAAACGCGTGGCGCCCGCTACGGGCTACTGAACGAGATCCCGGGCATAGGCGCGCAGTGGCCAATCTGGGAAATCAGTGCTGATGGCAACCCATTGCCGCGCGGCAAACTGCACTGGCTGCACGGTCCGGCCAGCTACTGGGAAACAACCAACGGCAAGGGGCAGCTTTTCGAGGGTATGCCGCCCTTCATCGCGGACATGGCGCCGCAGGGTTTTCTTGGGCAGTTGTTCTCGCGTCGCTTTCCAGAGCTGGAGTTTCCAGCCCGCCTTGGCGACTGGCAGGAATCGCACGTAATGAAGGCCCTGGTACTGCGCGGCGAAGACCTTCCCGGCAACATCATCATCGGCACCGTCTCGATGGACCGTTTTCTTGAATCCACGCAGACCGCAAATCATTCCGTCGACTATCCAGCAATCAGCCGAGCTTTGGTCGAACGTGGCAATGGCTCGTCGGCTGCCGGCGAATTCCCGAAATTCACCACCTTCAATGGCGAACACCACCTGCTGATCAAATTCACCGCCGGCGACCAGTCCCCGGCCGACCGGCGCTGGCGCGACCTGCTGTTGTGTGAACACCACGCTGCCGTCACTCTGGCCAATGCCGGCATTCCAAGCGCTGTCACTCAGCCAGTCGAACAGGCGCAGCAACTGTTCCTGGAAATACAACGTTTTGATCGCTGCGGCGCGCGTGGACGACGCCCTGTGCTGACGCTGGCCGCCATCGATGATGCCTGGTTTGGCTATCGGGACAAGTGGAGCCTGGCGGCGCAGCGATTGCTTGATGGTGGCTGGATAAGCACAGACCACCACCGCCGGATACTGCTACTGGAAGCCTTCGGCCAACTCATCCACAACAATGATCGCCACTTCGGCAATCTGGCGTTCTTCTGGCAACCGGGTGCAGACACACCGCAACTGGAACTGGCACCGATCTACGACATGCTACCCATGGCCCTGGCACCGGCCGCCAACGGCATGCTGCCGCAAGCCCCACCACAACCGCCTTCGCCCACGGCAATGCTCCTGCCGGTGTGGGACCAGGCAAACAAGCTTGCCGAGCAATTCCGCGCACGGGTCAGTGCCGACAAGGCGGTTAGCGGGCAATTCAAGCAACTGCTTGCCGATTCAAGCAGACATTAGCAAGCCTCTGCGCGGTTGTTACTGCAACAGCAAGCTACCGGCAGGAATCGGGCGCCAGGCGGCTACGGCTGATCTCGCGCTACACTGAAAGCAAGCATTCAATGATGACAAGGCCCTGGATGATGTCCGAACCTTCTACCGACGAACATCTCAACTCAAGAAAAAGCCGGCGGGGACTTTGGATCAGCCTTGGCCTGGTCGGCATCACCGTCATTGCCTTGCTGGGTGCACTGCTTTGGCGCGGCGGCGCTTCTCTGGGGTTTCTGGTCGCCTTTGTCGTGTTGCTGCCGGTGACGCTGGCTTCAGTGCTGGTGCAGTGGTGGCCGATAGGCCGGAAATTGCGAGAAACGAACCGCAAGACCTGGTGGCGCCATGCAACCATCGCCATGGGTGTTTCGCTGACCGTTTGCGCGGCACTGACCCTGGTTCTGGGTGTGGCGTGGTCGGGCAGCCGAGTCGGCAACATGCTGCTGGTATCCGGCATCGCCTTGTTGCCGCCGGCCGCCCTGAGTGGCCTGCTGGCCACACTTGGCTCCCGCGCAAACGAATTGAAAAGTTTGCTGGAAAGGAA
>PWYW01000072.1 GCA_003567685.1 Gammaproteobacteria bacterium
ACCTGCCGTTTCGCGACCGTCTGCTCAAGGTCTGCGACGACGTGCCCTGGGCGCCGGGCGGTTCCTGCCTCGCCGGGCCGGATGGTCGCTGGATCATCGAGCCCAATGAGACCACCGACGGCCTGCTGACCGCCGAGATTGACCTGGCCGAGGTGCGCCGGGCCCGACAGAATTTCTCACCGGCCGGCCATTACGCGCGGCCCGATGTGCTTTCCCTCCGAGTCGAACGCCACCGCCAGCGCACCGCCAGCTTCAGCGACGAGTGACTGGCGCTCCACCGACTGCTGCCGGGTCAGTGGGCATTTTCGCGCCATCGCGTGGTCCTAGCCGTCGACGCAGTGACTTTTGGCCTATCGGCAGCCAGGTCTTATAGCGTTATACTTCACCAACACACCTGATTGGCGTTTGGAGTTTTTCTGATGAGAGTACCTGGTTCCCTTGGGATGGCTGTCCTGATGCTGTTGCTGACGGCTTGCGGCAACGGCGGGGCGCCGATGGGCGCCATGCCGGAAGCCCCGACGACCCGCGTGCCGGTCGAGGTGGCCGAGGTTCGCGAAGGCACCATCATGGCTTTTTACTCGGCCACCGCGACGCTGGAATCCGACGGCGAGGCTCGCATCGTGCCGCGCATTGCCGGCCGGGTGGTCGAGATCCTCGCCGAGGAGGGCGATCGGGTGGAGGCCGGCCAGACGCTGGCGCGCATTGACGATGATCGGCTGCGCCTGGAACTGGCGCGGGCCGAAACTGATCTGAGTCGCTTGCGCCAGGACTTGGCCCGACAGGGCGAGATGCACCAGCGTAACCTGATTGCCACCGAAGTGTTCGAGCGCCTGCAGTACGAGGTTCAGGCCCAGCAGGCCCAGGTCGACCTGGTCAGCCTGGAGCTGTCTTACACCGATATCACTGCGCCCATCAGCGGGGTGGTGTCCGAGCGAATGGTGCGAGCCGGCAATATGGTCAACACCAGCGAACCGGTGTTCATGGTCACGGCCATGGAGCCACTGCAGGCCATTCTGAACGTGCCCGAGCGTGAGTTGGCCCGGCTGCAGGCCGACCAACCGGCGCGCCTTCAGGTCGACGCCCTGCCGGGTGAGCTGTTCATGGGCCAGGTGGCCCGCATCAGCCCGGTGGTCGATTCGGCCTCGGGTACCTTTCGCGTCACCATTGCGCTGGAAGGCCATGGGGGCCGCCTGCGACCCGGCATGTTCGGCCGCTTCCACATCGTTTACGACAGCCGCGACCAGGCCGTGCTGGTGCCGGTGGCTGCCGTGATGAACGAGGACGGACGCCAGTCGGTGTTCGTGGTCGAAGAGGGCGAGGCCCAGCGGCGCTCGATTACCGTAGGCCATCGCAACAACGGCGAGTTCGAGGTACGCGAGGGCCTGGAGGCCGGCGAGCGCGTGGTGGTCATCGGACAGGCCAGCCTCCGTAGCGGGGTGGAAGTCCAGGTGATTGGCGAAGAGCCCGACGTCGAGCCCGATGACGATGACGAGGCGGAGCCCGACGGCACTGATGAGTCCGATCCCTCTGACGACGCCGGGGAGCCGTGGGCGTGAACCTGGTCCGGCTGGCCACCCGTCGCCGGGTGACGATTGCCATGTTCACCCTGGGCGTGATGCTGTTTGGCCTGGTCTCGCTGTCGCGGCTGGACATCAGCCTGCTGCCCGACCTGGCCTACCCGACGCTGACCGTGCGCACCGATTTCAGCGGTGCTGCGCCGGCCGAGATCGAAAACCTGGTCACCCGCCCGGTCGAAGACGTGGTGGGCGTGGTGCGGGGCGTGCAGCAGGTCAGCTCGGTGTCGCGACCGGGCCAGTCGGATGTCACCCTGTCGTTTGCCTGGGGCAGCAATATGGACCACGCCGCCCTCGATGTGCGCGAACGGCTCGAGCGGCTCAACCTGCCGCTGCAAGCCGACCGCCCGCTGCTGCTGCGTTTCGACCCCTCGACCGAGCCCGTGCTGCGCTTTGCCCTGGCCCGGCAGACCGGCAATGAAGCGGCTGATGTCGACGAATCCCGGGCTTTGCTGTCGCCGGCCAGCGAGCCGGACGAGGTGCTGGACTTGCGCCTGCTGCGCCGCTTTGCCGACGAGCAGCTCCAGCGCCAGATGGAATCCATCCCCGGCGTGGCCGCCATCACCATTTCCGGGGGGCTTGAGGATGAAATCCAGGTTCGGATCGACCAGTTCCGCCTGGCCCAGCTTGGCCTGACGGTCGAGCAGGTGGCCCAGCGCCTGCGCGCCGAGAACGTCAACCTGTCCGGCGGGCGCCTGGAGGAGGGCAGTCGCCAGTTCCTGGTTCGCACCATCAACGAATTCCGAAGCGTCGAGGAAATTGCCGGCGTTATCATCGCCACCGCCGAGGGCCGGCCGGTGTACCTGCGCGACATCGCCGAGGTGCGCCAGGGCTGGCAGGAGCGCGAAGCCATTACCCGCGTCAACGGCGAGGAAATGGTCGAGCTGGCGATTTACCGCGAAGGCGACGCCAACGTGGTGGCGGTGGCCCGCGCGGCCGAGCAGCGCCTGAACCAGCTGCGCGGAACGCTGCCGCCCGACGTGGCGCTGACGCCGGTTTATGACCAGTCGATCTTCATTCGCAACGCCATTCGCCAGGTCATCCAGGCCGCCCTGTTCGGCGGACTGCTGGCCGTGGCCGTGCTCTACCTGTTCCTGAAAAACCTGCGCGCCACGGTCATCATCGGGCTGGCCATCCCGGTGTCGGTGGTGGCGACCTTTGCCGCGATGTATGCCGGCGGCATCAGCCTGAACATCATGTCGCTGGGCGGCATTGCCCTGGCCATTGGCATGCTGGTCGACAACGCCATCGTGGTGCTGGAAAACATTGCCGCCAAGCGCGAGCGCGGGCTGGGCCTGATCGATGCCGCCCGCCAGGGCTGCAGCGAGGTATCCGGCGCCGTGGTGGCGGCCACGCTCACCACCATTGCCGTGTTCCTGCCGCTGGTGTTTGTCGAGGGCATCGCCGGGCAGTTGTTCCGTGACCAGGCCCTGACCGTCACCTTCGCCCTGCTGGTCTCGCTGGCCGTCGCCCTGACCTTGATTCCCATGCTGGCCTCACTGGGCGAGAAGCCGCGCGCCCGGGCCAGTGGCGACCTGCCGTCGGCCCCAGCCGGGGGCAGGGACGCCAAACCGGGCCGCCTGGCCCGCGTTCGCGCCGGCCTGGCTGGCTTGATCACGGGGTCGAGCGTGTTCATCGTTTCGGTGCTGGCTCGCCTAGTCGGCGGCCTGGCCTGGCTGATGAACCGCCTGTTCCGCCCGCTGGTTTCCGGCTTCAACCGGGGCTTCAACGTACTGGCCGATGTCTATCCGCACTTGCTTGAGCGCGCGCTGGGCTGGCGGGCAGCCACCATTGGTCTGGCACTGGGGCTGTTTGCCCTGGCCCTGTTCCTGGTGCCCCGACTGGGAGCGGAACTGGTCCCAACACTGGCCCAGGGCGAGTTTCACGTCGAGGTGCAACTGGCCCCGGGCACGCCGCTGGAACAGACCGACCGGCTGATTGCCCGGCTTGACCAGCGCGTTCGCAGCCAGCCGGGCGTGGCCCGCACCGATGCCGTGGCCGGCACCGGCTCGCGCATGGACACCAACCCGGAAGAGGCCGGCGAGCATTCGGGCACGCTCAACGTCGTGCTTGAACCGGGGGCTGACGAATCGGCCGTGGTCGCCGACATTCGCCGCTACCTGGCCGGCCTGCCCGGCGTGCAGTTCACCATCGGCCGACCCGAGTTGTTCACCTTCGCCACGCCGCTGGAGATCGAGGTGAGCGGTTTCGAGCTGGACCAGTTGCGCGTTGTGACCGAACAGATTGTCGAGGCCTTGTCGGCTTCACCCCGCTTTGCCGATGTCCAGACCACGGTGGAGCAGGGCCACCCGGAAATCCAGATTCGCTTCGATCATGAGCGGGCCGCCCGCCTGGGGCTGCGCGCCGACCAGATCGCCGATACGGTGGTTCGCCAGGTGCGCGGCGAGGTAGCCACGCGCTACACCTGGCGCGAGCGGCGCATTGATGTGCTGGTGCGCGCCCGCGAGGACCAGCGCGACTCGCTGGAGCGCCTGGCCCAGATGGTCGTCAACCCCGGTGCCGACCGCCCGGTCACGCTGGACGCTGTGGCCGACCTGAGCCTGGCGATTGGCCCGTCGGAAATCCGCCGTGTCTCGCAGCAGCGGGTGGCGCTGATTCGCGCCAACCCCGGTTTCGGCGACCTGGGCCGGGCCGCCGATGAAGCCCGCGAGATCCTGGCCGGGGTGCCCTTGCCCTCGGGCATGGCCGCGCGGGTGGCCGGCCAGAGCGACGAAATGGCGCGTGCCTTTACCTCGCTGATGCTGGCGCTGGCGCTGGCCGTGTTCCTGGTTTACCTGGTCATGGCCTCGCAGTTCGAATCCCTCCTGCACCCCTTCGTGATTCTGCTCACCGTGCCGCTGGCCTTGACCGGCGCGGTGTTTGCCTTGTGGCTGAGCGGGTCCAGCCTGTCGGTAGTGGTCTTCATCGGGCTGATCATGCTGGTTGGGATCGTCGTCAACAATGCCATCGTGCTGATCACCCGCATCAACCAGCTGCGCGAAGACGGCCTGGTCCGCCAGACCGCCATCATCGAGGCCGGCCGGGCCCGCCTTCGTCCCATCATCATGACCACGCTGACCACCACGCTGGGCCTGTTGCCGCTGGCGCTGGGCCTGGGCGAGGGTGCCGAGATGCGTGCACCGATGGCGCTGACCGTGATCGGCGGCCTGCTGCTGGCCACCCTGCTGACCCTGTTCGTGATTCCGGTGGTCTACAGCCTGCTGGATCGCCGCCAGACCGAGGCCGACCTGGCCCTGGCCGAACAGCAGGCCAGCCCGGCATGAGCGCGGCCCGCCTGGCGATTCGCCGGCCGGTGACCACCGGCATGGTGTTCCTGAGTTTCGCGCTGCTTGGGGTGATTGCGGTTCGAATGCTGCCGCTGGAGTTTTTCCCCGACATCGACTTCCCCGGCATGATGGTGCAGGTGCCCTACCAGGGCAGTACGCCCGAGGAAGTCGAGCGGCTGATCACCCGGCCGATCGAGGAAGTGCTCTCGACCATGTCGGGTGTCCAGCGGATGAACTCCAATTCCAGCCAGGATCAGTCGACCGTGTTCATGTTCTTTGGCTGGGATGCCGACATGGATGCCCGGGGCGTCGAGGCGCGCGACAAGATCGACGGCATTCGCCACCTGCTGCCCGACGACGTCGAGCGGGTGTTCGTTCGCAAGTTCACCAACATGGACGACCCGATCCTGGGGCTCCGGATTGGCTCCAGCCGGGATTTGTCCGAATCCTACGAGCTGCTCGACCGCCACGTGCGCCAGCGCCTGGAGCGCCTCGACGGCGTGGCCCAGGTATCGCTGGACGGCGTGCAGGCGCGCGAGGTGCGCATTCTGCTGCATGCCGACCGCGTAGCTGCCCACCAGGTCGATCTGAACGAATTGAGCGAGCGGCTTCGCCAGGCCAATTTCTCGCGCTCGGGTGGCTACCTGGACGACCGGGCGGCCGGGCTGCGGGTGCGCGTTGCGCCCCAGGGCGAGTTCCGCAGCCTGGACGAAATCCGCGCCCTGCCGATCAACCAGCGCGGTCTGCGCCTGGGTGATGTGGCCGATGTGGTACTGGAATCCCCGCCAATGCGCTACGGCCGCCTGCTGGACGGCCATTTCGCCGTGTCGCTGGACGTCTTCGCCGAGTCCGGCGCCAACCTGGTCGACGTCAGTCGCGCGGTGTTCGAGGAAATCGAGGCCATCAATGCGTTGCCGGACATGGCCGGCATCAGCCTGTACGTGCTGTTCAGCCAGGCCGAGGCGGTGGTGACCTCGCTGAAGGACCTGGCCATGGCCGGCCTGCTCGGTGCCTTGATGTCGATGCTGGTGCTGTATGTGTTCCTGCGCCAGTGGGCGACCACGCTGATCGTGATGTTCTCGGTGCCGGCGGCCATCCTGATGACCCTGGGTGCGATGTGGATGCTGGGTCTGACCCTCAACATCCTGACCATGATGGGCCTGATGCTGGCCATCGGCATGCTGGTCGATAACGCCGTGGTGGTCACCGAGAGTATCTATCGCAAGAAGGAACAGTTCCCGGACCAGCCCGGTCGGGCCACGCTGCTGGGCGTGCGCGAAGTCGCGCTGGCGATCACTGCGGGCACCATTACCACGGTGATTGTCTTCCTGCCCAACATTTTCGGCGGCCAGAACGAAGTCACCCTGTTCCTGTCGCACGTGGCTTACACCATTACGGTGGCCCTGCTGGCCTCGCTGTTGATTGCCCAGACCGTGATTCCCCTGCTGGCCCTGAAGGTTCGCGCCCCGGCCGACCGCCGGCGCGGTGCCTGGCTGCGTCGCCTGACCGACGTCTATGCTCGCTGCCTGGGCTGGAGCCTGGCCCACCGCTGGACCTCGGCCTTACTGGTGCTGGCCCTGCTGTTCTCGGTCGTCGTGCCGATGGGCAAGGTTCAGCAGGACATGTTCGGCCAGACCGAAAGCGACCGGCTGATGCTTCGCTACAACGTGGCCGGCAGCTACAGCCTGGAAACCGTGCGCGCCGCCGTCGACCTGATCGAGGACACCCTGCGCGCCAACCAGGACGATTTCGAGTTCGAGTCGCTGTACAGCTATTACAACGACAGCCGCGCCGAGACCACGCTGATCCTGCGCGAGGATCGGCGTTTGTCAAACGAGGAAATCCGCCAGCGGGTGCGCGACGCCTTGCCGCCCATAGCCATCGGTAGCCCCTCGTTCGAATTCCAGCGCGGTGCCGGGGCCGAGTCGCTGAGTCTGCGCCTGGAGGGCGAATCCACCGAGGTGCTGTTCGGCCTGGCCGAGGAGGTGGTGCGGCTGCTATCGACCATCGACGGCCTGGTCGATGTGCGCTCGGGCGCCACCGCCGGCGGCGATGAGCTTCGCGTTCGCGTCGACCCCGAGCGGGCCTTCAACGCCGGCCTGAGCACCGCCGAAATCGCCCAGGCCATCAGCGTGGGCATGCGCGGGCAGGCGCTCAACGAATTTCGCGGGCCGGAAGGCGAGCTGGTAATGCGCCTGGAGTTTCACGATGCCGATCGCCAGAACGCCGCGCAGCTGGCTGATCTGTCGCTGGTCAACAACCGGGGCGAGCGGATTCGCTTAGGCGCCGTGGCCGACCTGGTGGTCGAGCCCGGCCCGCGAAACATCTTCCGCCAGGACCGCCGAACCAGCCTCAACGTCCAGGCCAACCTGCGCGGCACCACCATGATGGAAGCCCGCCCGGCCATGGCGGCGATGATGGAGCAGGTCAGCCTGCCGGTGGGTTACTCCTGGAGTTTCGGCCAGGCCTTCCAGCAGGACCAGGAGGCCATGAACCAGATGGTCTTCAACATGCTGCTGGCACTGGCGCTGATCTTCATCGTCATGGCCGCGTTGTTCGAGTCCACGCTGTTTCCGGTCTCGATCATCACCTCGATCCTGTTTTCCTTCGTCGGCGTGTACTGGTTCTTCTTCCTCACCGGCACCAGCATGTCGCTGATGGCCATGATCGGCATGCTGGTGCTGATGGGCATTGTCGTCAACAACGGCATCGTGCTGATCGACCACGTCAACAACCTGAGGCGGCGTGGCCTGGCGCGCGATGCCGCCGTCGTCCAGGCCGGCCGCGACCGCCTGCGCCCGATCCTGATGACCGCCGCGACCACCATCCTGGCGATGATTCCACTGGCCATGGGCAACACCCGCATCGGCGGCGAAGGCCCGCCGTACTTCCCGATGGCCCGCGCCGTTATCGGCGGCCTGGCGTTCTCCACCGTCATCAGCCTGATCGTCGTGCCGTTCGTCTACGTGCTGCTCGACAACCTGCGCGACTGGACCCGCCAGGTCCTCCTCCGCGCTCGCGTCTTTGCCTGAGTTGTCATCCCGCCTGGGATCCCGGCTCTGCCCTCCGGGCAGTCCGGGATGACAGCGGGGTGGCGCCGACCAGGATGACAAGTGGCAGCGCCGGCCGGGATGACAACGCCTCAGCCGCCCTGTTTTTCAATCATGTTTGGCTGAAGGATTTCGATCCAGTAGCCATCCGGGTCCTTGATGAAGGCCAGGCCTTTCATCTTGCCGTCGTCGGGTTTCTTGACGAATTCCACGCCCAGTTTCTCGAAGCGCTCGGCGGCGGCGTAGACGTCCGGCACGGCCACGCCGATGTGGCCGAAGCCCTGCGGCTCGGCGTTGCCGTCGTGATAGCTCAGGTCAGGGTCGTCTTCGCTGCCCCAGTTGTGGGTCAATTCCAGCATGGCTTCGCGACCAAAGGTAAAGGTGGTGCGCCGGGCATCGTCGGCGGGTACTTCGGCGGCTTGCTCGTCGGAGAGATAGGCCAGGAAGTACAGGCTGAACTTCATTTCCTCGAAATCCAGCCGTCGTACCAGCTGCATGCCCATGATGCGGGTGTAGAAATCCAGGCTGCGTTCCGGGTCCTTGATGCGCAACATGGTCTGGTTGAAAACGTAGTCCTTCGTCGCCGGGTCGGCGCTCTGGCAAAGGCCGGGGGCCTGGTCAAAATGGCGTTGGCTCATTGGTTAAAGGCTCCTGTGGGGAAGTGTCAGTGGGCGCGGGCAAGCAGGCGGGTTCCGCCCAGGGCCGCGCCGTCGAACAGTTCGACAACGGCGGCGTAAAAATGGTGCAGTGCCCGGTAGGCCTCGGCGCCGTGCAAGGTCTGGAAGCGCCAGCGCTCGCTCTCGAAATCGGCCAGTCGGGCCTGAACAAAATGGCGCCAGGCGCGCGTCATGTCATGCTGCTCAATCAGCTTGAAGCCGTTCCGGTCCAGCGCGGCCGCGTAGTCGGCGGCCGACACCAGCGTGCGGCAGTAAACGTCGTTGGCCAGAAGGTCGCGCTCGCGCGGGCTGGGCGTGCGCTCCAGAGTGAAATCTTCAATGTAGATCAGCGCGCCGGGCTTGAGCAGTTGGCGGCAGTGAGCAAATAGCGCCGGCTTGTCGTCGATGTGCAGGAAGCACAGCCAGCTGACCAGGGCATCGAAGCCTTCTCCCTCGGGCTTCAGGTCAAAAATGTCGCGACAGCGGTGGTCTATCTGCGCGCTCAGGCCGCAGCGCTCGGTCAGTTCGGACGCCAGGTCGTTCAGATCCGCCTGCAGTTCCACGGCGGTGACCGAGCAGCCGCTGCGTTCAGCCAGTACCCGCGCCGGGCCGCCCAGGCCGGCACCCACGTCCAGTACGCGCTTGTCCGGGCCAAGCGCCAGCACTTTCAGGGCGGCTTCAATCGCGGCGACGCCCAGATAGTGCAACTGGTCGACGGTTTCCAGCGCCGTCGGGTCAAGCCGGGGGATCTGGTCCAGCCCGCGCACTTTCAGCTCACGTCGTACCCGTTCGACATGGGTGTAAAGCTTCATCTGCTTGATGGCGGGCTGGGTCATGGAGAGAATCTGAATGCAAACTGCTCCTTACGCTACCAGCCGGTTGGTCAAAGCCGCGTTCCCGCCGGATTCAGTCGCGCCTGAATCGGGCAAAAAATGAAGGTTCCCAGGAACGCATGGCCAGCAGCAGGGTGGTGCCCTCTCGCTCCTGCTGCGGCAAATCAAGGCCCTTCAGGTGGACATCATTGAAATGCTCAACAAGCTGGCGCAAGCGCTTGTTGAGTTCGGCGCGGGCTGCGGGGCTCAGCATGCCGCTGACCACCAGGCGGCATTCGGATGGCTGGTCAAAGTCATCCCGCAGAAATTCCGATTGCATGTGTTCGCGAAACAGTCGTTCGATGGGTCCGCCGCTTCGCCAGCGAAAGTCTCGCTTGACCTTCAAGCGCACGCGGTTGCCGGGCATCAGCTCGATCAAACCGATGCCATCCAGCTTGCCGAGAGTCACCTGAAGCTCGTTCGGGCTCAACTGATAGCTCTCGAGAATGGTCTCCGGCGGCCAGTGGTTGAGCAGGCAAACCGCCACCAGCAACTGGCGGGGCTCTTTGACCAGCGCCTGTTCCTGATCTTCGCTCAACTGGCTGACCCGATGCTGGCGAGAGTCCATCTGTCGGGCCAGTTCGATGAAGTCCATGCCCAGATGGGTACACAAGATCTCCAATCGGTCCAGGCTGAACTGATATTTCGAGAACAGCCGCTTGACGCTGGCTTCCGACAGATCCAACCACCGGGCGCAGTCGGCATAGGTATGGCCCTGGCTGCGAAGCATGCTTTTCAGCGTGTCGATCAGTGCCCGGGTCTGGCTCATGAGTCGTCTCCTGGATAAGCCGGCCAGAAGCGCGTGTCGTCGCGCAACCGACAAGACTCAGGAGTTTAGCGCGGCGACCGATTCAGCCAGGGCGTTTTCGTGGCTGAGTTGACGTTGGGCTGGCAAGCGCATCAGGCCCGGTGGCGGATGGCGCGGATGCGGTTGGTCATGGGGATCAGGAAGGACAGGGCGGCCAGGATGATGAGCGTGAGCGTCACCGGGCGCGAGAAGAAGATGGTCCAGCCGTCCATCATCAGGGCGCGCCGGAAGTTGGTTTCGGCGATGCTGCCCAGCACCAGGCCCAGGATGACCGGCGCCAGCGGGTAGCCGTGGCGGCGCATCCACCAGCCCAGCAGGCCAAAGCCCAGGCAGCAGAACACGTCAAACAGCGTGTTACGAACCGCGAAGGAACCGATCAGCGCCATCATCGTGATCAATACGTAGAGCAGTTCCTTGGGAATGTTGGCGACCTTCACCCACAGGCGGCCGCCAGCCAGGCCAACAAACAGCAGGACGAACTGGGCAACCAGCATGGCCGCAAAGATGGCGTAGATCATTTCCGGGTTACGCAGGAACAGCTGCGGGCCGGGGGTGAGATCGTGAATCATCATGGCGCCAATCAGCACGGCGGTGGGGGCGCTACCGGGAATGCCCAGCGCCAGCAAGGGCACCATCGCCCCGCCCACCGAGCCGGAATCGGCTGCCTCCGAGGCGGTCACGCCTTCCGCGCTGCCCTGGCCGAATTGCTCGGGTTGCTTGCTGAAGCGCTTGGCCAGGCCGTAGCTGATAAAGGAACCAATGGTGGCGCCGGCGCCGGGAAACACGCCGACCAGCGTGCCGATGGCACCGGAGCGCAGCGTGACCCACTTCAGCTTCCAGTAGTGGGCAAAACGCGGCCATTTGTCCGATACCTTGCCCAGTTTTTCCAGCTTGAATTCGCCTTTTTCAATGCCGCGAAACACCTCGCTCAGGGCGAACATGCCAATCAGCGCCGGAATCAGCAAGAAGCCGTCCGACAAGGCGGTGAAACCAAAGGTAAAGCGTTCGTGGCCGGAAATCGGGTCGGTGCCAACCGTGGCAATCAGCAGGCCGACCAGCATGGCGATAAAGGCCTTGCCCCAGTTCTCGCCAGCCAGGGTAGCAATGGTGGCCATGCCGAACAGGGCAAAGGCAAAGTATTCCGACGGATGGAAGCGCACCGCGGCGGCGGCCAGCGGCACGGAAAACAGGATGAGAATCAGCGTGCCAAACATGCCGCCGACCGAGGAGGCAATGATGGACGTGCCCAGCGCAGTGGAGGGTTTGCCCTGGCGGGTGAGTGCATAGCCATCGATGGCGGTGACCACGGCCGATGGCGTGCCGGGCGCATTGACCATGATGCCGGTAATCGAGCCGCCGTAGCTTGAGCCGATGTAGATGCCCACCAGCAAAATCAGCGCCAGCGTGGGCGACATGCCGTAGGTAAACGGCACCATCAGGGCCACGCCCATCGACGGCGAAAGGCCGGGCATGGCGCCAATCAGAATGCCCAGCACGATGCCAACCACAATGGTGATCAGCGGTACCAGCGCCATGACCGTGCCTAACCCGCCGAACAGCGACTCAATCATCAAGAAGGCCTCTTGTCTGGCGGGTTACCACGGCAGCAAGGCCCCGCGTGGCAGGTCAACGTGCATCAGGCGCTGAAAGACCACCTCGGAAAACAGCAACCAGGCCGTGGTCAGTACCGCAATGACCCCCACGCGCCGATAGCCGAGGAACCAGGTCAGCGCGGGGATGTACAGCAGGCACACCAACAGATAGCCCAGCAGCGGCATCAGCACCAGACTGAGCGTGAACAAGCCCACGGTAATCCACAGGCGCAGGCTGTCGGTTTTTTCGGCTTGGCCGGGCGGCGAACGAAAGACGGCCACCATCTGCCAGACCAGCAGCGGCGCCAGGGCAAGCAGCCACACCGCCGGAATACCGCCAGGGCCAATCGGATCGGCGACGCTGCGCGGCGGTAGCTGGAGAGTCATGACGCCTGCCAGCAGTACCGTCAGCGCAAGGCTGCCCAGCAGCAGGATTTCGCCGCAGTTCGCGCGCCACCGGGTGCGTCCCAGTCCGGCTCCAAGGCCCACGATGAACAACACAGCCAGTCCGCCGGCTGCGGCCAGCCATGTACCTTCGCTTAACCGTTGCAGCCCGCTGGGTGGCTGGTCGTCAGGCAGCAGTTCAAGCTGTGCCAGCAGGCGACGAAACTCATCGCGGTCGCGTTCCACCACGCGGGTGAATTCCGCATGGCCGCGGTAGCGCAGGTTGACAGCCTCATGCTGCCAGGCGCTGACCCAGCGCGGGTCGTGCAGTACCTGGCGAATCAGCGCGTCGTACCAGGCCTGGACCTCATCGGGAATGCCCTTGCGAAAGGCAAAACCGCGCCAGATCAGTTCATCTTCCAGGCCGTCGACGCCCAACTCGGCAAAGGTCGGCGCGTCGGGAAATTCGCGCAGGCGCTCGTCGGCGGCCACCACCACTACGCGCAGGCGCGGCGAGGCCAGCGCATCGCGCGGGTTGCCCAGATAGGCCGAGCCGAGGCCACCCAGCAGGGCTGCCACCGCTTCGCCACCGCTGCCGTAGGGAATCCAGCGCATGTCCACGCCGGCGGTTTCGGCAATGCTGACGCCGGAAAGGTGTTTCACGCCGCCGATGTCCACGCCCAGCCAGCGCTGCTGGACGCCCTGATCGGTGGTGGCGGCCAGCAAGGAGGGCCAATCGGCAGCGCCTTCGTCGCTGTTGGTGATCAGCACATGGGGGTTGTCCATGATGTAGGAGTGCCAGTGGATGCGCTCGATCAGGTCCTCGCGACCGGTAACGACCATGCGGGAGATGTTCGAACGGGTGACGGCCAGCAGTCGGTGACCATCGGCAGGCTCACGCAGTGCTTCTTCGAATGCGACAATGCCGCCGCCGCCCGGTCGGTTGATGACCGCGAAAGGGTGGTCGGCCACGTCTTGGGCAATGCGGGCAAAGCGCCGCGCCGTCACATCAATCAAGCCGCCCGGGCTGGTGTAGACAATCAGGCGGATGGGCTGGGAAGGAAAGCCTTCAACGTAAGGCAGGGGCGGGTAAAGTGGCTCGGCGCGCTCGGTGGCGTCACCGGCGAAGGCCAGTGGGCACAGCAGCAGTGCAATCAGCAGCAGTGTCTGGCGAGCGCGCATGGTCGATGATCGGCCATTGATAATGAACCAGCCCGACACGCTAACAGGGCTTTATGACAATTCGGTTGCACTCTCGAGACAAGCATTCATGGACGCGCAGGTTCAAAAACAGCAGCAAGATACCCTGGCCCGGCTGGACCGCTTCAGTTACTGGACCGACAGCAATTTCCGCGTGCCGTTTACCCAGTTCCGGTTTGGCCTGAGCCCGCTGATTGGCCTGGTGCCGGTGCTGGGCGATTTTATCGGCCTGGTGCTGTCGCTGTATGTCTTGTATGAGGCACGCAAGGTCAAGGCCAGTCGCGGTGTGCAGCTGCGCATGATCCGCAACATGCTGGTCGAGTTCGTTGGCGGTTTGTTGCCAATCATCGGTGACGCCTTCGATGCCATTTTCAAGGCCAATACCCGCAATACCGAATTGCTCCGAAGCTGGCTTCATGAGCAGCTCGAAACCGAGCCGCCCAGGCGCTTCCCCTGGTGGACCCTGGTCTGGCTGTCGTTGTTGATCGTCTTGCTCCTGCTGGGCAGCTTGCTGCTGCTGTTGCTGATCATCCCGTGATGACCATTTGGCCGCTTTGGCGCAAATAGGGCGTATCAAGGTTACGAGTCGTCAATGCGTCTGGGCATCGAAAGGCGAGTTGGCGGCAAGTCAATCAAATAACCAAGAGGGCCACCGCATGAAATTCAGCTACCTGATCGCCATTCTCGCCGTCGCTATTGCCGCCCTGACGCTGGCGGCCTGCGGTGGCGATGCTGATGACACCGCTGCCACCGCCTCCGAGCCAGCGCAACGCAGCAGTGCATCCCAAGCCGAAGACAGCGACGAAATCATCACCATGAGCGCGGAAGACGGTTGGGTAGACCTGCACGACCTGGTCTTGCCGGAAGCAGGCACGGCCACGCTGGTTGTTAATGGCGAGACCATCCTGCTGGAGATTGAATGCTTCGGGCCTGGTGTGATTGATCATGACGGCGAGGTGCCGCCGATCATGGCTTCACGCCTGTTCAACGCCCAGTTCAGCGGCGAAGGCACCATGGCCAATGGCTGGCGCGTGCAGCTTTCAGGTCATCGGCGCGTGGTTGATGAGGAGGAGGCTCGTCGCGACCTGCGGTTTTATCGTTACCGGGGCATGGACCGGGCCAGTCTGGACATCAACGTGTTCGATGATGAAGGCATGGCCAACTCATCCTTCCAGGGTGGCCCCAATGATCGAAACCGACGCGGCGAAGGCCTCCCGATGCTCCATGTCCAGCCCGATGGGACCTTTACAGCGGTTACCGAGATGACCTCTGCCGCAGCCATGATCCCTGGTGACCACGAGTTTCATCGGAATGCCGTGGCTGGTCCCATCGAGCTGGCGGGTCGCTGCGACCAGCCCTGGGCCGAGTTGCCTTTTCCAGGGGGCATTCGCGCAGCGTTTTGACCGCATCATGTCTTCAGCCGCGGCTGGTTTTTCGAGGCTGGGCAGAAACCATTGCGCCCGGAATACGAGCCGGTTCCGACACAGGCCGGGCGTGCTCGTTCTGCTTTGAGTCGGGCCTGTCCTTGCTTTCGAGCCAAAGTAGGGGGTTTGAAACTTCCACGGTTCGGTGCTAATTTGATTTAGGCGATTTGTTGGTTGGTTTAGGGAAGCCGCCATCAAACTGCCGGCCCGAGGGAGTTGGCTGGGCAAAAAAAAGGGGTGCCGGAATCCGGCTTTCACTGACCTTTTCGGACCACTTTGGTCCCCCTTGCACTCTCTCGCAGTGTTAAGCACTGGGCTGCGGCTTTCGGGCGTGGTCCGCTTTTTGGGGAATCAAATGAACATCAACTCGTCTGTTCTTAGGGGGCTTCTCGGCCTGGTTTTCGTCGTTGCTCTCATTGGAGCAACCACCGCTGAGACTCGGTTCGATTCCGGGTTTGATGATGGCGTCGTCGGCCCGGTCAGTCCCGGGCCCGATCTCGGTGGTTTTCAGACATTTGCGCCGCTCGTGGCCGTACCCGATGTGCGGGATGAGCCTTCGCCGGCCCTGCCGCGCGGTGCCGACCTCTCCTTCCTTGAAGATGCCGGGTCCTGGCTCCTGACCCAGCAACAGCCGAACGGTGGTTTTCCCTGGTCGCCCGGAACCACGGCAACCCAGGCAAATATTCAGGCTCCCATTGGTCTTGGCCTGCTGTATGCCTGGCGACGGACCGGGAATACCGACTTCCTGACCGCGGCCGTGGAAGCGGGCGATTTCTTGTTCGACAACCCCAACACCTTCGCAAATGGCAGCCGTCGTTTTTCTGCTGCCGACGCTCTGTTTTTCGTCGAGTTGAGCAGTGTCTCCGGTGATCCAAAGTATCGAGAAGAAATTGATGCTGAATACTGGGGCCCCTTGGCGGCCGGCACCTACGGCCCAGACGCTGATTGGAATGCGGCTGATTATGCGGCGGCCGTCGTTGGTAACCGCCTCAATGCCAACATTGTCGCCCTTGCTGCCTGGGACCTTGGGTTCGTCAGCGTTGCTGCCAGTCGAAGTGCACAACCAGCCATCCGGCAGCAGATTGATGACGCCATTGTTGGCGTCCTGGAATTGGTCGACAACGAAGGTGACTTTCCGCTCGATTTGTTCGGTCTGACGGGTGCCGTCTGGGCGGGCGCCATTGCCGGCGAGGATTTGAACCCGCAGGCGGGCATATGGGCGTCGGCAACGACTACTGAAGGCCTGGCGAGTCTGCTGGCTGGCTACCAACTCCCAAGCGGCGGAATGCCGGGTAGCACGGGTAGTACAACGCCGGTTTCCCAGGCGACCGCTTTTTCTGTACTCGGGTGGGAAACGCTGGATAGTGCCACCTTCGCCAGCAATCTGACTTCTGCCACCTCTTTCCTGGCAGTGCTGCAACAGCCGGACGGTCAGATTCTGAATGTTCTCGGCGGCGACCCACTTCAGGCAGGCGGAGTGGAGACGCATGCCGAATCGATGGCGGCCTTTGCCTTGAGTCGGCTGGAGGCCGACCTGTCGGTGGCAGTTTCGACCGGGCTGGTTGATCCCGTGCCGCCACTGGAGTCGGGTTGGGCGCATTTCACGGCCGAGTTGAGCAACGACGGTGCTGGCACTATCGAGAACGTATTGCTGTGGGTTGAAGTTGACGGCATTGATGATGCCGCGAAATCCGGCGTGCCCGAGTTGCGTCTCGAGTACTGGGCCGATGGCGCCTGGGTCGAGCTGGCCTGGGCCGGCAGCGGGTTCCATGGTGCAATCGGTCGCGACGGCTGGTTCCTCGGCCGTGATGGCTCAGGTGGTGTGCCTGGTTTCGCGGTTGGTCCGGATTTTGATGAGGCCATTTCGCTGCGGGCCAATTTCCCCAATGATCTTTACCAGGCCCAGATTTCCGTCGAGAGCCTGGATTCAAGTTTTGCCAACGCTGCCAGCGGCAGCGTGATTTATTTTTCCGACAGCGTGACCTTGCCGGTTCAGTCCAACCCGGTTGACGTCGTGTACGTGGATGACGCCTATGAGGGCGCCCAACCCGGCGACACGCTCAGCTTTACGCTGCCCGATGCCAGCACGGTCACCGTTGTCTTCGGGATCGATGCCTTCGATGATTTGCAGTCGGGTATTAACGCAGCAGCGGCGGATGGACAGGTGTTTGTTCGCGGTGAACATGAAACGTCGGGCCAGATCCTGATCGACCGGAATCTGGAAATCCAGGGTGCGGATCTTGTCGATCGGGCAGTCATTTCGCCGGCCTCTGATTTGCCCGGTGCCAATTCGGCTGACGCCTGGATACTGGTGAGTGAAAACGTCGATTTTCGCTTGGCCGATCTCATTCTGGATGGCGGATCGCAACTGGTGCGGCAGGGTCTGCGTAATCATGGCCAGACGTCGATCGAGGGCGTCAGTTTCCGGAATATCCAGGAGTCCCAGTATCGCGGGAACGCGGTGCTCAGCTTTGGTGGCATTGTTGCCGGTGGTGCCGGTGGCGACAGCCACGCCTCTCCCGGCTTGGCTGCCAGTACGTTGACGGTGACCGATTCGGACTTCGAGCAGATCGGCCGCGTCGCTATTTTGGTCAAGGGAACCGAAGCCACGGCAACGATCAGTGACAATCTTTTCCAGGGCAAGGGTGATGGAGATTTCCTCGACTACGCGGTAGAAATTGGCGCCAGCGGTGCGGCCACCATCACGAATAACGAGATCCGTGACAATCGAGGTATTGCCTCTGCTGATGGATCTGTTTCAGGCGGGATCCTTGTTTCCACATTCTTTGGCACCTCCCCACCCAGTTCCGCGACTATCAGCGGCAACACTATCGAGGACAGCGCCATTGGCATTGCCCTGGGTTTTGGTGCAGCCGATTCGGTTGATGTGTCCATTGCCGGAAACACCCTGGCCAATAACGATATCCAGCTGCGCACGTCTTTCGATGACAGCGGACTGATCGATCAGGCGCTGGCGGATAACGCTTTCGATCAGGCGGTGGTCGTCACGGGTGTCGAGACCACGATCTTCTCCACCATTGCTCAAGCCGTGGATGCCGCTGATGTTGGCGCCACGGTACAGCTGGCAACCGACATCACTGAGGGGCTGGTTGCCTTGAACAAGCCGCTGAGCCTGGACGGTGACGGGTTCACCCTGACGTCCACCTCGGCCAACTTCGGTGTGTCCATCCAAAGTGTTGATGTCGAAGTGCGCAACCTGAAGGTCGATGGCGCCGGGACCTTTGGCATCCATCAGTCACCGGGCAGCGATGGCCTGACCATCGAAAACACCACCGTGCAGAATGGTGGCGGCAGCGGCTTTGCCCTGAATTGTTCGGACAACGCCACTCTGGCCGATATTTCTGCCTTTAATAACACCGGCACTGGCGTGTCGATCACTAACAGCAACAATGTCACCATTGATGGTCTGACGACCTCAGGCAATGCCTTTGCAGGCGGATTCAGCGCCGGCGTTGGCATTTTCTCCAATTCAGCCACCTGTTCCCCTGATGGCACCAGCGATGTCACCATCACGGACAACTTCAGCGCAGCCGAGCCAATCCCGGTTTATGAGCAGACCACGACCGGCAGCATTGCCAATGTCGCTGTGCCCTCGGGCCTGACCCATGCGACGGGCATAGGTCAGATTTCCTTGTTCTATCAAACGAGCCTGGCCAACGCGGTAGACGTCGCCGAAGCCTTTATTGCTGGCGATCCGGCGCTGCAACCGCTCGTCTTTGCTCGTGAATTGGGCGGTCCTTTCCAGGTTGAAGACGCCATGTCCATCCAGGCCGCCATCAATGCTGCCGAGGACGGTGCCACCATTGCCGTGGCCGCCGGGAGCTTTACTGAAAACCTGGATTTATCCAACCGTAACGGACTCATCCTGCTGGGCGCCCAGGCCGGCGTGGGTGCCGGTGTGGCCGGTCCGCGTGACGCTGCCAGCGTTACGGATGAGTCGATCATCATTGGCAGCCTGGGCTTTGGCGGCGGCACGCCAACCGTGGCCGACCTGGCGATCGATGGCTTCCGGCTCGAGCAGGCCAGCCTGGTCAACAACGGTGCCCGGATCAATGGCACGCTTGAGCTGCGCAACCTGGTGGTGGATTTCACCACCACGTATTTCCTGATCAGTGTGGGCACGGGCTCAGGCCACGAACTGGTCCTGCTGGATTCAACCCTCAGCGGCCAGCGGGGCTTCTCGATCGGCAACGCCCAGGTTACCCAGGCGACGATCAGCGGCAATGTCTTCAACCAGTCTGCGGCCAGCCTGGTCTCGGCCAGCGCGCTTGATGGCGTGCTTGATCTGACCGGCAACCAATTCAATGGCCCGCGCGGGCTGAATCTGTTGACCAATAACAACGTCATCAGCAACAACGTCTTCAATGTCGTCGACGTTGATGGCCAGCAACGCGGGATCGATCTCTACGAAGTGACCGGCAACGCGATCGAAGACAACGTCTTTAATACAGACGACGCGATCGGTATTTTGGTCATAGCCGGCGGGCGCAACGAAGCGGTCCTGGATAACGAGATCACGAACAATCAGTTCCTTGGATCGAACGCCAGCGGCGTAGTGAACTCCATCGCCGGCAAGAGTGTTGACGCATCCTGCAACTGGTGGGGTGCGGCGGACGGCCCGTCGGGCGATGGCAGTGGATCTGGCAGTGCAGTCGCCGGCGAGATTGACTTCGAGCCCTGGCAAACGTCTGTTGAAGGTGCCTGCGACGGCTTTGCTTCTCCGGTTACCCGTCTCAGTGACGGTGCGATATTCCCCAGCTTCAGCGATGCCATCAATGATCCGGACACCCTGGATGGCGAAACCCTGACCGGAAGTGCGGCGACCTACGAGGAGAATATCGTGGTCAACAAGGCCGTCACCATCGCGGGTGCCGGGCCCGATACCGTGATCGAAGGCGGCGGTGCCGCCGGGAATGGCATCACCATTCCCAATGGTCAGGCCGGCGTAACCATTCGCGAACTTCGCGTACAGAACTTCGGCGGCAACTGCATTTTCGGTGCACTGTCGAACCACAACACGACCATCCATGATGTTGAGGTGGACAGCTGCCTGGCATCCGGCGCTGGCGGCGGCATTTACCTGAATGGCCCGGTCGATAACGTCAGCATCACTGATTCCACGGTTACCAACTCGACCACACGTGGCATCGTGATCTGGAATGGCTTCAAGACCAATATCACTATCAGCGGCAATACCGTCAGCGGCAACAATTGCTGCGGTATCGAACTGCAGGATGGCACCGCCTCTGGCGTGACCATCACTAACAACACGGTCACCGGCAACGGCGACAACGGGATCGGCGTGGTTGGTTTGACCAGCGGTGCCGGTCCCAACCTGATTGCCGAGAACACCGTGACCGACAACGGTCGCTTCGGTATCGAGGTCAAGCTGCCCGATGGCTCCACCACGCTCGACGAGAGTGCCGATGGTGCCGTTGTTGTGCGCGACAACCAGGTCAGCCTGAACAGCAGTGTTACCGACTTGCGCGACCTGGCCGGCATCGCCGTTTTCCGGCGCGGCTGGGTAGCCGGCGCAAACAACGTCGACATTCCTACCGGCGTGATCGTGCGCAACAACACCGTCAGCGGTTATCGCCAGGACAATGCGGCATCCTTCAGTGACGGCTTCGGGATCGTCGTCGAAGGCACCAACATCCGCGTGTTTGACAATACCGTCGACGACAACGATGTTGGCATTCAGCGCCAGTCCGGACACCTGCCTTACACACCGAATACGAATGTCGACGGCGATCAAGGCAACCTGGATGACGACTATTTCGGCCGCGGTAACAGCCCGGTGGTCTGCGCCTTGGTTGCTGACAATCTGTTCAGTGGCAATAGCATTGACCAGAGGGACGTTGCCCAAGCTGGAGCGCCTGACCCGAGCGGGCAGGTCGTCAACGTCTCCACAGACCAGTTCTTCTGCAGCATTCAGGATGCGATTGATGCCGCGGATACCGAAGCTGGGCACGTGATTGAAGTTGGTGCGGCGACGTTCGAAGAAACCGTTCTGGTCAACAAGTCCATTACCCTGCAAGGTGACCCGAGCGGCGCCGATCGTCCGGTCATCACCTTCGGCAGCGTGCCGGCCGAGTCCAGCCTGATTCGGGTTCAGGCTCAGGATGTTGTCATCGATGGCTTCGACCTGATCGTCGATCAGAGCTTTATTGGCGAAGGTATCCGTTCGGTGGGTAATGCCGCCGGCCTGGTCATTCGTAATAACCGGATCAGTGCTGAACCCAGCGATCCATCTGCCCTGGTTCCATTCGGTGTGCGCAATGCGATTGGCCTGAACCTGTCCGTGCGACCGGATTCGGTCGGAAGTGGCTTCGGTCCTGTGACCATCGAGAACAACGACATCGTGGCCAATCCGGCCGGTGTCGGCATCGCCGGATTCTTCCGCGCCGGTGTCGCGATGGATACCGTGCACGGCACGCTGACCGGCAACGACATCCAGTCCTTCAGTCATGACGCCATCATCCGCTTTGTTCTGGGTGGAGAAATCGTGGTTGACGACAACACGTTCCGTGGCGGCGGCTTGCAGTTCAACGAGTTCAACCCGACCGCTCCAGCCCTGATCAGCAACAACCGCTTCCTGCCGGATGCGGACCTGGTCCAGGCGCTGGCCGGCGGCCAGTCCTCGTTGCGCCTGCAGAACAACCCGAACAGCATCGCCACCACGGTCAGCGACAACGAATTCACGGGTCATACCACGGCCGTCCGTGCCGAGAACTACCCGGCCCTGGCAATTACTGGCAACCAGTTTGCGCCGGCCACTGGCCTGGCCTACCAGCACTTGGTGGTCAGCAACCGGGTCAACGCCTCCAACTACATCGCGCCGCTGGAAGTCGATATCGCTGTTGATGGCAATGACTTCCTGGGCGGCGTGGAGCCTGGCACCGCGATCGTCTTCGATAATCTGAACTGCTGCGAAAGCGTGGGCTCAGGCAGCACAACCGCCAGCTTCGGCGATCTGCGCCTTGGCGGAACCGCGCCCAACATTTTCGATGGCAGCCTGGCCCAGTACATCGTGCTGGACGACACCGATGGCCTGGTCGACTTCGGCCTGGCCGAGTCGGAGGCCCAGCCGTTCTTCACCGATGTTGATGCCCAGGGCAATATCTGGGATGGCGTTGCCGGCGCGGATCAGACCGCCGCCCAGCGCCAGGCCACTCGCGATCGAATCGTCGACCGTTTCGTCAACAATGATCTGGGCGAGGTCATTCTCGAGGGGCAAGATAGCCTCACCGTAGAGCTTGTTGGTCTGGCTGCCGGCTATGCGCCGGGCGACAGCCAGACCGGCGATGAGCTGGCTCGGTTCAGCCACGACGATGTCGCCGGCAGTATCGACCAGATCTTCAACGTCTTCACCATTCTGGATGCCAGTGGCAACCCGATTTCGGCGGCCCAATATGACGAGCTGTTCGTCAGCTTCACCACCGATCCGGCCGACTACATCCGCAGCCTTTCCGGCACCACCGTGGCTAATGTTGTCGCGCCCGATTCAATCGATGTCAGCTTGCTGTTCGAGCTTCAGCCCGACGCACCGTTTGGCGAGTACGAGCTGGTGCTGACCAGCTTTGATGTCACTGGCGTCGTTCCGACCGAGGTCAATCTGGGCGACGCCCTGGCCGGTGAATATTTCGTGCTCGATAGTGCCAGCCAGTTCATCAGCGTTCGCCCGGATACCGTCTTCGTCGACGACGATTTCGCCGGGCTGTCAGCGGGTGATCCGGTCGTATTCGACCACCCCGAACTGGGCGCGCCGGTCAATGCCACCTTCGGCATCGACGCCTTTGCCACCGTGCCCGCCGGCCTTGGTGCAGTCAATAATGGAGGTCTGGTATTGGTCGCCGAAGGCCAGTATCCAGGTGGCAATCTGATGCTGGACGGCAGCCAGCGACTGATTGGCGCTGGTGCCGACGTCACCGTGCTTGGCGCCGAGGAAGGGGGCTGGCCGAGTGGTCAACTGGGCGACGTCATCGTGGGCTCCGACAATGTCGAGATCGCCAGCCTGCAGATTCATGGCTACGACTCTTTCCGGATTGACACCGCCGTGGGCGGGGTGGAAAACATTGTTATTCGTGACAACCGCCTGAGGAAGGGTAATCAGCACGGTATCGTCGTCGATGGTCGCAACTGGAGAATCACGGAGAACGTCATTGAGGATGCCGGGCAGGTTCTGCCGCATCTGGGTATCCTCGGCGGTTTCCTGGATTTTGCCGAGGACATTCTGGTTCGCGGTAACACCATCCGTGGCAGTGCCGCGACCGGTGTGTTCATTCAGGGCGGCCCGGGCATTGTCCTGCTCAATAACGACATTGAAGACAATGGTGGCTTTGGTGCCGCCAGCAGTGCCCAAGCCTTCATGGGCTACAACCGGGCTCGGTCTGTTCCGAATCCGGCTATTGATGTCAGAACTGGCGATAGCGTCGTCCTGTGCAATCAGGTTCTCGCCAACGCCGATGGCAGCGCCTCGGAGGTTCGTGCGACCGATAGTGATGCCTTTGTCAGTCTGAATGCGCTGTTTGATAGCGCCAGCATCGCCAACACGGGTGCCGGTCAGCTGGATGCCACGGAAAACTGGTGGGAAGCTGGCCCGTTGACCGACGGAGATGTTCTGGTCGACCCCGAACTGGATGCCTTCGATGATTATTTGTCCCTGTGCTTCCCGACGCCGGAACTGAATTTCTCGGCACCGAGCGTCCAGCCGGGTGGCACCGTCGCCCTGACCGTGTCGGTTGAAAAACCGGTGGCTATCGCCAGCGGTGGTTTCGACATTGGCCTTGAGGGCGTGGTCTTCGATGTCCCGCTACCGGCGGAATTCGATGTTGCACTGGTCAATGACGGCTGCGGCACCGCATCGCTGGTGGCCAATGTCCTTATGGTCACCGATGCCGCGCTTCCGGCCGGCACCGATGGCTGCGAGATCGAGTTGTCCATCAGCACGCTGGACACCGGCACCTACGAGGTATTCTCGTCGGAGTTCTTCAGCCTGGAGACGGGGCTGGGCGGTGTGCCGGGGTCGGCAACCTTGCAGGTCGAATCGGCAGCCATCGAACTGGACGGCTTCGACAGCAGCACGCTGACAGTCGCCTTCGAGACCGACGTCGAGGCAACTGGCCTGGCGGGCGACGCCAGTGCCTGGAATGGCCTGTCGCCAAGCCAGATCGCTGACGCGATTGCCGCTGCCGGAGACCCGGTTGCGGCCAAGCAGCTTTTCCTCGACAGCTTCTTCGAGATCAGCATCAGTATCGGCGGTGTGCCAACCGTAGTGCCCGCAGTGGCGCTGGATGATTTCGGCGCTGACTGGTCCGCGATCATCATTGACGGTACCGACACGCCCGCAGCCTTGACCGTCGAATTCCAGGCCGGTGTCATCGACCTGGACTTCAGCCTTGATCAGGGCAACACCGGTGCCACCCGCATCGATGTAGCCTGGACGGGTACCGACAACTTCCAGACGGGTTTCGGCCAGCCGCTGGCCGGTCCGGAACCCGCCGACAACCCGTTCAAGGTCGAGTTCGATGTGGCCTATGACCTGGCTACCGGCCCGGCTTACGGCCCGGCTACGGCCACCTTCATCGACCGCAGCACGCCGCTGCAGCGGCCGTTTGCGACTGGTATCCAGTTTGGTGCCACCAGTATCGACCCGGTGGCCATTGACTTCCCTGCCGACACCACCGCCACCGTCAGTTTCAACGGCGGTACGGACGAGCCGTACGCCCCGGGTGAGGTTCTGGCTGCTGCTGGAGACTATGTCGTGCTGGTCACCAACAACGGCAACCCGGGTATCGTCCCTGGTGCCCAGACGGCAGTTGCCTTCACTATTGAGCAGGCGACGGTTTCGCTGGCCGGCCTTGGTAGCGATACTTTGACGGCCAACTTCTCGCAGCCGGTAGTCACCCCGGCCGGAGACGGCCCGGCCGACATCGCCGCCCTGGCCGTGGATGTGGCCAGCAAGCAGGCCCTGCTGGACGAGTTCTTCGAGATCCGCTTGAGTATTGGCGGGGTGCCGACCCAGGTTCCGGCCGCAGCGCTGGACGACTTCGGCACCGACTGGAGCAAGGTCCTGTTCGCCGGCACCAGCGACTCGCTGAGCGTGACCTTCGAAGCCGGCGTGATCGATCTGGACTTCAGCCTGGATCAGGGCAACACCGGTTCCAGCCGCATCGATGTCGAGTGGATCGGCACGTCGGCCTTCGTCACCGAGTCCGGCGGCCAGCCGCTGGCCGGTCCGGACGCAGCCGACAACCCGTTCAAGATCGAGTTCGACGTGGCCTATGACCTGGCCAGCGGCCCGGCCTATGGCCCGGCCACGGCCACCTTCATCGACCGCACCACGCCGCTGCAGCGGCCGTTCGCGACCGGCATCCAGTTCGGTGAAACCACCACCGACCCGGTGGCGATCGAGTTCCCGGCCGACACCATTGCCACCGTCAGCCTCAACGGCGGTTCGGACGAGCCGTATGCTTCGGGCGAGCTGCTGACCGCTGCCGGTGACTACGTCGTGCTGGTCACCAACAACGGCAACCCGGGCATCGTCGCCGGCGCCCAGACCGCGGTCGCCTTCACCATCGAACTGGCCACCGTCACCCTGGACGGCCTCGAGACCAGCACCCTGACGGCGAACTTCTCCGAACAGGTGGTCTCGACTGCGGCCGGCTACGACGGCCTGACGCCGGCCCAGATCGCGGCGACGGCAGTTGATCCGGCCAGCAAGGAAACCTTCCTGCTGACCTTCTTCGACTTCGACCCGGCCGAACTGGGCCTGATCAGCAACTGGACTGCGGTGCAGATTGACGGCACCGACACCGAGCTGAGCGTGACCTTCAACCCCGGCCTGTTCGACAAGAGCTTCGCCCTTGACCAGGGCAACACCGGTGCCTCGCGCATCGATGCGGCCTGGGATGGCACCGACCTGTTCGAGACCCTGTCCGGCCAGCCCCTGGAAGGTCCGGTCGAGTCGGCCTTCAAGCTCGAGTTCACCGTGCCGTACTCCGACACCACTGGCGTTGATTACACCGCCGCAGTGACCACGACCTTCATCGATGCCGTCAAGCCGATCATCCGGCCGTTCGCACCGGGTATCGAGTCGGGCACTGCCACAACCGACCCCGTGGCCATCAACTTCGCCACCGGCTCCTACAGCACGGGCCTGGTCGCCGAGTACAGCCTTGACGGCGGTACCGCGGTGGCCTACACCTCAGGCGAGGAGTTGGTCCAGGCCGGAGCTTATGAGCTGACGGTCACCAATGTCAGCAACCCGAACGTGGAGCCTGGCGCCTCGACCACCATCCGCTTCACCATCGAGGCCGAGCTGGCTATCAGCATTGACGGCCCGACCCCGGTGCCGGTGGTCGATGAGCAGTTCTACGAGGTCAGGCTGCAAAACACTCTGGCGACCGAACCGTCGGAAAACGTGATTGGCCAGGTCATCGTGGCCCGGGCGGCCGGCATTGATGTGGCCGACCTGGTTGTTGATTTCTGCGCCGACTCCGAAGCCGCGGGCACGCCGGAAAACTGTGCCGACTGGCTGCCACTGAACCTGGTTGAAGACGGCGGCGAATTGACTGCCACCTTCGGTCCGGGTGCGGGCTTCCCGGTTCCGGTCGGCTATGACGCCACCACCTTCTTCCGCGTGAGCTTCCTGACCGCCGGCAACTACGATGTCAGCGTCAACGCCCTGGGCGTTGACAGCGACGGCGTGCTCGCCAGCGACAGCATCGGCATTGCCGCTACCGAGCTTGCCTTCGACATCGTCGCCGGCACCAGTGGTGTACCGACACCGGACGAAGGCAATGGCTGGGCTTACTACACCGCCACCCTGATCAACCAGGGCGACGCTCTGCCCGAGAATGTATTGCTCTGGGTAGAAGTCGACGGCATCGACCAGGCTGAGTTCGACGCGGGCGCCGCGCTGCAGTATTACAACCCTGTCACCGAGTCGTGGACCGACTTCGGCTGGGGCATGCACGCGGATATTGACCCGTCCAACCAGCGCGAAGCCTTCTTCCTTGGCCGCGACGGCATGGGTAGCGTCACCGGCTTCCCGGTTGGCGACAACGAAGACTTCCCGACAGCGATCCGGGTCAATTTCGACAACGCCATTTATGACCTGACGGTCAGTGTCGAAACGGCTGATCAGGCAGCTCAGACGTTCATCTACGGTCTGTTCGACGAGCAGATCGCGGTGATCAGCCTTGATGTGAACCTGTCCTTCGAGCTTGACCGAGGTGTCGCGGCACCCGTGCAACCGCCTCGCTGGGATTATTTCACCGCCACGCTCAGCAACACCGATGGTGGCGCCACTCCGGACAATATCGTCCTTTTCGTCGAAGTGGATGTCACCGACTTCCCTGCCGGCGATCGTCTGCAGTTCTGGAACGGCAGCGACTGGCAAGACTTCGGCTGGGATGCCGGCCGCCAGGCCTGGTTCCTCGGCCGCGACGGTGCTGGCGGTGTCTCGGGCTTCCCGATCGAGGCCGACGAGGTGTTCCCGATCGAGCTCAGGGTCAACTTCCTGCCAGGGGATTACGACTTCACGGTCAGCGTTGAAAGCATCGATGACGACATCACCGGCGTCGGCGGCGTTTATGCCCTGTTTGCCGAAAGCGTCGAAGTGCTGCCTACCCCGGCCACCATCACCTTCGTGGCGGCGGACCTGGTCCAGACCTTCGACGGCAACGTCAAGACCGTGGGCGTGACCACCGGGCCCGAGGCTGACCTGCCGGTTGATATCAGCTTCGATCCCGAGCCGCCGATCAATGCGGGCAGCTATGTCGTACAAGCTGTCATCACCGACCCCTACTTCGACGGCAGTGCCACGACCAGCCTGCTGATCGAAAAGGGACAGGCCGAGGTGATCCTGTCGGATCTCAGCCAGGTCTTCGATGGTGCTCCCAAGCCGGTCACCGTTGAGACCGTGCCGGCTGGGCTGTCAATCAACGTGACGTACGACGGGTTGACCGATGCGCCAATACCGGTCGGCAGCTACTCGGTCTTCGCCAGTGTTGACGACCCCAACTGGGCCGGTTCAGCAGCGGGTCTATTGCAGATCACGCCGGCAACGGCAGATGTGACCCTGGTTGGCCTGGAGCAGACCTTCGACGGTTCACCGCGCGTGGTGATGGCCGATACCGATCCCGCCGGACTGACGGTCGAGATTACCTACGATGGCAGCCCCGTCGCACCGGTTGACGCCGGCAGTTACGCGATCGAGGCGACCGTGAACGATGCCAACTTCATGGGCTCGGCAGTGGGTACCTTGATTGTCGATCCGGCAACGGCGGACGTTCAGCTCTCCGATCTGGTTCAGGTCTTTGATGGTCTGCCCAAGCCGGTCACTGTCATCACCGATCCAATCGGCCTGGCGGTGGAGGTCAGCTACGATGGCGACCCGGCGGCTCCAACGCCAGCGGGTGATTACGCCGTCACCGCTACGGTTGTCGATCCCAACTACGTCGGTTCGGCGAGCGACACTCTGGTGATTGAGCAGGGCGATCAGACCATCGACTTCCCGATGCTTATGGATCGGACGGCAGACGATTCGCCGTTCACCCTGACCGCAACGGCGAGTTCAGGTCTGGCGGTCAGCTTCGAGGTGGTATCAGGACCGGCCACGGTGGACGGCGATGAAGTGACCCTGACCGGTGGCCTTGGTGAAGTGGTCATTGAAGCGCAGCAAGACGGAGACAGCGACTGGAATGCCGCGGTGCCGGTCCAGCAAGCCTTCCAGGTGACTGCCGGCCAGGCCGTTGCCATCGAGGCGATCAGCGCCACCAGCATTAGCGGTGTCGCCGGACAACCGATTGCCGCGGCCGACCTGCCGACGGTTCGTGCCATTGATGCCAACGAGAACCCGGTCCCCGGAGTCACCGTCGGATTCGCCATAACGGGCGGAAGCGGCAGCATCAGCGGTAGCGTGGCCGAAACCGACAGCGATGGTCTTGCCCAACTGACCAGCTGGACCCTGGGTGGTGAAAATGTGCAGACGCTCGAGGCCAGTGCACCTTCCGTTGCGGCCGATCCGGTTGTCTTTACGGCGACGGTTGGTGGTGCGGCCGATGTGACTGTGCAGATAACGGATAACCGCGAGACCATCGAGGTGGGCACGCGCAATACCTACGTAGTGACCATCGGAAACCTTGGGCCCAGTGCGGTGCCGGAGGCTGAGGTCAGCGTTCCATTGCCGGCCGAGCTGGATCCTGCCACTGCCGAGTGGGTTTGCTTCCCGGGTAACGGGGCAAGCTGTGCGAGCGAGGGCACAGGGGCTATCAGTGATACGGTCTCGTTGCCGGAAGGTGGTTCGCTGGTCTACATTCTTGAAGCGGATGTTCGAGTCTTCGATGAGCGCCTGCTGGTGGTGACCGCGTCGGTGGATCTCGGAGCGATCACACCGGTTGATCCGAGTACGCTCATCGATTCCGATGAAACCTTCATCGAAATCGCCGAGGACTCCCTGTTCCGCGATCGCTTCGAGGCGGATTCGTTGAATGGCGGGCATAGCATGCGGGGTCAGATTCAGGGTTTCCTGACTCTGCCCGCCAGTATCGAAAGTCTCGGCAAGAGCGCGTTGCTGGTCACCGGGTTTGATGCCGGTGGACGCCAGAACTTGCGGGTCGTGCTGGTTCAATCAGACGATCAGCGCTGGATTCGCGCCTCGGTTCGTGGTGAGTCCGACCTGTGGGAGCACAGCGATTGGCAATCCTCAGCGCTTCAGGATCGATTGCTGGCTTTCGAGTTCAACGCGGGTCTGGGCAGCGTTATCCTGGCCGGTGAAGCGCTTGAGGTCATCAGCACTCAGACGCGCCAGGCAGTACTGCCGATCGGACGGCTGGAGACACATCGAAGCGTTCGATTCGAGGCCGACTCGATGTAGACAGAACGGTTGCCAGCGCCCCCGGCACCGGCAACCTGGTCATTGTTGAACGAACCAAGGCCGGGTCATGGACCCGGCCTTTTTCCTGGGCGCAGTCGCCTGATGGGCCAGCAGGCTGCTGGACACCCGTGAAGGTGGCGGACAGCCGATGAGACAGCGAGCGGTTATTTCAAGGATTCAAGCTTTTTGATCTGTCCGCTGAGTTCCTGCACCTTGGACTGGTGGGCGGTCAGGCGTTCGCGTTCCTTTTCGACCACCTCGGCGGGGGCGTTGGCGACGAAGCGTTCATTGGCCAGCTTTTTCTCGACGCCTTCAAGCCCTTTTTGTTCGCGTTCCAGTTGCTTGTTCAGGCGGGCCAGTTCTTCGCCGATGTCGACCAGGCCGGCCAGCGGGATCAGCAGGCGCAATTTGCCGGCCAGGGCCACGGCGCAGTCGCCGCTGTCGCGGTCTTCGGGCACGCGGTCGATGCTGTCGATGCGAGCCAGGCGGCGGATCAGGTCGTTGAATTTCTCCAGCCGCAGGTGGTCGCCGGACTCGCCTTGCTGAATCATCAGCGGCATGGGTTTACCGGGCGCCAGGTTCAGTTCGGTGCGCGCCGAGCGAATCGCCGAGATCACGGTTTTCACCCAGTCGGCATCGGCTTCGGCGGCCTCGTCGATGGCGCCGGCTTCGGGCCAGGCAGCGGACATGATGTGCTCGCCGCCTGCGCCGGCCGGGCCCTTGACCTTCTGCCAGATTTCTTCGGTGACAAACGGGATGAAGGGATGCAGCAGTCGCAAGGTGGCGTCCAGTACGGTGGCCAGGGTGTGGCGGGTGGCGCGGGCAGTGGCCGGGTCGTTGGCTTCGGCTTCTTCGAACAGGGCCGGCTTGGACAACTCCAGGTACCAGTCACAGAACTCGTTCCAGACAAACTCGTACAGCGCCTTGGCAGCGAGGTCGAAGCGGTACTCGGCCAGGGCTTGTTCCACCTCAACGATGGTGCGGCTGAGCCTTGAGCGAATCCAGCGCGACAGCGTGTCCAGTTCGTCCTCGGCCGGTACCGGCAGGGTGTCTTCGCCGGTGTTCATCAGGGTGAAGCGCGCGGCGTTCCAGAGCTTGTTGATGAAGTTGCGGTAGCCCTCGCAG
The DNA here is from genome assembly GCA_003567685.1 of Gammaproteobacteria bacterium. Taxonomy (GTDB): domain Bacteria; phylum Pseudomonadota; class Gammaproteobacteria; order Xanthomonadales; family Wenzhouxiangellaceae; genus Wenzhouxiangella. Next base: position 30,875 of record PWYW01000072.1, read on the forward strand.
CGGGCCAGATCGAACTTGATGTCGCGGCCGTGGCCGGCCAGTGCGGTAAAGGTGAAGCGCAGGGCATCGGCGCCGAAGGCCGGGATGCCGTCGGGGAATTCGTCGCGGGTGGCCTTTTCGATCTTTTTGGCCAGCTGCGGCTGCATCATGGCGCTGGTGCGCTTGGCCAGCAGGGCGTCCAGCTCGATGCCGTCGATCAGGTCGATCGGGTCCAGCACGTTGCCCTTGGACTTGGACATCTTCTGGCCGTCGCGGTCGCGGATCAGGCCGGTGATGTAGACCTGCTCGAACGGCACCTTGCCGGTGAAATGGCCGGTCATCATGATCATCCGGGCCACCCAGAAGAAGATGATGTCGAAGCCGGTGATCAAGACGGACGACGGCAGGTAGCGATCAAACCCTTCGGCCTGCATGCGCTCAGGGTCTGGCCAGCCCAGGGTGGAATGCGCCCACAGGGCCGAGGAGAACCAGGTTTCCAGCACGTCATTATCCTGGCTTAGCGCGACATCGGCGGCCAGTCCATGCTTGCTGCGCACTTCGTCTTCGCTGCGCCCGACGTAGATAGTGCCTTGCTCGTCATACCAGGCCGGAATGCGGTGGCCCCACCACAGCTGGCGACTGATGCACCAGTCCTGAAGGTTTTCCATCCAGTGGCGGTAGGTGTTGATCCAGTTGCCGGGCACGAACTCGACATCGCCGGACTCGACCGCGTCCAGGCCAAGCTTGCCCAGTTCGTCCATTTTCACGAACCACTGGTCGGTCAGGTAGGGCTCGATAATCTGGCCGGAACGGTCGCCTCGGGGCACCACCATGGCGTGCGGCTTTTCTTCCACCAGCAGGCCGGCGGCTTCGAGATCGGCAATGATCTTCCTGCGCGCTTCGAAGCGATCCAGGCCGCGATAGGCTTCGGGCGCGTTGTCGTTGACGGTGGCGGTCGGGGTGAAGATGTTGATCGGCTCGAAGCCGTGGCGGCCGCCCACTTCCCAGTCGTTGAAGTCGTGGGCCGGGGTGATCTTGACGCAGCCGGTGCCGAATTCCATGTCCACGTAATCGTCGGCAATGACCGGAATCCGGCGGCCGGTCAGCGGCAGCTCGACGGTTTTGCCAACCAGGTCGGCGTAGCGCTCGTCGTCCGGATGGACGGCGACGCAGACATCACCCAGCAGGGTTTCCGGACGGGTCGTGGCCACCACGACATCGCCTTGCCCGTCGGATCGAGGGTAGCGGATTGACCACAGCTTGCCCTGCTCATCGCTGTTGATCACTTCCAGGTCAGAAATGGCGGTCTGCAGTACCGGGTCCCAGTTGACCAGGCGCGGGCCGCGATAGATCAGCCCTTCCTCGTGCAGGCGCACGAAGGTTTCAACCACCGCTTCGGACAGGTCCGGGTCCATCGTGAAGCGTTCGCGCGACCAGTCGGCCGACGCACCCAGGCGGCGCATCTGCGAGGTGATGGTCGAGCCGGACTCATGTTTCCACTGCCAGACCCGGTCGATGAATGCATCGCGCGAGTAGTCGTCGCGCTTGCCGCCTTCGCCCTCGATCTGGCGGGTCACCACCATTTCGGTGGCAATGCCGGCATGGTCAACCCCCACCTGCCACAAGGTATCGCGCCCTTTCATTCGCTGATAGCGAATCAGCGCGTCCATCAGCGTGTGCTGAAAGGCATGCCCCATGTGCAGCGTGCCAGTCACGTTCGGCGGCGGCAACAGAATGCAGTAGGGCTCACCGCTGCCGGTCGGCTGAAAACAGCCCGACGCTTCCCACTGGCCATACCAGCGCTGTTCAAGATCGTGGGGGTTGTAGGTTTTGTCCATGAGTAAAAAGAGCTGTAAAAGGTAAAAAGTAAAAGGTGAGAGGTAAAAGGTCAGAGGTAAAAGGTCAGAGGTGAAAGGTGAAAGGCAACGCCAGGCTCCATGCAACCTTTCACTTTTCACCTTTTACCTTTCACCTACCTCAACACATGATGCTGCACATCAGCGCCGCGCTGTTTCCAGGCGATCCAGCGTTCGCGCAGTTTGGCTTTCAGGGATTCATCGGGCGGCACGATTTCCAGGATGCGTTCGAAGCGACCGCCCGGCAGCGGGGCAGTCGGGTCCAGGTTGATCAGGATGTCGGCGCTATCGGGTGCGTCTTCCATCAGCCGGATGGGTGCCGGGTCGGGCGCCATGGCGTGCGGCAGGAAGCGGCCTTCCGGCTGCAGCCATAACTGCTTGTCCAGTTGCTGCAGCTGCGCGCGCGGTGCCACCACCGCAATGCTGGCTACCGTCGGCCAGGCCCGCCCTACCAGCACCCCGGCAACAAACAGCGGGTCGGTAAACCGCCCGCTCAGTTCGTAGAAATCCACCCTCACGGCGACTCAAGTTCCCTTGTTCTGGCCGGGCATCGCAAAACCCTTTTGTCGCAAAGCAGCTAAGCAGCCAAGGGTTCTACCCTCAATTCTTCGCTGCTTCGTTGCTTTGCTGCTTCGCGACATAGAGATTTTGCCTTCAGGCGGCTTACGCAATGCCTGGAATCAGCCTGCGATCGCGTTCCAGCCGCCGGCGTTGCTGACCAGCCATTCAACCAGCAGGCCAACCGGACGGCCCGAGGCGCTTTCGGCCTTGCCCCAGTTCCAGGCGCTGCCGGCGATGTCGATATGGGCCCAGCGCTGGCCGTCGGTGAAGCGCGACAGGAAGCAGCCCGCGGTGATGGAACCGGCCGGCATGCCGCCCAGGTTCTTCATGTCGGCAAACGGGGTTTCGATCTGGGCCTGGTACTCGTCCCACAGCGGCAAACGCCAGCCGCGATCGGCCGATTGCAGGCCGGCGGTCAGCAGTTCGTCGGCCAGCTCGTCGTCCTGGGTCATGATGCCCGAGGCGTGCGCGCCCAGCGCCACCACGCAGGCGCCGGTCAGCGTGGCAATGTCGACCATCTTGGCCGGCTTGACGTTCTGGCCGGTCCAGTACAAGGCGTCGGCCAGCACCATGCGGCCTTCGGCGTCGGTATTGTGCACCTCAATGGTCTTGCCGTTCATGGCGGTGATGACATCGCCCGGGCGATAGGCCTTGCCGTCGGGCATGTTTTCCACGGCGGCCACCACGCCGTCCACGTTCATCGGCAGCTTCAGCCGGGCAATGGCTTCCATGGTGCCGATGGTGGCTGCGGCACCACCCATGTCGAACTTCATCTGTTCCATCAGCTCGCGCGGCTTCAGGGAAATGCCGCCGGTGTCGAAGGTGATGCCCTTGCCGACCATTGCCAGCGGGGCTTCGCCATCCTTGCCGCCGCGCCAGCTCAGACGAACCAGATAGGAGGGGTTCTCACTGCCCACGCCGACGGCCAGCAAAGCGTTCATGCCCAGTTCGGTCATTTGCGCTTCGTCCAGAATTTCCACGCTCAGGCCGTCATGTTCGGCGGCCATCTGGCGTGCCGTTTCGGCCAGATAGGCAGGGTTGCAGATGTTCGGCGGCGCGTCGGCCAGGTCGCGGCAGCGCTGGACGCCGGCGGCAATCGCTTCGGCCAACTTCAATTGATTGGCCACACCGTCAGCGTCGGCGAAACTCACCGTCTCGGTGGCCGGGGCATCGTGCGCCTTCGGGGTCTTGGTGGCGGTATAGATGTAGTCGGCATGGGTCAGGGCGATGCCAGCCTGGCGAACGCGCCAGGCGTGGTCGCAGTTTTTCACGTCGATGCAATCCAGCAGGCAGTGGGCAGATTTGGCCGGTGACTGGCGCAGCGCCTTGCCGGCAGCCTGAACGCCGCGAACGAAAGCCGGGCCGTCCAGTTTTTCGGCTTTGCCGAAGTTGACCACCAGTACACGCTTGGCAGCCACGCCGGGCAGGCCGTGCAGCATCAGGGTCTGACCGGCCTTTTTGGGCAGGTCGGCGCTGTCGGCCAGGCGGCTCAGGGCGCCGTCGCTGACGTTGTCGATCTCGGCAGCAGCACCGCTCAAGCCGCCATCTTCAAGGATGCCGATGATCAGGCAGTCGGTGGGAATGGAGCTTGCAGCGATTTGCGAAGTAGTAAGTTGCATGGTCTGTGTGTCCTGTCCGTTGCGATGACGAAAGGCAGCGGCGTTCGGTACGGAGTGCCGGACTCGCTGGCGACAATGTTTCATTGTAACCGCTGGCCCGGTGACAGGCTTGATGCCGCCGTGTCTGGCTGGGCTTGGCGGTATGATCGCCTCATGTCGATCCTGCAGCGTTATCTTTTTCGCGAAAGCCTGGCGGCCAGCCTGATGAGCCTGGCCGTCTTTGTGGGTGTCATTCTGGCGCTGTTCATGGCTGAATTACTGGGTGATGCGGCCCAGGGGCAATTGCCTGCGGCCAGTGTGCTGGCGCTGTTGCTGCTGCGTTTGCCCGAGGCCATGCTTCTGGTCGGCCCCCTGGCGTTGATGACGGGTTTGCTGCTGGCTTTTGGCCGCTTGGGCGAGCAAAGCGAGTTGGTCGTGATTCGGTCGGCTGGCAGCCGTTATCGTCAGACCTTGTTGCCGGTGTTGGGCCTGGCCGGTTTTTGGTCGGCATTCCTGTTGTTGGTGGCGGGTTGGCTGGCGCCCGCCGCCATCGAGCGTACCGGGCAACTGATGGCCGACGCCGCCCGTTACGCGCTGGTGGCCGGATTGCAGCCCGGACAGTTCGAGAGTTTCGAGCAGGGACGGCTTGTCGTTTATGTAGGTGCCATTGATCGGGCGGACGGCAGCCTGCGTGATGTGTTCGTTCAGCATGGCGATCCCGATCGCCCAGAAGTGCTGACGGCCGCTCGCGGACGATTGTGGACCGATGCCGACAGTGATGAGCGTTACCTGTCGCTTCTGGACGGCATACAGGTTCAGCATTCCGCCGGCCTTGAGGACGTGGGCCGGCGAGAGATTCGATTTGCGCGTAACGATATTCGCTTGCCCGTGCCGGTGGTCAGCGGCGGCAGCGAGGGCGAGTTGATGATGACTTTGCCTGAGCTCCGCCAGCAGGAAGGCCCGGCCGCCTATCGCGAGTGGCACTGGCGTTTGGCCGCTCCAGTCGCCGCATTGGTGCTGGCCGTGCTGGCTTTGCCCTTGTCCAACCGCTTGCCGCGCCAGGGACGTTTCGGGCCAATCGTTCTCGCCCTGGGTATCTACCTGATCTACACCAATGCCGTGCATGGGGGACTGGTCATCATTGAGCAGCGCGGAGTCGCTGCTGGCTCCGGACTGTGGCCATTGCATTTGGGTTTGGGCGTTCTCGCCCTGGCCATGACCTGGCGCCAGGCTCGGCGATGGTGACCGCGGTGGGCTGGTTGCTGACTCGTTACCTGGCCGCCCGCGTATTGCTGGGAATCGCCTTGGTCAGCGCGCTGTTGCTTGGGCTGTTTACGCTTGTGGAGTTGATTCGTGAAGCGCGCTCGCTGACCGGTGACTACGGCCCCTTGTCAATGCTGGTCTACTTGTTGCAGACCACGCCCAGGCGGCTTTACGACATTTTCCCTTTCAGCGCGCTTATCGGCACCCTGATCGGCCTGAGTGGGTTGGCCAGCGGCAACGAGTTGGTCGCCATGCGCAGCGCCGGCTTTGATCGCGGGCGCATCATGATGCGGGCACTGGCAGCGGTGTTGCTTTGCTTGCTGGTGCTGATGCTGGTGGCCGAGTGGTTGATCCCTGACCTGGAAGCCCAGGCAAGAAGCCAGCGTGAGCAGGCGCGGACCGGCCAGGTGCAGTTGCGCGAACGTGGTGCGCTCTGGCTAAGGGATGGTGAACATGTGCTGCGCATTGGCCAGGCAGCCTGGGATAGTGAAGATACCCTGGCATTCGCTGATGTGACGGTATATTCCATGGCCGCCGGCATGCAAACCGAAACGATTCGCTTTGCCCGGAGCGCACGCCATGATGGCGACCGGTGGATATTGCTGGAGGCACGTCGAGTTGGCGTGGGTGAGGCTGCAGCAGTTCAAGAGGCGACGATGGCGTCCACCGAACAACTGGCCTCGGGGTTGAGTCCGGATCTCTTCGCTGCAACCGTCAGCCGGCCGCGATTGTTGTCGCTGGCCGACCTTCGTGCCATGACGGTCTTTCTTCAGGAAAACAATCTCGACGCCGAGCGCTATATCCAGGCCTTCTGGACACGGATTTACTTTCCCATCAATGTGTTGGCCATGGTGTTGATCGGCTTGCCATTTGTATTTCGCGATGCTCGCGGTGGACAACGGGGGTTATCCCTGTTTGCCGGAGTTGGTCTTGGGATGGGGTACTTCGTATTGATTCGTGTCTCGCAAGGCGTTGCCGTTCTGCTGCCGCTGCCAATGGGCATCACGGCGTTGCTGCCTGCCTTGCTTATCCTGGTGATTGCGGTTGTGTTGATTCGGCGTCTTTAGTTGGCCACTTGCCAGCTACTGGTCATGGCTTTTTGACAGGTTTGGGCAAAACGACCAGGCGAGTGCCGGAAGCCAGGTCATGCCAGCACGATTTGTCATGACGAAAAACTGCCCACCAGTATCCCAGTCCCGCTGGCAGCCACGCTATCGTCGCCACGGCGAAGCGCACCACGGTACTAAGCCAGTCAATGGGTTGCGTCGAGCCCTCGATGCCGATGCGCCAGGCTTTCATCCCCAGGGTCTGACCGCCGCGCCAACAGATTGCAAAATAGCCCCATGCCACCACCAGCAGATAAAGCTGGAAAGCGACGTTGATGACTTCGCTGCCAGCGGGTATCACGATGATCAGGGTGGCCATCATCAAAACCCCAACCAGTAACAGGCCATCGTAAAGAATGGCAGCAAAACGGCGGGCAAGGCCGCAGGGCGGAAGGGCAGGCGTCGTGTTCGCTTTCATTCCGTTATTTTAAGTGATGGTCATGATGACGTTGATCAATAATCGATGCTAAACAAACCAGGCCTTTGCTTGCCGGCACGCTTTCAGTTCTGGTATTGTTCAAAGCGGTAAGAATCGTGCCTGCAGAAACAATGGATCCAACCCTCGCAGGCAGGGAAAGTTGAAGGGTATTTTCGATGAGCGTCGGTTTGCGCTGGCAGTACGCAATTAACGATCACGTTTCACCAAAGACCAAAGCGGGAGCTTAGAGTCATGCAGGAAAACAACAGCGATCAGGAAACCCAGAAGGGTGCGAAACAAACGCCAGTTGAGTCGGCGGTCGATTCAGCGTTGAGTGCGGTCGGCGTTCGAGGCAAGAAAGCCTCCAAGAAAAAGGCTGGGAAGAAGAAAGCTTCCAAGAAGAAAGCTTCCAAGAAGAAGGCTTCCAAGAAGAAGGCTTCCAAGAAGAAGGCTTCCAAGAAGAAGGCTTCCAAGAAGAAGGCTTCCAAGAAGAAAGCTTCCAAGAAGAAAGCTTCCAAGAAGAAGGCTTCCAAGAAGAAGGCTTCCAAAAAGAAGGCTTCCAAGAAGAAGGCTTCCAAGAAGAAGGCTTCCAAGAAGAAGGCTTCCAAGAAGAAAGCCTCGAAGAAAAAGGCGGGCAAGAAGCGGGGCCGCAAGAAGGCGTCCGTCAAAGCCGATTCGCCAATGGCGCGGGTTTTGTCTGCGGTTGAAGAACTTCGTGAGGCGATCCAGGAATTGGCGACCAATGAGTTCTCCAATCGTCGGCAGGCAGTCGAAGAACTAAGCGCTACTGCTCGGGCGAAGATGGCCGATCTGGAAACGGCCGCACAAAACAGCATTGCCCGTTTGACTGGCAAAAACTGAATGCCTGCCAAGGCTCGATGACGCAGTCTCGCCAACCGTCCGCCGCAGCAAGGCGGACGGTTGATCATTTCATCGATGCCCTCTGGGCGGAGCGAGGGCTTCGCCCAGCCTCTCTGAAAGCTTATCGTGAAGACCTGCTCAATCTGGCCCGCTATGACACCGCCGAACTGAATGATCGGCAACGTGATCAGGTGCTGAGTTTTTTATCCTGGCGTCTGAAACAGGGCGCTGCGGTGGCCAGTGTAACTCGAGCATTGTCTACGTTTCGCCAGTTTTACGCTTGGCTAGTGCGCACGGGCCAGCGGGATGACAATCCGATGGCTGATATCGAATCGCCTCGTCGCGGGCATTCCTTGCCGGGGGTGTTGTCCATGAACCAGGTCGACGCGTTATTGGCGGCACCTGACGTCTCTACCCCCCTCGGTGTGCGTGATCGAGCGATGCTGGAGACCTTGTATGCGGGAGGGCTACGGGTAAGCGAGTTAACCAGCCTGGAATTGTCGGCCTTGAGTCTTGACCGAGGTCTGGTCCGTGTGTCGGGTAAAGGCGGCAAAGAGCGCCTCGTGCCACTGGGCGAGCAGGCCGTCGAGTGGTTGGGCCGCTATTTGCGAGGGGCTAGACCGGTCAAAAGTGGAACCGAGCCGCGCATTTTTCTCTCGCGAACGGGACGGCCGCTGACTCGTGAAGCCGTATGGCAACGCATTCGTCTGCAGGCAACCACAGCGGGGATTGAGCAGCGGGTCTACCCTCATCTGCTGCGGCATTCCTTCGCAACGCATTTGCTCGATCATGGTGCCGACCTTCGTGTGGTGCAGCTTCTTCTCGGGCATTCCGATCTCGGAACCACGCAAATCTACACCCACGTCTCCCGCGCGCGGCTGGGCGAGCTTTATCGGCGTCATCATCCGCGGGGCTGAAAATCTTCGCGGTTGGATGCCTTACAATCAGGGAACCTTGTGGCTTCGTCGAGACTCTGATGATTGCTCGTCAGGTACCGTCTCCCTGCAGTCTGGGGTCGGGCCAAGCCCGGCGGATGTCCATGAAATCGTGTTTTCCAAGGAGTGATCAATGAGTTTCAAGTCTTTCAAACTGGCTGTCGGGCTTTCGGTATCAAGCCTTCTGGTAGCTGGTGCTGCCGTGGCTTCGGATTACCAGGCTATCGAAGATCGTCTGGCCGGGCTGCTGCAGGACACCAGTCAGGTTGTCATTTCGGAGACGCCAGTGGCCGGACTGGTTCAAGTTCGTATTGGAGGCGACATTGTCTACCTGAGCGACGATGGCCGCTATCTGCTTCAGGGCAACATCGTCGACATGGATACCCAGGTCAACCTTACCGATGCCGCCTTGTCGGATGTTCGCAAGGAACAGCTTGCCGCGCTGGACGCCGAACAATTCGTTACCTTCGGCAACAGCGACTCTGAATTCGAGGTTTTGGTGTTCACGGATCCAGATTGTGGGTTCTGCCGCCGTATGCATGACCAGATGGATGGCTACCAGGAAGCCGGGATCACGGTTCATTACGTGGCCTACCCGAGAGCGGGTGTGGGGTCACCGACTTATGACAAGCTGGTCTCGGTCTGGTGCGCCGAAGATCGTAACGGCGCCATGGACATCGCCAAGGAAGGCCGCACACCGCCGCGGGCCACCTGTGATAACCCGGTGACCGAGCAGTTCCAGCTGGGGCAAGCCATGGGTGTCACCGGCACGCCCTCCATCATGACGTTCGACGGCGACATCATTCCGGGTTACGTGCCGCCTGAGCAGCTTCGTGAGCGCCTCAAAACCCTGGCGGCTCGCAACGGGCAGTAACAAGCGCGGCAAACCACTGACCGCCTGGCCCGTCCGGCATCAGTCGGGCGGGCCTACTCGCTTATAATGGGCGCGCCGGCCACAGGGCCGGCTCGCGATGGGTTCGTTTCACTCAGGCCGTGCAGCCCGTCATCAATCCATGATTCTGCCAAAGGGCGCCTCGACCATGCTCCTGCTCGGGAAACCTTCCCTCCCTGATTTTCGTCGTCAGCAACTGGCCAGCCAGCTGGGTGAACACATCGGCCAGCCGGTCGCCCTGTCGGCCCGCGACGTGATTCTGATCGACAGTCCCCGGTCGCCGGATGACCGCCAGCTTGAACGGCTGAGTGCACTGCTGTCGGCCGAGCCTTGGCAACAAACAGATGCACCGGCCGGAGCCCTGCTGGTACTGCCACGCCCCGGCTCGCGCACGCCCTGGGCCAGCAAGGCCGGCGATATTCTCAAACACTGCGGCCTGGGCGACTTTGCCCGCGTCGAGCGTGCCATGCTGCTGGTCATTGATCCTGCGCCTGGCGCGTCCATGGATTCCTCGGCGCTGAACCTGCTGCATGACCGCATGACCCAGGTGATTCAGCCGGCCGAGGCCAGCCTGGCGGCCTGGTTTGCAGCACCGGATGCGGGCCCGCTGGACATCATTGAGCTGGGTGATGCCCCGCTGGCGCAACTCACCGAGGCCAACCAGCGCATGGGCCTGGCCCTGAGCGAGGGCGAAGTCGATTACCTGGCCGATGCCTATGGCCAGATGGGTCGTTCGCCGACGGATGCCGAGCTGATGATGTTTGCCCAGGCCAACTCCGAGCATTGCCGCCACAAGATCTTCAACGCCAGCTGGACGCTGGACGGCCAGCCGCTCGACGGCTCGCTGTTCGGATCGATCAAGAAAACCCATGCCGCCACGCCCCAGGGTACCGTGGTGGCCTACCACGACAATGCCGCCATCATTGATGGGTTCGACGGCCAGTTCCTGCTGACCACCCCCGACCAGCCGGCCTATCGCCTGGCGCCGGGCCGGGGGAATATCCAGATCAAGGTGGAAACGCACAACCATCCGACCGCCATTTCGCCCGACCCGGGTGCCGCCACCGGCGCCGGTGGCGAAATCCGCGACGAGGCGGCTACCGGTCGTGGCGCACGCCCGGTGGCTGCATTGACCGGCTTTTCGGTATCGGATTTGCGCATCCCCGGTCGGCCGATGCCGTGGGAAACCACGCCACCGTCGCCGGATCGGCTGGCTTCGGCCTTCGACATCATGATCGAAGGGCCGATTGGCGCGGCCCGTTTCAACAATGAATTCGGCCGGCCGGCGCTGTTGGGCTATTTCCGCAGCTGGAGCCGGGCCATCGGCGGTCGGCTGTGGGGCTACCACAAGCCCATCATGATCGCTGGCGGCAGCGGCATGATTGCCGGCAGCCAGACCGACAAGAAGCCGCTTTCGCCCGGTGACCGCATCATCGTGCTGGGTGGCCCGGCCATGCTGATTGGCCTGGGCGGCGGTGCGGCGTCATCCATGGCCTCGGGCCAGTCGGATGAAGACCTCGATTACGCCTCGGTCCAGCGCGGCAACCCCGAAATGCAGCGTCGCTGCCAGGAAGTGATCGATCGCTGCTGGTCGCGCGGTGACGCCAACCCGATCAAGTCGATTCACGACGTGGGCGCCGGTGGTTTGTCGAACGCGTTGCCCGAGCTGCTGCACGACGGCGGCGTTGGCGGGCGCCTGGACCTGCGCGCCATCCCCAGTGCCGACGCCAGCCTCTCGCCCATGGCCATCTGGTGCAACGAGGCCCAGGAGCGCTATGTGCTGGCACTGGCGCCCGACGACGTTGCCGCGTTTGGCGAGCTGTGCCAGCGCGAACGTTGCCCCTGGGCCGACCTGGGCCCGGCCACCGACGATGGGCGCTTGCTCGTGGAAGACGCCCTGAGCGGCCAGCCGGTGGTCGACATGCCGCTGGAAACCCTGCTGGGCCGCCCGCCCAGCATGCACCGCGACGCCACCACCCAGGCCGTATCGGCTGACGATGCCGGTCTGGGCGGCGTGGCGCTGGATGAGGCGGTCGACCGGGTGCTGGCACTGCCCACCGTGGCCAGCAAGCAGTTTCTGATCACCATTGGCGATCGCAGCGTTGGCGGCCTGACCGCGCGCGACCAGATGGTCGGGCCCTACCAGGTGCCGGTGACCGACTGCGCCATTACCCTGAGCGATTACGAGCAGTTCAGCGGCAGCGCCATGGCAATGGGCGAGCGCACGCCCCTGGCCGTGCACGACCCGGCCGCGGCTTCGCGCATGGCGGTGGCCGAAGCCTTGACCAATCTTGCCGGTACCGCCGTTCGAAGCCTGGATTCGGTAAAGCTGTCGGCCAACTGGATGGCGGCCGCCGGCGCCGAGGGCCAGGATGCCGCGCTGCGCGCTGCCGTCGAAGCGGTCAGCCAGTTCAGCCGCGAGCTGGACCTGGCCATTCCGGTGGGCAAGGACTCGCTGTCAATGCAGACGGTGTGGCAGCAAAACGGTGAAAGCACCCGCATGATCGCGCCGGTGTCGCTGGTGATTACCGCCTTCGCCCCGGTGCCTGATGTGCGCCGGCACGTCACGCCGATGCTGGATCGCGAGTCCACCGACAGCCGCCTGTTGCTGCTGCACTTCGGCCAGCAGCGGCTGGGGGGGTCGGCACTGGCGCAAACGCTGGACCGTGAACTGGGTGCCGTGCCGGACGTGGAGTCGGCGATCGGCCTCAAAGCGCTGTTCCAGGTTGTCCAGACGGCGGTGGCCGACGGGCGCATCCTGGCCTGCCACGATCGTAGCGACGGCGGCCTGTTCGTTACCGCGCTGGAAATGGCGCTGGCCGGTCACTGCGGACTGTCGCTGACGCTGGATGACGACGGCGATGCGCTGCTCAAAACCCTGTTCAACGAAGAAATCGGGCTGCTGGTCCAAGTGGATGCTGCCCACTTGAGCACCCTCCAGGCTGAACTGGCCGAGCAGGTGCCGGGCCTGGTGGTCGAGGCGGTCGGCCAGATCGAGCCGCAGCCGCACTTCAGTGTTCATGCCAAGGGAGAATGTCGCTTCGAACGTCCGATGGCCGAACTTGCCCAGGCCTGGGCGGCGACCAGCCATGCCATGCAGCGCCTGCGTGATAACCCGGACTGCGCCGATGAGGAATTTGCCCTGTTGGCGGACTGGGACCGACCCGGCCTGACGCCTCAAGTCACCTTTGACCCATCAGTCGCGCCAGCCATCACCGGCCAGGCACGGCCGCAGGTTGCCATTCTGCGGGAGCAGGGCGTCAACGGCCAGCGAGAGATGGCGCGCGCCTTCATGATGGCCGGCTTTGAGGCGGTGGACGTGCACATGAGCGACCTCGCCTCGGGTCGGGCCTCGCTGGAGGATTTCCACGGCCTGGCCGCCTGCGGCGGGTTTTCTTACGGCGACGTGCTCGGTGCCGGCCAGGGTTGGGCCCGGTCGATTCTGTTCAACGATGCCCTGGCTGAACAGTTCCAGCGTTTCCTGGCCAACCCGGAGCGGTTTGCGCTGGGCGTATGCAACGGCTGCCAGATGTTGTCGGCGCTGAAACCGTTGATCCCGGGTAGTGAACACTGGCCGGCCTTTGTCCATAACCGTTCGCGCCAGTTCGAAGCCCGTTTGAGCCTGGTCGAGATCACGCCCTCGCCCTCGCTGTTTTTCGACGGCATGGCCGGCTCGCGCCTGCCGGTGGCCACGGCCCACGGCGAAGGTCGGGCCGACTTCGCCAGCCCGGCGGCCATGGACCTGGCATCAGTGGCCGTTCGCTACGTCGATGGTCACGGCCAGCCGGCAGATCAATATCCGGAAAACCCGAACGGTTCGCCAGGCGGCGTCACGGGCTTGTGCAACGCCGACGGACGTGTGACCATTCTGATGCCGCACCCGGAACGTCTGCTGCGGCGCGTGAATTTCTCCTGGGCACCGGCCGAGTGGGGCGATGCGTCCCCCTGGATGCGGATGTTCCAGAACGCCCGCCGCTGGCTGAATTGAACCTGTTAATGTCCGAAGCACGATGAGCGAAGACCCCGACAAGGACGGCAGCGATGCTGATCAGGCCGAGACGCCTGACGCACCGCCGCCCCGAAAAGGCAACCCGATCAAGGAAATGTTCCTGCTGGCGGCGCTGTATCTGCCCATGGGCTTTTTCCTGTGGTTTTTTGCCTCCAGCTTGCTGATGGTGCCCACCCGGCTGGTGGTCGAATGGTTGCTGGTTGGCGTGCACGGCGACGTGTTCGTGTCGCTGTTTCAGGACGGCTACATTTTCGAACTGCAGGCCGACCAGCAGGTTCGCAACCCGGAAACTGGCCAGATGATCCCGCTTACCTGGATCATCAACCCTATGATCTATGCCTGGGGTATGGCGCTGCTGTTTGGTCTGATCATGGCTACCCCGTTGACGATCAAGCGTCGCCTCTTGCAAATGCTGATCGGATTCATGGTGGTCAGCGTTGTGGCTGTCTGGGGTACTTACTGGGAGGCATGGCGCGATGTCGCCTTTTTGTTCGGCCCGGATGTGGGCGCCCTGATTGATGAAACCTGGCACACGCCAACCATGATTGCGCTGTTTTACCAGATGGGCTACCTGATGTTCCCCGCAGTGGTTCCGGTGGCGACCTGGATCTTGATGAACCGGGACTTCATCGAGCGCGAGGTACTCACGGGGCGCCACTGAACCAGACCGGCCTTTATGCTGTCTGTTATCGGGGGCAATTGGAACTCGCCCTGATTTCGTCGAAATCGACGACCTAGCTATAATCGCGAGGCTTATGGAAACCCAAGGATTGACCGCAACTGGTGATTCCGAGCTGTTACCCAGCATTGGAGATCACCTGGAAGACCAGGCGTCGGAATTGTGTCGCCTGATGGTTGAGCAGGGCCGCCTGCGCGAAGAAGACCTGGCCCGTGCCCGTGCCTATCGGGATCAGCATGGCGGGAACCTGCTCACCCTGCTGGTGCGCCTGGGTCTGGTGTCCGAGCGCGACCTGGCCCGCGCCCAGTCCGACATGCTTGGTATCGATCTGGTCAGCGACAAGGATTACCCCGAAGACGCGCCCACGTGTGAAGACATCTCGCTGCGCTACATGAAGCAGCAGCACCTGGTGCCGATCTCAATGACCGACGAGGACATCGTTGTGGTCATGGCCGACCCGCAAGACCAGTTCGCCCTCAAGGCGATTGGCATGGCCTGCGGTCGCAAGGTGATTCCACGGGTGGGCGTTACCTCGGAAATCGACAACACCATCGAGCGTTATTTTGGCGGTGGCCGCAGCGCCATGGGCCAGATTGCCGACACTCTGGGTGGTGAAGGTGCGGCCGGTGGCGAAGACGAGGAAGATGTCGAGCACCTGCGCGACCTGGCTTCCGAAGCCCCGGTCATCCGGCTGGTCAACCTGATTCTCCAGCGCGCGGTGGAATCGCGCGCTTCGGACATCCACATTGAACCGTTTGAAAACCGTCTGAAGGTCCGCTACCGAATTGACGGGGTGCTGCAGGAAGTCGAGGCGCCGCCGGCTCGCTCGACCTCAGCGGTGATTTCGCGCGTCAAGATCATGGCCAAGCTCAACATTGCCGAGCGCCGACTGCCTCAGGACGGTCGCATCATGCACCGGGTTGGCGGCAAGGAGCTTGACCTTCGAGTCTCGACGGTTCCGACCGCTCATGGCGAATCGGTGGTCATGCGTATTCTCGATCGCGAAGCCGTGGTGCTGGATTTCACCAGCCTGGGTTTTGCCGAGGATTCGCAAAAGACCTTCATCAAGGCCCTTGAGATGCCCCACGGCATCATCCTGGTAACCGGCCCGACCGGTTCGGGTAAAACGACCACGCTGTATACCGCCCTCAGCCAGCTCAACACGCCTGAGCGCAAGATCATCACCGTCGAAGACCCGATTGAATACCAGATCGAGGGTATCAACCAGATCCAGG
>PWYW01000098.1 GCA_003567685.1 Gammaproteobacteria bacterium
GCGAGCTTCAGCGCACACCTTGGTCAGCGCCGCGGTCAGCGTGGTCTTGCCGTGGTCAACGTGGCCAATCGTGCCGACATTCACGTGCGGCTTGCTGCGTTCGAACTTTGCCTTGGACATGCTTCTCTATCCTTTCCTGATTCTGTTCAACCGGCCTGTCAGGCCGACTTCTTCATGACTTCTTCTGCAACGCTGCTCGGCGCTTCCGCGTAATGCAGGAACTCCATCGAGTAGGTTGCGCGACCCTGGGACATCGAGCGCAGATCGGTAGCGTAGCCAAACATTTCCGACAGCGGCACGTTGGCCCGGATTACCTTGCCCGAAGGGGCATCTTCCATACCCTGCACCAGGCCGCGGCGACGGTTGAGGTCGCCCATGACATCACCCATGTACTCTTCGGGGGTGACTGCCTCGACCTTCATGATCGGCTCAAGCAACACCGGGCTGGCACTGAGGGCGGCATTCTTGAATGCCATTGAACCAGCAATCTTGAACGCCATCTCGTTCGAGTCGACTTCGTGATACGAGCCATCAAACAGGGTCGCCTTGCAGTCAACCATCGGGAAGCCGGCCAGAACACCATTGTTCATTTGCTCCTCGATACCCTTGGAGACAGCGCCGATGTACTCGCGCGGCACAACACCGCCGACGATCTCATCAATGAACTCGAAACCACCGCCTTCTTCATTGGGCTCGAGCTTGATCTTCACGTGGCCGTACTGACCGCGACCGCCGGACTGGCGAACGAACTTACCTTCGGCTTCAACTGCCTTGCGGATGGTCTCGCGGTAAGCCACCTGCGGCTTGCCGACGTTGGCTTCGACCTTGAACTCACGCTTCATGCGGTCGACGATAATGTCGAGATGAAGCTCACCCATTCCCGAGATGATGGTCTGGCCGGATTCTTCGTCGGTGCGGACACGGAAAGAAGGATCTTCCTGAGCCAGCTTGGACAAGGCGATGCCCATTTTCTCCTGGTCGGTCTTGGTCTTCGGCTCGACCGCGACGGCAATCACCGGCTCGGGGAACTCCATCCGTTCAAGGGTGACGATATTGGACTGGTCGCACAGCGTGTCACCGGTGGTGACGTCCTTCAGGCCGACCGCCGCGGCGATATCGCCAGCGCGAACTTCCTTGAGCTCTTCACGGCTATTGGCGTGCATCTGCAGGATACGACCAACGCGCTCCTTCTTGCCCTTGACCGGGTTGAAGACGGTATCACCGGACTTCAGCACGCCGGAATAAACGCGGATAAAAGTCAGCGTGCCGACGAACGGGTCGGTAGCAATCTTGAACGCCAGCGCGGCAAACGGCGCATCATCGTCGGATTTGCGAATGACTTCCTGCTCGTCGTCATCCACACCACGAATGGCCTTCACTTCGGTCGGCGAGGGCATGTACTGCACGACGGCATCAAGCAGGGCCTGAACGCCCTTGTTCTTGAAGGCAGTACCGCACAACACTGGCACCAGCTCGTTGTTGAGCGTGCCCTGGCGGATACCGTTCATGATCTCTTCGTTGGTCAGCTCTTCGCCTTCCAGGTACTTCTCCATGTACTCTTCGACCGCTTCAGCAGCGGCTTCGACCATGGCTTCACGCGCAGCGGCAGCCTGATCCGCCAATTCGGCCGGAATATCCTTGGCCTCGTAGGTAGTGCCCATGTTGTCCGGATCCCAATAGATCGCCTTCATCTTCATCAGGTCGATCACGCCCTCGAAATCTTCCTCGGCGCCAATCGGCCACTGAATGGGTACAGCGTTTGCACCCAGGCGGTCCTTGATCTGGCCCACGACCCGCTCGAAGTTGGCACCGGTGCGATCCATCTTGTTGACGAAGCACATCCGCGGAACTTCGTACTTGGTTGCCTGGCGCCAGACCGTCTCGGACTGCGGCTCTACACCACCAACGGCACAGAACACGGCGACCGCGCCGTCGAGCACGCGCAGCGAACGCTCGACTTCGATGGTGAAGTCAACGTGGCCCGGGGTATCGATGATGTTGATACGGTATTCCGGCCAGTCCTTGTCCATGCCGGTCCAGAAGCAGGTGGTCGCGGCCGAGGTAATCGTGATACCGCGCTCCTGCTCCTGTTCCATCCAGTCCATCACGGCATTGCCGTCATGCACCTCACCCAGCTTGTGGGAGATGCCGGTATAGAAAAGGATTCGCTCGGTCGTGGTGGTCTTGCCGGCGTCGATGTGCGCCATGATGCCGATATTTCGGTAGCGCTCGATGGATACTTTGCGGGACACGGTACTAAACCTCTATTTCGATTCGGACGATTACCAGCGGTAATGCGAGAAAGCCTTGTTGGCTTCGGCCATGCGGTGAACGTCTTCACGTTTCTTGACGGCACTGCCACGCTCTTCCATGGCATCCATCAACTCACCGGCCAGGCGACGCGGCATGGTGTTTTCGCCGCGCTTGCGAGCAGCGTCGATCAGCCAGCGCATGGCCAGCGCCTGGCGGCGCTTGGGGCGGACTTCGACCGGAACCTGATAAGTGGCACCACCAACACGGCGGGACTTGACCTCAACCGCCGGCGCAACATGGTCCAGCGCCTTTTCAATGACGTCCAGGGGCTCGGCGTGACCGCGGCCCTCGATTTCATCAATGGCACCGTAGACGATTTTCTCCGCCACGGATTTCTTGCCACTCTGCATGACCATGTTGATAAAGCGGGCGATCATTTCGTTCCCGAACTTCGGATCCGGCAGGATGTCGCGTTCGAAATTTGAATGCTTGCGAGACATGTCGAATTACCTCAGCTCTTGGGGCGCTTGGCGCCGTATTTGGAACGACCCTTGCGTCGGTCGCTGACGCCAGCAGTATCGAGACTGCCTCGGACGGTGTGATAGCGGACACCCGGGAGGTCCTTGACTCGACCACCACGGATCAGCACCACGGAGTGCTCCTGAAGGTTGTGACCTTCGCCGCCGATGTAACTGGTGACTTCAAAACCGTTGGTCAGGCGCACACGGGCGACCTTGCGAAGCGCCGAATTCGGCTTCTTCGGCGTGGTCGTGTAGACGCGCGTGCAGACGCCGCGTTTTTGCGGCGATGCTTCCAGCGCCGGCACATTGGACTTGTACTTGTTCGGCCGCCTTGGCTTGCGGACCAACTGATTGATCGTGGACATATTTTTCGAGCCTTTAGAAAACAAACGACAGACCTGCGCATGCAGTCTGCCGAAGAACGGGAATTTTAAGGGGTTGTCATTAGCCTGTCAAGGGCGCTGGTGGCCCCTTGACAGGCAGGAAGACGGGAGACGCGAGACGGGAGACGGTTCGTTCGCCGTCTCCCTCTCACCTCTTCCTTCTCCCTTCTTCCTGCAGGGGCCAGCGGCCCCTGCCGTCACTCTTCTCCGGTCGACACGTCCTCGGCCTGTTCGGCGTCGGAGGCCCGCAGCAAGGCCGCCAATTCGGCCTCGGTGTCTTGATGGACCACGTCCTCCTGGGTTTTCCGACGCATCCGGGCAACGCGACCAGTGCCAGCCGGAATCAAACGGCCAACGATCACGTTTTCCTTCAGGCCGCGCAGACTGTCGACCGTCCCGCGAACGGCGGCGTCGGTGAGTACCCGGGTGGTTTCCTGGAAGGACGCGGCCGAGATGAACGATTCGGTTGCCAGCGAGGCCTTGGTGATGCCCAGCAAGACCGGCTGGTAAACCACCGGGCGCAACCCATCGGCTTCCAGGCGCTCGTTCTCTTCACGAACCCGAGTCACTTCGAGCTGCTCCCCGCGCAGGAAGTTGCTGTCGCCACCGTCGAGAATTTCGACCTTGCGCAGCATCTGGCGGATGATCACCTCGATGTGCTTGTCGCTGATGCGCACGCCCTGCAGACGATAAACGTCCTGAATTTCCTGAACCAGGTAATTGGCCAGTTTTTCCACGCCCAGCAGGCGCAGGATGTCGTGAGGATTCGGCTCACCGTCAACCACGGTTTCGCCCTTTTCGACGTGCTCACCTTCAAACACCAGCACCTGACGCCACTTGGGAATGAGTTCCTCATGGGCTTCGCCGGTTTCGTCGGTGATCACCAGGCGCTGTTTGCCCTTGGTTTCCTTGCCGAAGCTGACCACGCCCGAGGCTTCAGCCAGAATGGCACCTTCCTTGGGCTTGCGGGCCTCGAACAAGTCGGCCACTCGCGGCAGACCACCGGTGATATCACGCGTCTTGGACGATTCCTGCGGAATACGCGCCACGATGTCACCAACCCGGATTTCCTGGCCATCGGTCACGTTGATGACCGCGCCGGCGGGCAGGAAATACTGGGCCAACTGCTCGGTGCCCGGGATATTGCAGGGCTTGCCGCTCTTGTCGACCAGGCGAATGATCGGACGCAGGTCCTTGCCTTCGCTGCCGCGCTTCTTCGGATCGGTGACCACCACCGAGCTCAGACCAGTGACGTCATCCGTCTCTTCGGTAACGGTGACACCGGCGATGAAGTCCTGGAAGCTGGAGAAGCCAGCCACTTCGGACACAACCGGGTGGGTATGCGGGTCCCAGTTGGCCACGGTCTGGCCCAGTTCGACGGCATCACCTTCCTTGACGCTGAGGATCGCACCGTAAGGAATCTTGTAGCGCTCGCGCTCGCGGCCATGGCTGTCGATCACCGACAGCTCGCCGGAACGAGACACTGCGACCAGCTTGCCTTCGGCGTTCTCGACCGACTTCAGGTTGTAGAAGCGCACCGAACCGGTCGACTTGACCTCAATGTGGTCAATAGCCACGGAACGCGAGGCGGCACCACCGATGTGGAAGGTGCGCATGGTCAGCTGGGTGCCGGGCTCACCAATCGACTGGGCCGCGATGACACCAACCGCTTCACCCATATTGACCTGGTGGCCACGGGCAAGATCACGACCGTAACAGGTTGCGCAAATGCCGTGCTTGGTGGCACAGGTGATGGCTGAACGCACAACAACCCGATCGACGCCCTGCTCTTCCAGGCGCGCCACCCATTGCTCATCAAGCAGCGTGCCGCGGGCGCACAACACCTCGTCGCTGTCGGCAGCGTAAATGTCCTGAGCCACGACGCGACCCAGAATACGCTCGCGCAGCGGCTCGACCACATCTCCACCTTCAACGATCGGCAGCATGGTCAGGCCTTCCTCGGTACCGCAGTCGTCTTCGATGACGACCAGATCCTGGGCGACATCGACCAGGCGACGCGTCAGGTAACCGGAGTTGGCGGTTTTCAGTGCAGTATCGGCCAGGCCCTTTCGGGCACCGTGAGTGGAGATGAAGTACTGGAGTACGTTCAGACCTTCACGGAAGTTGGCGGTAATCGGCGTTTCGATAATCGAACCATCCGGCTTGGCCATCAGGCCCCGCATGCCGGCCAACTGACGAATCTGGGCAGCCGAGCCTCGCGCACCGGAATCGGCCATGATGAAGATCGAGTTCATGGAATCCTGCTCGACTTCATTGCCCTCCGAGTCAACGCGGGTTTCCTTGCCGATCCGCTTCATCATGGCGCGGGCGACTTCTTCATTGGTCCGCGACCAGATATCGACCACTTTGTTATAACGCTCACCCGAGGTCACCACGCCTGAAGCGTACTGGTGCTGGATGTCGAGAATTTCCTTCTCGGCACGCTCGAGGATGGCCTTCTTCTCAGGCGGAACCTGGAGATCGTCCAGGCCAATGGAAACGCCGGCACGAGTCGAGTAGGCAAACCCGGTGTACATCAGCTGGTCGGCGAAGATCACGGTCTTCTTCAGGCCCAGCTTGCGGTAACACTCGTCGATCAGTTTCGAGATCTGCTTTTTCTTCAGCACCTCGTTGACCAGGGCAAACGGCAAACCGCGCGGGAAGATCTCCCACAACAGCGCCCGGCCCACGGTGGTCTGCTGGCGGCTGACCACTTCGGTCTCGGTGCCGTCTTCGTCAATGTGCAGCTCATTCACACGAACCGTAATGCCGGCCTGCAGGTCGATCTGCTTGTTGGCGTAGGCGCGATGAACTTCGGCCACGCTTGAGAACGACATGCCTTCACCGCGTGCACCCGGAAGCTGGCGAGTCATGTAGTAGAGGCCCAGGACAACGTCCTGGCTGGGCACGATGATCGGCTCGCCGTTGGCCGGAGAGAGGATGTTGTTTGACGACATCATCAGCGCCCGCGCCTCGAGCTGGGCTTCCAGGCTCAGCGGCACGTGGACGGCCATTTGGTCGCCGTCGAAGTCGGCGTTGAAGGCAGTACAGACCAGTGGGTGAAGCTGGATGGCCTTGCCTTCGATCAGAACAGGCTCAAACGCCTGGATACCCAGACGGTGGAGCGTCGGCGCGCGGTTGAGCAGAACCGGGTGCTCGCGGATCACTTCCTCGAGAATGTCCCAGACTTCAGCTTCCTCGCGCTCAACCAGCTTCTTGGCGGCCTTGATGGTCATGGCCAGGCCACGACGCTGCAGCTTGGAAAAGATGAATGGCTTGAACAGCTCCAGCGCCATCTTCTTCGGCAGCCCGCATTCGTGCAGCTTCAGCGTCGGGCCGACCACGATGACCGAACGGCCCGAGTAGTCGACGCGCTTGCCAAGCAGGTTCTGGCGGAACCGACCCTGCTTGCCCTTGATCATGTCGGCCAGCGACTTCAGCGGGCGCTTGTTGGTGCCCGTGATGGCCCGACCGCGGCGGCCGTTATCCAGCAGGGCATCGACCGACTCCTGCAGCATGCGCTTTTCGTTACGCACGATGATATCCGGCGCATTGAGGTCGAGCAGGCGACGCAGGCGGTTGTTGCGGTTGATGACGCGACGGTACAGATCGTTCAGATCCGAGGTGGCAAAGCGGCCACCGTCCAGCGGCACCAGCGGGCGCAGGTCGGGCGGCAGCACCGGCAGGACGGTCAGAATCATGTATTCCGGGCGGTTGCCGGAATCAATGAACGCTTCCATCAGCTTGATGCGCTTGGTCAGGCGCTTGATCTTGGTTTCAGAGTTGGTTGCGGCGATGTCTTCACGCAGCCGCGCCAGCTCGCTGGCCAGGTCGATCTTCTTGAGCATGTCAAAGACCGCTTCGGCGCCCATCTTGGCGTCGAAGTCGTCGCCGTACTCTTCCACGGCATCGTAGTACTGCTCATCGGTGAGCAGCTGGCCACGCTCAAGCGGGGTCATGCCTGGATCCAGCACCACGTAGGATTCGAAGTACAGCACCCGCTCGATATCGCGCAGGGTCATGTCCAGCATCAGGCCGATCCGGCTGGGGAGCGACTTGAGGAACCAGATGTGGGCCACCGGCGAGGCCAGGTCGATATGACCCATGCGCTCGCGACGAACCTTGGTCAGAGTGACCTCAGTGCCGCACTTCTCGCACTTCACGCCACGGTGCTTCATGCGCTTGTACTTGCCGCACAGGCACTCGTAGTCCTTGATCGGGCCGAAGATGGCCGCGCAGAACAGGCCTTCACGCTCGGGCTTGAAGGTCCGGTAATTGATCGTCTCGGGCTTCTTGACTTCACCGAAGGACCAGGAACGAATCAGCTCGGGTGGCGCCAGACCGATGCGAATGGCATCGAAATCCGTGATTTGGTGCTGACGCTTGTAAAGATTGAACAAGTCACGCATTTGCTAACTCCTCCTGGTTCTCAGGATTCTTCAAGTTCGATGTTGATGCCAAGCGAGCGAATTTCCTTCACCAGTACGTTGAAGGATTCCGGCATGCCGGCCACCATCTGGTTGTTGCCATCGACGATGGACTTGTACATCTGGTTGCGTCCGGCAACGTCGTCGGATTTGACCGTCAGCATTTCCTGCAGGGTGTAGGCGGCACCGTAAGCTTCCAGAGCCCAGCCCTCCATTTCCCCGAAACGCTGACCACCGAACTGCGCCTTGCCGCCCAGCGGCTGCTGGGTAACCAGGCTGTACGGACCCGTCGAACGAGCGTGCATCTTGTCATCCACGAGGTGGTTGAGCTTGAGCATGTACATGTAGCCCACGGTGACCGGACGATCAAAGGCATCGCCGGTCCGACCGTCGTAAAGGGTGGTCTGACCGGACTCGGGCAGATCGGCCATCTTCAGCAACTTCTTGATCTCGACCTCGTCGGCGCCGTCGAAGACCGGGGTGCCCATCGGCACGCCGCCCTTGAGGTTGCCGGCCAGCTCCAGGACCTCTTCGTCGCTAAACACCTTCATGTCGACACGGTCGCGATCCGAGTTGTAGATCCCGCCGATGAACTGACGGATTTCCTCGGTCTTGCGCTGCTCTTCAAGCATCGTCTCGATCTTTTTGCCAAGGCCGCGAGCGGCCCAGCCCAGGTGCGTTTCGAGCACTTGGCCGATGTTCATGCGCGACGGTACGCCCAGCGGGTTGAGGACAATATCCACCGGCTCACCATCCGCAGTAAACGGCATGTCTTCGGCGGGAACGATGGTCGAAATCACACCCTTGTTGCCGTGGCGACCGGCCATCTTGTCACCCGGTTGCATCCGGCGCTTGACGGCCAGGTAAACCTTGACCATCTTGAGCACGCCCGGCGCCAAATCGTCACCGCGGGTGATCTTGCCCTTCTTCTCCTCGAAACGCTTGTCAAACAGCTTGCGCTGCTTTTCCAGCTGTCGGGCGGCACGCTCGAGCGCATCCTGGGCATCGTCGTCGCGCATCCGCAGCTTGAACCACTCGTCACGCTTGAGATCGGCCAGGTAGCTGGCCGAAACCTTGTCGCCCTTCTTCAGGCCTGCCGGACCCTTGTCGGCCACCTGGCCGGTCAGAATCGACTCCAGACGGGCGAAGATCGCGTTCTCCATGATACGAAGCTGGTCGTCCATGTCCTTGCGGACCTGGCGGATCTCGTCCTTCTCAATCGAGATGGCGCGCGCGTCCTTGTCCACCCCTTCACGGGTGAAGACCTGAACGTCGATCACGGTGCCATCCATGCCGGTCGGCACGCGCAAGGAGGTGTCCTTGACGTCGGAGGCCTTCTCGCCAAAGATCGCCCGTAGCAGCTTCTCTTCCGGGGTCAGCTGGGTTTCGCCCTTCGGCGTCACCTTGCCGACCAGGATATCGCCGGCCTTGACCTCGGCACCGATGTAGACAATGCCGGCCTCGTCAAGCTTGCCCAGCGTGGTTTCACCCACGTTGGGAATATCGGCCGAGATTTCCTCGCTGCCCAGCTTGGTATCGCGGGCAACACAAGTCAGCTCTTCGATGTGGATCGAGGTGAAGCGGTCTTCCTTGACCACACGCTCGGAGATCAGGATCGAATCTTCGAAGTTGTAGCCGTTCCAGGGCATGAAGGCGACCAGCATGTTCTGGCCCAGGGCCAACTCGCCCAGGTCGGTCGACGGACCGTCAGCCAGGACATCACGCTTGGCGACCACGTCACCCACTTTCACCAGCGGACGCTGGTTCATGCAGGTGTTCTGGTTGGAGCGCGTGTATTTGACCAGGTTGTAGATATCGACACCCGGATCATCCTCACCCACTTCATCTTCGTTGGCGCGAACCACGATGCGGCCGGCATCGACCTGGTCGACCACGCCGCCACGACGGGCCACGGTGGTCACCCCGGAGTCGGTAGCCACGGCACGTTCCATGCCGGTACCGACCAGCGGTTTGTCGACACGCAGCGTAGGCACGGCCTGGCGCTGCATGTTCGAACCCATCAGGGCGCGGTTGGCGTCATCGTGCTCAAGGAACGGTACCAGCGAGGCGGCGACCGACACGATCTGCTTCGGCGACACGTCCATGTACTGGACTTCACTGGTTTCCTTGAGCGTGAACTCGCCCTGGAAACGGCAGGGAATCAGTTCTTCGGTGAAGCGTTTCTTGTCGTCAAGCTCGGCATTGGCCTGGGCGATGACGTAATCGCCCTCTTCGATCGCCGACAGGAACTCGACCTCTTCGGTGACCTGGCCATCCACGACCTTGCGGTAGGCGGTTTCCAGGAAGCCGTACTGGTTGGTGCGCGAGTAAACCGCCAGCGAGTTGATCAGGCCGATGTTCGGGCCTTCCGGCGTTTCAATCGGGCACAAGCGGCCATAGTGCGTCGGGTGAACGTCACGGACTTCGAAGCCGGCACGCTCACGCGTCAGACCACCCGGGCCAAGCGCCGAGACGCGGCGCTTGTGGGTAACTTCCGACAGCGGGTTGTTCTGGTCCATGAACTGCGACAGCTGGGACGAGCCGAAAAATTCCTTGACGGCAGCGGCCACTGGCTTGGCGTTGATCAGGTCCTGCGGCGACAGGCCTTCGCTTTCGGCCACGCTCAGGCGCTCACGCACCGCGCGTTCGACGCGAACCAGGCCGATGCGGAACACGTTCTCGGCCATCTCGCCAACCGAACGCACGCGACGGTTACCCAGGTGGTCGATGTCATCGACCGTGCCGTTGCCGTTACGGATGTCGATCAGCACCTTGAGCACGGACAGGATGTCGTCCTGGTCCAGTACGCCAGAACCCGTGATTTCCTTGCGGCCCACGCGGCGGTTGAACTTCATTCGGCCGACGGACGAGAGGTCGTAGCGCTCTTCGGTAAAGAACAGGTTGTTGAACAGGTTCTCGGCCGCTTCCTTGGTCGGCGGCTCGCCCGGTCGCATCATCTTGTAGATTTCCCACAGCGCTTCCAGCTCGGAGGCCGTCGGGTCGATGCGCAGGGTGTTGGACACGTAAGGACCCTGGTCCAGGTCGTTGACGTAGAGCACGTCGAAACGCTTGACCTTGGCTTCGCGCATGGCCTCCAGCATTTCTTCGGTGATCTCGTCGTTGGCACGACCAACCAGCTCGCCGGTTTCGGTATCGGCGATGTTGTGCGCAAGGATCTTGCCAATCAAGTAGTCATCGGGCACGTCCAGAGTCTTGACCCCGGCTTCCTCGATCAGCTTGACGTGGCGAGCGGTGACGCGCTTGTCCCTGGCGACAATGACCTTGCCGTCCCCGTCGACGATGTCGAACAGGGCGTTTTCGCCGCGCAGGCGCTGGGGCACGACGTCAATCTTGGCGTCGCCCTTGCGCAGGGTGACCTTGGTTTTCTCGAAGAAGGTATCGAGGATCCCTTCTTCGTCCATGCCCAAAGCACGCAGCAGAATCGTCACCGGCAGTTTGCGGCGACGATCAATCCGGGTAAAGATGCAATCTTTCGGGTCAAACTCGAAGTCCAGCCAGGAACCGCGGTAAGGAATCACGCGGGCCGAGAACAACAGCTTGCCGGATGAGTGGGTCTTGCCTCGGTCATGATCGAAAAACACGCCGGGCGAGCGGTGCATCTGGTTGACGATCACACGTTCGGTTCCGTTCACGATGAACGTGCCGGTATCGGTCATCAACGGAAGGTCGCCCATGTAGACGTCCTGCTCCTTGACTTCCTTGACCTTTTTGTTGCGGGCCGGGCTGTCCTTGTCGTAAATGACCAGGCGGACTTTGACACGCAGCGGCGCGCCGTAACTCATTCCCCTGAGCTTGCACTCGGAGACATCGAACTCCGGCTCGCCGAGCTTGTAGCTCACGTACTCAAGCGCCGCATTACCCGAATAGGAGGTAATCGGGAAGACCGACGACAGGGCCCCATGGAGGCCAATTTCCGACCGATCGGACTCGGCAGGATCTGCCTGAAGAAACTGCTTGTAAGAATCGATCTGTGTAGCCAGCAGAAACGGTACGTCCAGTACCTGCTGGTGATGACCGAAGTCCTTTCGAATGCGCTTCTTTTCCGTGAAGGAGTAACTCATGAGCGTTTTACCCACTTAAAGATTGCAGCGACCGGGTTTTGTGGTACAAGGTATTGGCGGCACCCGGATGATACCGCCAGCCTGTTCGCCGAGAAGCAGAAACGGGAGCAGGCCGGGTGTCCGAAAACGCCCGGCCCGTCCCGAAAGCTCGCGGCTTTCGAAGCGATGACTTACTTGACCTCGACGGTCGCGCCTGCTTCTTCCAGCTGCTTTTTCATGTCTTCGGCTTCGTCTTTCGACACGCCTTCTTTCAGCGGGGCCGGAGCGCCTTCGACCAGGTCCTTCGCTTCCTTCAGACCCAGGCCGGTGATGCCACGGACGGCCTTAATGACGGCAACCTTGTTGGAACCGAAGCTGGCGAGAACAACGTCAAACTCGGTCTTCTCTTCAGCAGCAGCACCGTCACCACCTGCAGCCGGGCCAGCAGCCACGGCTACCGGAGCGGCAGCAGACACACCAAACTTCTCTTCCATTGCTTCGATGAGCTCGACAACTTCCATCACGCTCATGCTGGAAATGGTTTCCAGGATATCTTCTTTTGAAACGGCCATTGTTTGTAACTCCAAAAACTAGATTGAAAAACGTTAAGGATGAAAGGGACAGGGTCGATGTTGACCGAACCTGAAACCTCTCTTCCGTGCTATCAGGCAGCGTCCTTGCTGTCGCGAACCGCGGCAACGGTACGAACCAGCTTGGTGTGCGGCTCGGCAAGGGTACGAACGAACTTCTCGATCGGTGCCTTCATGACACCCATCAGCATGGCAATGGCCTGATCGCGCGTCGGCAGCTTCGACAGCCGCTCCAGCTCCTCGGCACCGTACACCTGGGCACCTACGGCGACCAGACGGGTGATGAGACGATCATTGCCCTTGGCAACTTCCTTGATCAACCGCGCAGCCGCGCCCGGATCCTCCAGGGAGAATGCGAACAACAGCGGACCGGTCAATTCGTCGGACATGCATTCGAAGTCGGTACCTTCGACGGCTCGGCGCACCAGCGTGTTCTTGGCCACCTTCAGATAAACGCCGCCATCACGCGCCTTGCGACGCAGGTCGGTCATTTCACTGACGGTAAGGCCACGGTACTCGGCAGCAACCGCGGAATGTGCAGACTGAGCGACCTCGGCCACTTCTGCCACCACGGCTTTTTTCTGCTCTAGAGTAAGCGCCATTGGCTACCTCCAACTTAGATTGGAACGTGCAAGACATCTCACACGTCCTTACCACATTCCAGAGCCATCGAGATGGCGCTGGACCCTTGGTGGCCGTTTCCCAAACGATCGGGATCGGGCGACACCATCTGCGCAGGCGGCTCTCTCGAACCATTACCGACGCCGGATCTCCGGCTGTCGACCTGCGGTCTTGGACGGGCGCCTTCGAGAAGAAGGCGATCGCCCGGGAAGCCCGGCAAATAAAGCGCCGGGTCTCCGTTTTCTAGCAGCAAGAACCTGTCCCGGAGACCGGGATCAGCTGCTCACGCTACCGGTTTCAACCATCAGGCCGGGGCCCATGGTGGTCGAAACACTGATTTTTCTCAGGTACTGACCCTTGGCCGCTGCTGGCTTGATCTTGACCAGTTCATTGACCAGCGCCTGCAGATTACCCTTGAGCGCGTCAACCTCGAAGTCGGCCTTGCCGATGGTGGCGTGGATGATGCCACCCTTGTCGGTGCGGAACTGAACCTGGCCGGCCTTGGCATTGCTGACCGCTTGAGCCACATCAGTAGTTACCGTGCCCACTTTGGGGTTAGGCATCAGACCGCGCGGACCCAGCACCGTGCCAAGGCGACCCACTACGCGCATGGCGTCCGGGGTGGCGATACAGACATCAAAGTCGATCGTTCCGCCCTTGATCGTATCGGCCAGGTCTTCAAAGCCGACGATATCAGCGCCAGCTTCCTTGGCCTTCTCGGCATTCTCGCCCTGAGCGAACACGGCAACGCGAACGCTCTTGCCGGTGCCGTTTGGCATGACGATGGCGCCGCGAACGACCTGATCGGATTTGCGTGGGTCAACGCCCAGGCGAATCGACACGTCGACGCTCTCGGTAAACTTGACCTTGCTGTTGGCCTTCAGGAAATCCAACGCTTCGTCGATTCCATACGCCCGGCTTTTGTCGACCTGCTCCCGCAGGGCGCGAACTCGTTTGCTTCTAGCCATTATTCGACCCCTTCCACGTTCAAACCCATGCTTCGGGCGCTACCGGCAATGGTGCGCACCGCCGCGTCCATATCGGCAGCCGTCAGGTCCGGCTCCTTGAGCTTGGCGATTTCTTCCAGTTGGTCGCGGGTTACCGTACCGACCTTTTTGGTGTTCGGCTCACCACTGCCCTTCTGAATCTTGGCAGCCTTGCGCAGCAAAAATGCCGCCGGCGGGGTTTTGGTGGCAAAGGTGAAACTGCGATCGTTGTAGACCGTGATAACGACCGGAATCGGCATGCCGGCTTCCATGGACTGTGTCGACGCATTGAACGCCTTGCAGAACTCCATGATGTTGACGCCATGCTGACCTAGCGCCGGACCCACGGGTGGGCTCGGATTCGCCTGGCCGGCCGCCACTTGCAGCTTGATGTAGCTTTTGACTTTCTTGGCCATGTTGTCTCTCCTCGGGTCCAAACGCCTGGTCTTGAACTCAGGCTCCCCGTCATGGGTTAAGTACAAAGTCGCCAACAGGTATCCTGCGGACGACAAACCCGGGAGCCTGTTCGGCAACCCGGGTCATTGGTTCCTGCCCGCCCCGGCCTTCAAGGCCAAAAGGCAGACCGGCAATGAATCAGAGCTTCTCGACCTGCTGGAAATCCAACTCGACAGGCGTCGATCGCCCAAAAATCGAAACGGCCACCCTGAGGCGACTCTTC
The DNA here is from genome assembly GCA_003567685.1 of Gammaproteobacteria bacterium. GTDB lineage: Bacteria > Pseudomonadota > Gammaproteobacteria > Xanthomonadales > Wenzhouxiangellaceae > Wenzhouxiangella. Next base: position 14,522 of record PWYW01000098.1, read on the forward strand.
TCGTAGTTGATTTCCTCGACAACGCCGCTGAAATCATTGAAGGGTCCGTCGACCACGCGAACCATCTCGCCCGGCTCGAACAAAACTTTCGGTCGCGGCTTATCGACGCCTTCGGCGACACGCTGCAAGATGGCATCAGCTTCACGCTGAGAGATCGGCGCCGGACGGTCCTGCCGGCCGCCGATAAACCCCAACACCTTCGGCACTTCCTTGACCAGGTGCCAGGTGTCGTCATTCATTTCCATCTCCACCAGAACGTAGCCCGGGAAGAATTTGCGTTCGCTGCGGCGCTTGACGCCTTTCTTCATCTCGACCACTTCTTCAGTCGGGACGAGAATCTGGCCGAACTGTTCTTCCATGCCGGCCCGACGAATACGCTCTTCAAGCGAACGTTTCACCGACTTCTCGAAGCCGGAAAACGCATGAACGACGAACCATTGCATGGCCATCAGGATGCCCCCGAAACGCCAATCAAGCGGCGAACAATCCAGCCGAACAGGGTGTCCATGAGGAACAGCATGATCGCAACGATGATGGTGATCACCAGCACCATCAAAGTGGTCTGCAAGGTTTCCTGGCGGTTAGGCCAGACGACCTTTCGCCGCTCGACATCAGCCTCGCGTACAAAGCCGAACATTTCCCGACCGCGTTGGGTCTGGCCAATGACGGCCATGCCGACACCAGCCACAACCAGCAGGCCAACGACCCGCACGACAACCATTACGTCGTCGGAAAAGTAAAAGAAGCCAACCAGCCCTGCCAGCAAAATGAGCAGGCCGGCGGCCCACATCATGATGTCGCGCGATGATGTTTTTTCTGCTGCCATAATGTTCGTGGTCGCTTTGGTAAGCCGTGGCAGGCGAGGAGGGACTCGAACCCCCAACCTGCGGTTTTGGAGACCGCTGCTCTGCCAGTTGAGCTACTCGCCTTTAAATCGGACGACACTCGGCATTTCGGGGCCAGCCTTTCCAGTGGAAGGCTGGCCCCGGTGCCGAAGTCGAAATGTGTTTTACTTGTGGATCTTGGCGACGACGCCAGCACCCACGGTCCGGCCACCCTCGCGGATGGCAAAACGCAGGCCTTCTTCCATTGCGATCGGCGCAATCAGCTCGACCTGCATCTGGACGTTGTCACCCGGCATGACCATTTCCA
>PWYW01000043.1 GCA_003567685.1 Gammaproteobacteria bacterium
AAAATCGAAAAGAATGCCGCCCTCCTGGCCATACTGATCGTTGTCGTGATCAGTTTCGGTGGCCTGGTGCAGATCGTGCCCCTGATGTTCAAGGGCGCGATCGTTGACCCGGCCGATGGTGTCGAGCCTTACAGCGCCATTCGCCTGGCCGGGCGCGATGTCTACATCGCCGAGGGCTGCTACAACTGCCACAGCCAGCAGATCCGTCCGTTCCGTTCCGAGACCGAACGTTATGGCCACTACTCGGTGGCCGGCGAGTTCGTCTATGACCACCCCTTCCAGTGGGGCTCCAAGCGCACCGGCCCGGACCTGGCCCGTGTGGGTGGCGTGTACAGCGACGATTGGCATTGGCTGCACATGATCGACCCGCGCGCGGTGGTGCCTCAATCGAATATGCCGGCCTACCCGTGGCTGGCCGAACGCACCGTCGATGGCCCGACCGTCCAGCGCCGGATGCGCGCGCTCAAGCGCCTGGGCCATCCCTACAGCGACGAGCAGATCGAAAACGCCGCCAGCGAAGTCCACGGCATCAGTGAACTCGAAGCCCTGATTGCCTACCTGCAGGGCCTGGGTACCGAGTGGACCGGCCAGCGCCGCGTCGGCCAGAACCAGAACGGAGGTGACTCATGACCGCCGGACTGGTCACGCTGTTTGCCATGCTGGCCTTCGTGGCTATCACGGTATGGGTGTTCTTCATCAAAAAGAAGGAAGACTTCGACGAGCAGGCCCATCTGCCGCTGGACGAAGACGACAAGCAAGACGGTAACAAGGAGAGATCGTCATGAGCGCATTCTGGCACTGGTTCGTGGTCATCATCACGCTGGTCTTTATCGCGGCCATGGTGTGGTTGTTCGTGGCGACCGGAAAGGCCCGCGTCCCGTCGGGCACCAACAAGGAAGGCGAGGAAACCACTGGTCATGTCTGGGATGATGACCTGACCGAGCTGAACAACCCCATGCCGCGCTGGTGGCTGTGGCTGTTCTACGGCACGGTGATCTTCTCGCTGATCTATCTCGCCCTGTATCCGGGGCTGGGCAACTTTGCCGGCGCCCTGGGTTGGAGTTCGTCAGGCCAGTACGCGGAAGAACGTGCGGCAGCCGATGCGGACTTCCAGGCGCGCTTCGGCGAGCTGGCCCAGTTGCCGCTGGAAGAACTGGCTCATCATCCGGACGCGCTGCGCGTTGGCCGCAACATCTTTGCCCATAACTGTTCGACCTGTCATGGCTCGGATGCGCGTGGCGCTCGTGGTTACCCCAACCTGACCAATAACCACTGGATCTGGGGTGGCGAGGTTGATCAAGTCTGGCACAGCGTCTATCACGGTCGCGAGGCGGTCATGCCTGGTTTTGGTGGCGCGCTGGACGACCAGGACGTGACCCGTACCGCGGTGTTCGTGCAGCAGCTGGCCGGCCAGCAGGTGGATTCAGCCATGGCCGCGGCCGGTCGTCGCCACTACGACATGCTGTGCGCGGCTTGCCACGGCAGCGATGGCACCGGTAACCCGATGCTGGGCGCGCCTGACCTCACGGCCGGCGTGTTTATCTACGGCGGCACCATGGATGCCATTCGCTACACCATTCGCAATGGTCGCAACGGCGTGATGCCGGCGCAGCGTGATCTGCTGGGCGAAGCCCGCTCGCGCTTTGTCACCGCTTACGTGCTCAGCCTGAACGCCGAGAACAACGGAAGCAGCAACGGCAGCGGAGATGACTGACTCGATCTACAACCAGCCTGCGGGGGATCCGACCGATCCCCCGCAGCGCCCGCTGGTTCAGCGCATCGGCGCCATCCTGTGGCCCTCGTTCTTTGCCGCGGCGATGGCCACGGTGGTGTTTTTTATCGTGGTAGATCCGCTGGCGCTTCGCGACATCACCTTTCCGGAGATGGAGATCACGCGCCCCGGCGGCTACACCATCGCTTTTTTCCTGTTCTGGGCGGCCACGGCGGCCTCCAGCCTGTTTACCTGGATTCTGCTGCGCCCGACCAGCCGTTTCCGTCGCCGCTGATTCCCGAACACTCGAGTTGACATGAGCCAGACCCAAACACCCGACGCCATTCCGCTTTACGTCAAAGCGCCCAAGATCTATCCGCGCGAGACCAGCGGGCGGTTTTCCCGCCTGCGGGTGATTGCGGCCTGGGTATTGCTGGGGCTTTACTACGTGCTGCCGTGGATCAACGTCGGTGGCCAGCAGATCGTGCTGTTCGATCTGGTCAACCGTCAGTTTCACTTCTTTGGCCTGACCCTTTGGCCGCAGGATCTGTTCATCCTGTCGCTGCTGCTGGCGATGGCCGCGCTGAGCCTGTTCTTCTTTACCGCCCTGGCCGGACGGCTGTGGTGCGGCTATGCCTGTCCGCAAACCGTCTGGACCGAAGTGTTCCTGTGGATGGAGCGGGTGACCGAAGGCTCGCGCAACAAGCGCATGAAGCTCGACAAGAGCCCGTGGAACCGCGACAAGATTGCCCGCAAGTCGGCCAAGCAGTTCCTGTGGATTACCTTTGCCCTGTGGACCGGCTTTACCTTCGTCGGCTTCTTCGTGCCGATTCGCGACCTGGCCGTGCGTGTGCCCGGCTTCGAACTGGGCGGCTGGGAAACGTTCTGGCTGTTCTTCTATGCCTTTGCCACCTACGGCAACGCCGGCTATCTGCGTGAGCAGGTGTGCAAGTACATGTGCCCGTACGCCCGTTTCCAGTCGGCCATGTTCGACGATAACAGCCTGGTGATTTCCTACGACGTTGCCCGCGGCGAACCGCGCGGCTCGCGCCGGCGCGATGCCGACTACAAGGACATGGGCCTGGGCGACTGCATCGACTGCATGGCCTGCGTGCACGTTTGTCCCACCGGCATCGACATTCGCGATGGTTTGCAGATCGAATGCATTGCCTGCGCCTCGTGCATTGACGTGTGCGACGAGGTGATGGACAAAATGGGCTATCCGCGCGGCCTGGTGCGCTACACCACCGAAAACGCGCTGAACAACAAGCCCACTCGCATCATTCGCCCGCGCCTGTTCATCTACCTGGCGGCCCTGCTGCTGTTGGCCACCGTGATCGGCGTGATTCTGACCGGCCGCGACCCGCTGATTGCCGACGTGCTGCGTGACCGCACCGCGCTGTATCGCCTGGCCGATACCGAGCTGGAAAATTCCTACAGCCTGAAGCTGACCAACCGTTCGAACGAGGTCATGTCGATCACCATCGACGGTGACGGCCTGCCGGGTATTCGGGTGGTGGAGCCGCGCCGGGCGCTGGACGTGCAGCCGGGCGACACCCTGGAGGTGCCGCTGACCGTGGCGCTGCCGCTCAACGCGGCCGACCCCGGCATGCTGCCGATGACCATTACCGCCACCGACGAAGCCAGCGGCCGCGTTCAGGTGGTTGAAACCCGGTTTTACGTACCGCGTAATCCTTGATCTTGTAAGGCGAGACGACCATGAGCCAAGCCAAAACGCTTCAATCTGCCAATGTCCGTAACCAGGAAACCGATGCCGGCCCCTGGTACAAGGAACCCTGGCCGTTCATCCTGGTGAGTATTACTGGCCTGGGCGTGGTGGCTGGTTCAACCCTGGCCTTCATCGGTTTGTCCAACCCGCCCGAGATCGTCAGCGGGGATTTTGAACAGCTTGGCCGAGGGCTTAC
>PWYW01000068.1 GCA_003567685.1 Gammaproteobacteria bacterium
GTCCGGCCTTGCGTCGGGTAACACGGTTGTCCTTCAGAACAACGGCGGAGACGATCTATCGGTTACTGAGGATGGTGGTTTCACCTTCCCGACGGCCCTGGCCGACGGCAGCGCCTACGACGTGACTGTGCTCACACAGCCGACGGACCCGAACCAGGTCTGCACGGTTACTAATGGCGCCGGCACTGTCGCCGGTGCGGATGTCACCGATGTGGAAGTCACCTGCGTCACCGAGACCTACACGGTCGGTGGCACGTTGTCCGGCCTTGCGTCAGGTAACACGGTCGTTCTCCAGAACAACAATGGAGATGACCTGACTCTGACTGCCGATGGAGCCTTCACGTTCGAGACGGCCTTGGATGATGGCAGCGCTTTCGAGGTGACGGTTCTCACGCAACCAACCGAACCGAATCAGGTTTGCTCGGTGGGCAACGGTTCGGGCACGATTGACGGCGCAAATGTGACGGATGTCGAGGTCTCCTGTGTCACCGAGACCTACACGGTCGGAGGCACCCTGACGGGCCTTGCCCCGGGTAATACCGTGGTTCTTAGAAATAACGGTGGTGACGATCTGAGCCTGAATACTGATGGCACATTTGTCTTTGATACTGCCCTGGACGATGGCAGTTCATACGAGGTTACCGTTTCCTCGATTGACGACCCAGTAGCCCAGAGTTGTGCCGTCACTGCCGGAGAGGGCGTGCTGAACGGTGCTGATGTTGATGATGTTGAGGTGAACTGCGTCGTTCTCTCGGATCGGGTATTCAGGGACCGATTCGAAGCCCAAACGCCTTAGGTAAAGCGAGCCCGGCTGATTCATCAGCCGGGCATCAAGCTGATCCTGAAACATTCAGAAACGCAAAAAGCCCATGCACTGCATGGGCTTTTTGGTGTTTGCGATGGTGGGCGATGCTGGGTTCGAACCAGCGACCCCTGCCGTGTGAAGACAGTGCTCTCCCGCTGAGCTAATCGCCCGATCAGCCGTGTATGATATGAACAATTCCCGGTGATGGCAACATTGAACTTGCCAATTTACGCTGGGTATTGGTCCAAACCGGAAGCCAGCGATGACGATTCTTACGCGAATAGTGGTGCTGGCCGCACTGCTGTACCTGGGGATTGCGGGGGCGGTGTTCATTTTTCAGTCGCGGCTGGTGTTTTTGCCCGAGGTAGGTGGGCGGGAATGGAGTGGCACACCCGAAAGCTTGGGGCTTGCCTTTCGGTCCATCGACATTCAAACCGACGACGGTGAAACGTTGAGTGCCTGGTGGCTGCCCCACGAAGACAGCGTTGCCACCGTGCTGTTCCATCATGGCAACGCCGGAAATATTTCCCATCGACTCGACTCACTGGACTTGTTTCACCGTCTCGATGCCAACGTCTTGATTTTCGATTACCGCGGATATGGACGGAGCACTGGCCGCCCCAGCGAACAGGGCCTCTATCGGGATGCTCGTGCGGCCTATGACTGGGTGATCGGAAAGGCGCAGATTCCCAGTGAGAACCTTGTGTTGTTCGGTCGCTCGCTGGGCGGCGCGGTTGCCGCCCGGCTCGCCGGCGAGGTGGAGGCCTGCGCCCTGATCATCGAGTCTGCCTTTTCATCAATCGAGGCGATTGCCAGCGAATACTACTGGTGGCTCCCCGTTGGCCAACTTGCTCGGCTGCATTTCCCCACGGATGAGTTTTTGGCTGATACAGACCTTCCAACTCTGATCGTTCATAGTCGCGAGGACGAAATCGTGCCATTTTCTCACGCGGAAAGATTGCTCGAGGTCAGCGGCAACCGAGCGAAATTGCTGGAAATCCAGGGCAGTCATAATCATGGCTTTCTGACGAGTGGTTCAGCTTATCGGGAGGGTTTGGCAGAGTTCATGGCCCAATGCAATGCGGTTGAATGAATTCGCCGTGCTCTTGCCATTCATTTGATCTATCAATTACTCGAATAATATTGAACGGATTTAATGAAATACGCTCATAGATTGTCATGACAACCAGCAAATTTTGTGCAGTGCTAATGGGCTGTTTGATGGTCGCTGCTTGCGGCAGCGCCAGCGACAGCGGAGGAAGCGACCGCAACAGCGGTCAACCGCGCGCCTTGCCGGTTCAGGCCGTTGAGGTCCAGCCCAGGGATCTTTCGCGAACCGTTCAGATTTCGGCACCCGTCGAAGCGATTCGGACGGTTCGTCTTGCCGCGCGAACCGAAGGCGTTCTCACCGAGGTGGCGGTGGAAGAAGGAGACCGCGTCGAGCCGGGGCAAGTCCTTGCACGCCTGGATGTTCGCGAGCAGCAGGCAGAACTGGCGCGTGCCCGTGCCCGGCTGTCGGAACAAACTGCCAACTTCGAGCGGATGGAACAATTACAGGCTCGGAGTTTTGTCGATGCGGCGTCCTTCGAAGCGGCGCGGGCGGAATTGGCCGTTGCCGGCAGCGAAGTGGAATTGTGGGAAACCCGCGTGGACTTTGGCACCGTGATGGCATTGGTTGACGGCACCGTGGTCAACCGTTACGTCGAGCCAGGAGAGGCGGTGTCGAGACATGAGCCTTTGTTTTCCATTGCCGACTTGTCACAACTGGTGGTTCGGGTCGGTGTGAGCGAACTGGACGTTGCCAGTCTCACCGTCGGTGATTCGGTTCTGGTCCGCATTGATGCCGTCGATCGTGAGCGACCGATGGCCGGGCTTATTCGCCGCATTTTCCCTTCAGCCGAGCTGGATAGTCGTCTGATTACCGTTGAGATCGGCTTGCCCGACGCGGGCGAGCGCGGTGTTCGGCCAGGTTTTCTGGCCCGTGCCCAACTGCTGGTTGATCAACGTGATGGCGTCCTCGCCATTCCCGCCGGTTCCGTGGCCGAATCCAATGGCGAGCATTTCGTCATGATCATCAATGGCGAGGAAAGGTTGGAGAGGCGAGTGATCGAACCCGGTATCTTGCGCGGCCAGTGGCGCGAGGTGCGCAGCGGTTTGAGCCAGGGCGAACAGGTTGTCTCGGCCAATCCGCTTGAAATGAATTCCGGCGAGCGCGTCCGCGTCGTCGATCTGCTGGGCTAAGCAGCCAGAGCCCGGAAGGAGAACAAACATGACGTCTTCCAGCAAAAATCCCGAGCCGAAGGATCTTGATCCCGCTCGCGGGACACGGTACTACAGCGGACTCACGCATGCTGCCATCCGGCGGCCCGTTGGTACGTTGGCCATTGCATCCATCGTTCTGGTGCTTGGGTTGTTTTTCGTTGACCGTCTTCCCGTCAATCTCCTGCCAGAGGTTGAGTTTCCATTGGTTCGGGTCACGGTGAATTACCCCGGTGTTTCGCCGGAAGTCATGGAAGAACAGGTTACACGCGTGCTTGAGCGCAACCTGGCGTCAGTTGAAAACCTCAGTCGAATATCCAGTCGGGCATCCGAGGGTCGGACAAACGTCAACCTGATTTTCGAGCACGGTGTGGATCTGGACGTGGCGATGCAGAACGCTGCGCGGCTTCTTGAACAAGCCCGTCAGCAGTTGCCTTCAGATATCGAACCGCCGCGGCTGCGCAAATGGGATCCGGGTGAATGGGCCATCTGGCGGGCCGGCTTTTCCTCCGCGACTCGCCCGCCTCGCGACGTTCGTGACTGGGTCGAACAACGGCTTGTTCCACAATTGCAGTCCATTCCGGGCGTGGCCGCCGTGGAAGCTGCAGGGGGGCAAGTTCGCGAAATTGAAGTTGTGGTCGATCAGGACAGGCTGCGTTCTTACGGTCTCACCCTGCGTCAGGTTTCTGATCAGCTAGCCAGTGAAAATGTCAATGTGGCTGCCGGCAATATTACTTCGCCGCGTTTCGATGTCATGGCGCGGACTGACGGTCGATTCACCAGCTCCGATGAAATCGAGAACATCCTGCTGTCCATCCCAAACTCCGATCGTCGCATCCGTTTGAGTGAAGTGGCCGAGGTTCGCGACGGCTTCCGGGAACAGCGCCTGTTCGTCAGGCTCGATGGCGTTCCGTCCACCCAGTTGTCTATTTACAAGCTGCCGGACGCCAACGTGGTTCAGGTAGTCGATGAAGTGAACCGGCGAATGGCCCAGCTTGACGATTCCGGCTTCATGCCGCCGGACATTCGTTGGGATGCCACACGTGATGGCGCTTACTTTGTACGTGGATCGGTCGAAGCCGTCTCGGCGGCTGCCATCCTTGGTGCGGTGCTGGCAATGCTGGTGGTTCTGGCTTTCCTGGGGTCCTTGCGCAAAAGCTTTGTCATTGGCTTGTCAATCCCGCTGGCGATCTTGTTCACTTTTGTGTTGCTGGGTATGGGCGGATTGACGTTGAACGTGATCAGTCTCGGCGGACTGGCCCTCGGCGTCGGCTTGTTGCTTGATAATGCCATTGTCATGCTGGAGAACATTTCCCGGCATCAGGACAAGCTCGACAAGGACGCCCAGACTGCGGCCCACGACGGCGCTGATGAAGTCATTTCAGCCATAACCGCCGGCACATTGACCAACCTGGCGGCTGTTGCTCCCTTCCTGCTGATCACCGGTATGGCGGCGATGGTTTTCCGCGAGCTCATCCTGACCATCTCGTTCGCCGTCGTTGCCTCACTGGCGGTTGCCCTGACGCTGGTGCCCATGCTGGCGGCTCAGTTTGGCAAGGTTCGTTTCCGTTCGGGGCTCGCCCAATCCCGCCCATACCGCGCCTTCGATCATGGCATCGACTGGCTGGTGGCCCGGTATCGTGGACTCCTAGCCTACATATTGCGCTGGCGCTGGCCGGTCATTGGCTTGTCGGTTGCTCTGTTTGTGGCGGCGGTGATGAGCATGGACCGGCTCGGAAACGAATTTTTGCCACAGCTGGATGACGGCCAAATCCAGGTGCGCATCTTCCTGCCGCCGGGCACCACCCCCGAGCAAACCGATCGAGCGTCCCGCCTGGTCGAAAACGAATTGCAACGCATGCCTCACGTGGAAAGCGTGTTCGCCATAACCGGCGGTCACCTTCAAGGGGGCGTCATCTCCGAAAGGCCCGGAACGGCTCGAATGGACGTAGTGCTCGCCGACGAAAGTCAGCGGCCTGAATGGCCCGCGGGCTTGTGGGTGGCCGAAGCCCAGCAGCGCCTCAGGGAACTGGACATTCCGAATGCCCGGATCTGGGTTCGCCCACCACGGATTCCTGGCCTGAATTTCGGTGCCAGCGGCACTGACATGGACGTGATGATTGTCGGTGATGATTTGCCGGTTCTTCAGGCGCTGGCCCGGGAGATGGTCGAACAACTTGAAGATATTCCTGGCCTCGAAGACCTGGAAGTCGCCCGCGAAAATCGCACGCCGCTGTTATCCATCAACGTGGATCGGGAACGCGCCGCCGCCCTTGGGTTGAATATTGGTGAAGTAGGGCGCAGCCTGCGCGATGCGGTCACCGGATCGGTGCCCACCCGGTTTGCCACCGGCGCCAACGAATACGATGTTCGCGTTCGTCTGCCGCGTGAGGTGACCGGTGATGAGCAAGCACTCAGCCAGGTCATCGTGGCCACGAACGGTGGCCGGTTGGTGCAACTGGGTGATGTGGCCTCGTTTGATCTGGGCGAGGGCCCATCACACATCGAGCGCGAGAACCAGGTGCGCATTCAGCGTATCACCGGGGATTTCAACACCGCATTGAACGACGCCGGCAGCATCATGGAGGCCATTCGCGAACGGGTCGACGGAATGTCGTTGCCTGACCAGTACGGCTTGATCTTTGGTGGGCAATTCGAGACCGTCGAGGAGACCGACCGCGAAATGGCGACCGTCATTCTGCTTGCCTTGTTCCTGGTTTTCGTGGTCCTGGCGGTGCAGTACGAGCGGCTGTCCAACCCGCTGGTGATCATGGCGTCGGCGCCGCTTAGCGTTATTGGGGTAGTCGCCCTGCTTTGGGCGACCGGTACGCCACTGTCGGCACCGGCATTCCTGGGTGTAATCCTGTTGATTGGTATCGTGGTAAATAACGCCATTCTCCTGGTCGAATACATCGAACGCGGCCGAAAGCGCGGCCTGGCCTTTGAAGATGCCGTGGTCGAGGCGGGTGGGATCCGACTGCGACCGATCTTGATGACCACCTTGACTACGGTGGCCGGCATGACGCCGTTGGCCATTGGGATGGGCTCGGGCGCCAACTTGATGCAGCCGTTGGCCGTGGCGGTGATTGGTGGGTTGATGACCGCCATGGTGCTAACCCTGTTCCTGATTCCGTGTCTGTACATGGTGGTTCAGACAACCAGCGAATGGGTCGTCCGGACGCTGACGGGTCGCAGCCGCGAGCAGGTTGAAGTTGGCGAACCAGAGGACGGCCAGACGGCCAGTTGAGCGGGCGAAATCGCTTATCCTTGAGGCTTGATCAACGCCAAGGACGACTCATGCTCCGAACCGTACTGACTTTGCTCGCGCTCAGCGCGGGCTTGATGAGCGCGCCCGCGCTGCCAGCTTCGGAGTTCGACCAACTGATCGCGGATTTCGAGGCCCACGAGCTAGCCTTCAATCCGATTCGGGCGGGCGAACAGGGCGATCTCGAAGCGGCGGCCCGCTGGCCTGACCAGTCGCCCGGGCGGTTGGCCGAAAAACTTGCCAGCGAACGCCTGTTTCAGGAGCGGCTTCAGGCCATACCCATTGATACGCTGGACGAAAACGAAGCGGTCAGTCATGCCGTTCTCGACTACCTGCTCTCCAGTCGCCTGGACTTGGCCCCGTTTGATGCTCGTCGAGTGGGTTTCACCAACGATTCCGGTTTTTTCAGTTTCCCCTTTAACCTCGCTGCCCGAACGCGCCCGTCCACTCGGGCCGAGGCCGAGGCCTGGATTCATCGCCTCCGCGCGCTGCCCGACTATCTGCAGAGCCAGGTGGCCTGGTTGCAAAGAGGGGTCGACGACGGATTTGTTCAACCGGGCCTGGTGGCCGAGCGAGTGTTGGAGCAGATTGAAGCACTAGCCGAGCAACCGCTGGAAAACCACGATCTGCTGGCGCCGATCAGAGCTCTGCCTGAGCGTATGGACAGCGACGAGCGGGAACGTCTGATGGAGGAGGCGCAGCAGGTCATCGCCGGAAACGTTATCCCTGCCTATCAGTCGCTGGCGGTGTTTTTTCGCGACGTTTACCTGGCCGAGCCGCGCAAATCCCTTGGTATTTCGGCCGTGCCGGATGGGCGTGACTACTACCGTGCCCTGGTCCGCTACCACACGACCCTGCAAACTACGCCCGAAGAGGTGCATCAGCGCGGCCAAGCCGAGGTCGAGCGCATCCGTGCCGAAATGGATGAGGTCATCGAGGCCAGCGGTTTCGAGGGTGACTTCGCCGAATTTCTGCAGTATCTGAGAACCGACCCGAAGTTCTACGCCCAAAGCGAGCGGGAGTTGCTGATGCATGCGGCTTTCATCGCCAAGCGAGCCGATGACGCCATGCCTCGCTTTTTCCGTCATTTGCCGCGACTGCCCTACGGTGTGCGCCCGGTACCGGCCAGTATTGCGCCCAACTACACCACGGGACGCTATTGGGCTGGCAACCTGGACGCGGGCATGGCCGGTGGCTACATGGTCAATACCTACCGCCTCGATCAGCGCCCACTCTATGAACTGCCGGCCCTGACGGTGCACGAGGCCGTGCCGGGTCACCATCACCAGGTCGCCATTGCGCAGGAACTGGAGAACGTGCCCGATTTCCGCCGCAACACCTACATCACCGCTTTCGGCGAAGGCTGGGCGCTGTATACCGAACACCTGGCCATTGAAATGGGCATCTATGAAACGCCGTATGAGGATTTTGGGCGTCTGACCTATGAAATGTGGCGTGCTTGTCGTTTGGTTGTTGATACCGGATTGCACTATTTCGATTGGAGTCGCGAACAGGCCGAGGCCTGTCTGCTGGAGAATTCAGCCTTGTCCGAACATAACGTTCGTACCGAGATTGATCGCTATATTTCCTGGCCGGGCCAGGCACTTGCCTACAAGACCGGCGAACTGCTGATTCGCGAGTTGCGATCGGAAGCAGAGACAACGTTGGGCGATGAGTTCGATCTGCGGGCGTTCCATGATCATCTGCTTGCCATGGGCGCCATGCCCCTTTCGGCATTGGAGTCACGGATGAAACGATGGATTGATAATCAAACCAATTAAGCGCGTGGCCGATTGAACCGGCAGTTTCTCTGTACTGGTTTTCTTAACTGTGCCAAACTTGTGAGCCAGATCACGGAATGGAACCGGTATGGCGATTTTGTCCTGGCAGGATTTCGTCAGACAGCAGCGCGGCGAGTATGAACTCTCTATCGCACCGTCTGATCTTCGCTTGGGTGACTTTGTCGTGCGGGCCGAACGACTCGACAGTCAATGGCGATTGCCGGCTGAAGGTTTTCGCATTGACAGCTTTGAACAGAAGCAGACGCTAAAGCAGCATTGTCGACGGGTGACGATTGACCTGTCGAAAAGCCTCAATCGACGCGATCATCAACCCGAAATCTCCGACAAAGGTGCTTTGCCGGCTTTGCCCGCTACCATTGACCGTTTGCGGGGGCGTCCGCTCAGCGCCCGGGGTGTTGTTCAGGCCTGGCAGGTTTACCGCGAGTTGAGCATGACGGCCCAGGGGATGATCCTCAGTTTTGGGCGCCATGGTCAGGTCGACCTGGAAGGTTGCAAGCGCGCGATCGAGGGCCTGGTGATGGCGCTGGATGACTATCTTGCCGAACTCATCTGGCTCACCCATTTGAAAGAACACAGCCGTTACAGCTATCAGCATGGCCTGAATGTGGCGATTTTGATGGCCGCTTTTTGCCATGCAGCAGGTTGGTCACGAACCTTGACTGAGCAGGCTGGATTGGCCGGACTGTTTCATGACCTGGGAAAGACCCGGCTGAATATCGGGGTGCTCGCCCGGCCCGGACCGCTCAACGACGATGAGTGGCAGCAGGTCAGACAGCACAGCCGCTTTGCCCACGACCTCCTGGTCCAAAATCCTGATGTGCCCTTGGCCGTGGTTGCGGCAGTGCTCGGCCATGGCGAGCGCATTGACGGTCACGGCTACCCGATGGGCTTATCGGGCGAAGACATCCCCGGTTTGGCAAAACTGGTCGCCATCGTAGCGGCGTACGATGCCATTACTTCACGCCGGCCCCATCAGGCCCCGCGTTCACACCAGGATGCACTGGGTGAGCTTTGGCGAGAGCGTGGCAAGCAGTTCGACAAGAGCCTGGTTGAAGGCTTCTCTTCTTTCCTGGGTTGGGCACCACCGGGCACGTTGCTGCAATTCGAAGACGGTAGCCCTGCCGTTGCCCTTCATACGGACATCGGCCAGACGCGTCCGCGCATTCGCCGATTGGTCAAAGCTGCCGATGTCTGGCAATTGGGTGTCGAACTGAACCTGGTCAATGGGGCTGCACATGGCAAGCAACCGTTGGCGGTCAAACGGCTGCTGCCAGACGGCGCCGGCGGCATCAGCTTGAGGGAGCTGACTCGGCGCTTGCCCAGAGCGCTCAAGGCGGGCGGTGATGCCAGCGTATCGGATGCTGCCGGCAAAGTACCGTTGCGGCGCGAGCGCCGACGGCGGCCTCGAATTGATGCACCGCGCGGCAGCCGGATTCTTGTCGTGGACGATTCCAGCACGATTCGCCAGACCTTGAGCCGGATGCTTCAGCAGGCCGGTTACGAACTCGACCAGGCCGATAGCGGAGAAAAGGGCCTTGAACAGGCCTTCATCCATCCGCCCGACCTGATCTTCCTGGATATCGTCTTGCCGGAGATGAGTGGCTTTGGCGCTTTGAGGCGGCTGCGCAAGGACGAGCTGACACGGGATATTCCGGTGGTCATGATCAGTGGTAACGCTCGCGCGGCTGATCAGTTCTTCCTTCAGCGCGTCGGCGCTGATGATTTCATCTACAAACCCTTCGGGCGGTTTGAAGTGTTCAGCTGCATTGAACGACTGGTCCGTTCCGGTTCCTTGCCGCTGCGGGACGGACAAAGTCTGTAGTCTCAATAACCGTGGAATGGACTTGCGAGCGCCCGGATAGACACGGCTGCCTTCGTTCTCCCTCGATTGTCCTGGCCGCGCCGGCTGCCAGGGGCCGGCGCCAGGCAGCTTGTCATTCGTGCAGTATCAGGGGACCCTGTTGCAGTTCATCCATCTGTTCGCGTAGCTGTTGAATGACCTGTTCCCAGTGCCTGGGTGATTCAAACCAGGGGAATGCTGCCGGAAAGGCCGGGTCGTTCCAGCGCCGGGCCAACCAGGCCTGGTAGTTCAGCATTCTCAAAGTCCTCAAGGATTCCACCAGGCCAAGTGAGCGCAGTTCGAAATTGCTGAACAGCCGGTAGCCGTCGAGCAACCATTGCCATTGTTGGCTTCGTTCACTCCGGTCGCCCGAAATCAGCATCCATAGATCCTGCACGGCTGGGCCACTCAAGCAATCATCAAGGTCGACGAAATGCGCCTGGTCGTCGCGCCACAACAGGTTGCCTGGATGGCAGTCGCCATGCAGTCGTATCCAGGGCAAACCATCTGCAAGGTGCCAGATCTCCCGAATTTGTCCCAGTAGTCCCCCGCAGAGCGTCTCGAATGCATCCTCGAGATGGGTGGGAATCCATCGCTCCTTGAGCAAATAGTCAACCGAAGCCTCGCCCATGCTGTCGATACTCAGACCCGGCCGGTGTTGAAATTGGCCGGCAGCACTAACTGCATGGAAGCGGCCGAGTTGCCGACCCAGTGCTTCCAGTGTTGGCCGGTGGGCGGCTTCAGGAGCATGGCCACCGCGTCGGGGGAACACGGCGAAACGAAACTCGTGAAATTGGTGCAGGGTAGTGTCCTGTATCGTCAGGGGTGCGACCACCGAAAGCCCGTTCCCGGCCAATTCAGCGGCAAACCGGTGTTCTTCCAGAATGGCGTCATCTGTCCAGCGCTGGGGTCGATAGAACTTGACAATGACAGGCTGCGCATCGTCGATACCCACCTGCCAGACACGATTCTCGTAGCTGTTCAGGGCAAGCAGACGTCCGTCGCAGGGCATTCCCAGTGACTCGATGGCATCGGCGATGGTGTCTGGAGTCAGCCCGTCGAACGGACGCGTATTTTTCGGCTTCATTTGGCTTATGCTTGTCCGTCAAGGGGCTTTGAATTGGAGCGATTGTGACATGATCCACGGCAGGTCCGCCCGCTTCGGGTTGTTTCTTGCGGCAATGGCGGCGTTGCCCGGTGTCTTGGCGGGTGAAGCGGATGACCCGGACGAGACCGAAAAATATCAGGCCATGATTGCCGACGTTTCATGCCGGGATGCCGATGATTTTCCGGAAAGCTGGCTTGACCGCTCGCATTCGTTTCTGAGCCAGCGGCTGTGCGAGCCAGCGGCCTGGTTTGATGGCTTCTTCGGCGACCCGCGATCGTTCGAGGAAACCCCGGTCGGTACGTTCATCCGTGTCAGAAACTCGCTGCAATGGGATGAAACCGAGGGCTGGAGCGCGGGCGCTCGCGTCCGGGCCAACATTTCCCTGCCGCGTGTGTCCGAGCGTGTCCGCCTTCTGGTCACCCGTGACGATGATTTGAGCGGCGATTTTCGTGACGGCCCCAGTACGGATGATCGAGACGAGAGTACCCGTCTTGGTCTCCGCTTCATTGCCTCCGAGCAGGCGCGCTCCCAGCTGGATTTCGACGGTACGGTTCGTGTGACCAGTGGTGGTCTCAACCCTCGGCTTAGAGCACGTTATCGCTACGTTCAAGGCTTGTCCGAAAACACCCTTGGACGGGCAACACAAAGCGTTTTCTGGGAGCGTGCGGACGGTTTTGGCACCACATCACGACTGGATTGGGAGTGGCTGCCGGACCGGGACCGCCTGGTTCGCTGGACCGGTGAGGGAACGATTTCCGAGACTTCTGATGGTATCGACTGGCGATCATCGGTCACGGCTTTTCGGCAGCTCTCGCCCAGCCGGGCCGTTCGTACCGAGGTGGGCGCGTTCGGTTTCACTGATCCACGTTTTGAGGTGGAAGAGTATTTCGTCGCCTTTCGCTTCCGCCAACAGTTCCTGCGAAATTGGCTGTTCTATGAGATTCAGCCAGAGCACGCCTGGCCGCTCGACCTCGAAACGGGACTGCGTCGTCGCGACTGGCGCCTCACGGTGACCCTGGAAGTGCAGTTCGAGAACCAGCGTTCTCGCGACTTGCGTCTGCGCGAGTACCTGGGGGGCGAGGATGCTGCCATCGACCGTTGGGATGATGAGGAGCCCGTGCCGGTGGAAGCGCCTGGCGATCGCGCGCTGGATCCAGTGTTACTGGACATCGACGAGTTTGACGAGACTGACGAGTCTGATAGCGACGAATCTGAGCAGGTAGATTCCGAGGAAGAAGAACCCGAGGAAGAGGAAAGCGGCGACGATGGTGCTTGATTCAGCGCGGCGGGTCGATCTGGTTGCCGATTGAGGCGTTCAGTCGGAACCAGCCGGCGATGCTGCTTCTGGGACGCTGGGTAGGTAGTACCTCGTGTGGAACCTCCTCGCTGAGAAAAACCACCAGCGTACCGCCCCGGGGTTCGATCAGCGTCTCCGGCTCGGGCTGGTCATCGCGATAGATGGCCAATTCGCCACCGTCGCCAGGCTGCCAGCCGTCATTCAGATAGACCACCACCGACACCAGCCGGTTGGCGGCCCCGCGAAAGCTGTCGTAGTGGCGCTTGTAAAAGCCACCTTCCGGATAGTGGGCGAAGTGGCCCTCGAACTCGAACAGCCCCAGGAACAGGCTGCGGTTCAGGCGGAGTCTCAGCGCTTCCATCACGTCCAGAAAAAGGGCCTGCACGGGTCGCTGGCGGTTCAGCCAGACAATCGAATCGCGCCGAACACTGCCGGCCAGCTGGAAGTCCAGTTCACGACCGATGCCGGCACGCTCCAGGCGGTCGGCCTCCATCAGCTCCTGCAGTTCCGCCTGCAGTGCTTTTAGCATGGCCGGCTCCAGGCCGTTGGGGTCGGCCCACCAGCCACGTTCAATCAGCGCGTCAGCCAGCGTGTCCAGACGACCGGCATTGGCCAGCGGAGCCAGCGTCTGGTGGGTATCGGGCAGGTCGTTGGGCAGCGGTGCGTCGGTCATGGCGGCAATGTAGCCCAGAAACGGCCGGCACGGGCGCTTTTCAAGCGGTCCTTCAGGTCTGGCCCTTCAAGTGAGGGCCAAGGGGATTTCATGGACCTGCTGGCCGCTGGTCACAAACGCGCGCCGGGCCGGGAAGTCCACCGAATCCATCAGGCCGGTAAAGCGGCCGAAGGCCGGCAACACCAGGTGTTCACCCCCCAGCAGAAAGGCTGGCAGGCGCAGGCTTTCACGGCGTTGGCGCAAGCGAATACCCGGGTGCAAATGGCCCGACAGCCCCGGTTTGCCCTGGGCATCGTCGGGTTCATGTACCAGCCTTAAGCCCTCCAGGTCCAGCGCGCCGGCGTGCGGAGTGATTTGCCAGCGCTCCAGCCAGCGGCTGAGCTGGCGATCGTGGTTGCCCAGCACCAGATCAATCGCCAGCTTGCCATGCCTGGCCCGCCAGGCCTCGATCTGTTCAGGCCAGTGCTCGTCGCCAAACGGCGGGGCGTGCACCCAGTCGCCCAGCACAATCAGCCTGTCGGCTCGGGTTTGGCTCAGCAGGGCATCCAGCCGGGCCAGGTCTTTCTCCAGTACACCGGCGGGCACGGCCAGGCCCTGGCGACGGAACACCGTGTCCTTGCCCAGGTGCACATCGGCCAGCAGCAGGGCGTTTTGCGCGGGCCAGAAAACGGCCCGGTCGGGCAACAGATGCATTGCCTGGCCGGCCAGCTGAATGGCCAGGCTGCCGGGCAGTGTGGGCGAGCGGTTATCCATCAGGCGGCTTCCACCTCGCCCAGGCGCTCCAGCATGCTGGCGACGCGGCGGTCGAAATCGTCGCTGGAGACGCGGCTGCGAAGACGGTCGGCCCACAGCGGAAAGGCCAGCGGCGTCAGGCGTTCGGGGTGGGTCAGGCAAATGTTCTGGCACGCGGCCTTTTCCAGTGTAAGGCCGAGCCGGCTCAGTTCCATTTCGGCTTCCAGCACCTCGCGTTTGGCCTGGTTGAGCAGCAGGTTGTTCGGGTCGTGTTCGGAGAGCATGTCGAACATCAGGCCGCTGGAGGCCTGGATCTGGCGGGTGCGCTTCTGCCGCCCCGGATAACCCTGGAACACCAGGCCGGCAA
Organism: Gammaproteobacteria bacterium; assembly: GCA_003567685.1. Taxonomy (GTDB): domain Bacteria; phylum Pseudomonadota; class Gammaproteobacteria; order Xanthomonadales; family Wenzhouxiangellaceae; genus Wenzhouxiangella. The sequence goes on from PWYW01000068.1 coordinate 14,149, forward strand.
TGCGGGCGATGTCGCGGAAGCGATGGCGCGCCATCTCGGCGGCATTCAGGCTTTCGACGATGTCGTGCTCCAGATTTTCGCGTTTGAGCACGGCGGCCAGGCGGGCTTCATCCAGCTCGAAGGACTGGTCGCTGACCAGTTCCAGCCCGTAATCGTTCACCGTCATGCTGAAGGTAATGGCCTGATCGCGGCTCAGCCGCCAGGCCAGCAGGGCGGCCAGCCCCTCGTGGGCCAACCGTCCGGCGAAGGGATAGAGAAACAGATGATGCCCCTCGCGGCTGACCAGGCGTTCGGCCAGCAATCGATCAGGGCCGGGCAGGGCAGACTGCCGCCGCTGGGTGGCCAGCAGATCGGCCACGGGTTTGAGCTCGCCTTGTTGGGCCTGGTCCGGCGCTTGTTCGGCCGAGTCCATTAGCCGCAACATGGCCTCGGCCAACAGGGTGGACAGCGGCAGCCGTCCGCCGGCCCAGCGCGGCACCTGGGCCTTGCCGCCGCTGGCTTTTCGCACGTAGGCCACCATGTCATGCACCCGGGTAAGCTCCAGCAGCCGGCCGGCAAACAGGAAACGTTCGCCGGGCTTTAAGCGGGTGATGAAGCGCTCCTCGATCTGGCCCAGCGAGCCGCCGCGCGGAAACTTCACCTGCAAGTGGCCATCGGCGGTGATGGTGCCCACGCTCATCCGGTGCAGGCTGGCAATGCGCCGGTTCCTGACCCGGTAGACGCCATCCTCGCAATCGACACGCTGGAAGCCGGGATAGGCCTTCAGGGCCGGGCCGCCGCGGGTGATGAAATCCAGCAGCCACTGCCAGTGGCGGTCGTCGAGATCGGCAAAGGCGTGGGTGCTGCGCAGTTCGGCCAGCATGGACTCGGCACGAAAGCCGCCGCCCAGCGCGGTGCTGACCAGATGCTGGGCAGCGACGTCCAGGCTGCCTTTCAGCGGCGTTCGGCTTTCAATGTTGCAGGCGCGAATTTCCTCGCGTGCGGCCAGCACTTCCAGGATTTCCAGCGCGTGAGTAGGCACGCACAGCAGCCGGCTGGTGCGTCTCGGTTGGTGGCCCGAACGCCCGGCCCGCTGCACCAGCCGGGCAATGCCCTTGGGGCTGCCGACCTGGATCACCTGGTCCACCGGCGAGAAATCCACGCCCAGATCCAGGCTGGAAGTCGCCACCACGCAGCGTAATTCACCGCGCCGCA
>PWYW01000085.1 GCA_003567685.1 Gammaproteobacteria bacterium
AAGGCCCAGAAGGCCCAGAAGGCCCAGAAGGCCCAGAAGGCCCAGAAGGCCCAGAAGGCCCAGAAGGCCCAGAAGGCCCAGAAGGCCCAGAAGGCCCAGAAGGCCCAGAAGGCCCAGAAGGTCCAGAAGGTCCAGAAGGTCCAGAAGGTCCAGAAGGTCCAGAAGGTCCAGAAGGTCCGGCAGGTCCGGCAGGTCCGGCAGGTCCGGCAGGTCCGGCAGGCCCCCCTGGAGAAGATGGCAGCATCGTCAGTGCTGGGGCAGGAATTCTGTTGGTTGATGGTGAAATCCTGATCGACCAGGAGTTTCTGGATCAGCTTTATCTTGGATCGTCCGGAGGTACTGCTGATGGGGAAATCATAGCGCCCGATTTTGTGTATTCAGAGGAAGTGAGCCGCAACCTATCGCTCCCCGCCAGTTCGTTTCTTGTTGATGGAAATCTTTGGCGCTTGGCCGCTGACGATGGGCACTATGGCTTTAGAGGGAACTCGACGTTCAATGCCCCGGCACAGCTGACCGCGCCCGTCCAGCTTCCGGACGGGGCCACCATCCGTTCGGTGCATTGCTATGTCTACGACAACAATAGCTCTCGCTCCCTGGAGGTCTCCATGCGTTTGACGCAATCGAACTTGACTTCTGGTGCAAGCGGCGCGGCAGCTAATTTGTTTTTTGCAGAGATCGAAACGTCCGGCAGTAACACCCAACTCAGGGAATTGGGCGGAGACGGCCTGGATATCGAAGTGGATAATTCGCAACGGGCTCTGCAGTTGGCCTTGCAGTTCTTCACCACCAATGGCGGAGTCCACCATCGGTTTTATGGGTGCCGAATTGGCTTCGGAGTGACTACTCCCGCACCCTGAGGTATGGTTGAGCAAAACGTTTTATATCGAATGCTGAAATACTCCCCAAGCGCCCCTTCGGACAGGTCTGGATGCCATGAAAAATCCTCTGGTGGATAAATCAATCAACGCGATCATGTTGACCGTGGCGGTTCAAATGGCCACGCCGGCGTTGGCCGAATCGACTGACCTCTTAATTACCAAGTGGGTGATTGCCGGGGGCGGTGAAGTTCAGGCAGTGAGTTCCAATGGGGTTTGGCGAATGTCCGGGACAATCGGCGAATGGAGTGCGACTGACTCGGCTCGTCTGAGCGGCGGATCCTGGCAGTTGACGGGTGGGTTTTGGGGGGCAAATGTGCTGGAGTTGGTCGATTCTCTTTTTCGGGACCGATTTGAAGAACAGGAGGCTGATGCCTCGGATCAAAGGACCCCATGACGGATCGGCGGCTTTGTTGACCGATGCAGGAGGCCGATTGCGCTTGGCAAGGGACTGCTTCCTGCAAAAGCTTGTGCCGCTAGTGCTGCTACGAATTCTGAATGTCCGTCCTCTTGGGGCCGTGGTTGAGAAAACGCGGTTTGAACTTGGTATAGTTTCGAGTCTTCGCAGGTTTGCAGTCTAGGATGCTGTTTCCCATGTTTTTTCGTTTGTTCACCGTTGCCGTGGTCGCCGGTCTGACTGTCGGCTGCGCGTCGTCGCCAAGCAGTCCGCCGCAGGCAGAGGCCAGTGAGCCCGTGTACCTGGCGTTCGAGACCGAGGGTGGGCTTGAGCAGGTGGCGCGCGGCGATGATCGGCTGGTCAGTAGCCAGGTCGAGGCGATGGCTGGGCGTGAACGGCTGCAGTACCGCATGGACTACGCATTGCGTTCGGGAGTGTTGGCCAGAAGCCTGGCCGAAGAGGGTGATCGCTCCGCCGACCTGCCGTCGGAGATTGGTCGTCAGATGATTACCCAGGCGGTTGAGTTTTCGCTGTCGGAGTCGCTGGGCGCGCCGATTACCCTGGATGTCCAGAATCGACAGGAGCTGCGCTGGTCCTTCAACGGCGAAGCGAGAGCGGAGAGTACACAGGCTGCGCTGAACTGGGCTCCGGAGCATTTTGCCTTAAACCTGGCCTGGTCGCCGCCGCGCCAGACGGTCGATGCCAGCCAGCCGCTGGACTGCAATGCGGCTGCCAATTTTCGCTTGCTTAGCGTGCCAGTAATGGAACAGGCCGCTATGGATTACAGCCGTCGTGCCTGCCAGGTGCTCGCCCCGGCCCGTGGCATTGCCGAACTGGATGTCGCAACCGATGGCCTGGCGTGGCGCTGGGGTGGTGGTTACGAGCAGGCGTTCATGTTTCGTCGTGTTCGCCCGTATTGGCAGCACCAGGGCAACGAGCCCATCGAGGCTGCTTACGAGTTATCGCTGGCCCATCGCCAGTCGTTGGCGAACTGGCAGTTGGGCATGGACCTCGCTTGGCGTCGTTTTGACCGCGAGCGCGCTGTCAGCGCTGTCAACCAGCCCGATCGTTGGGCGCTGGATCTCAGGCTGGAGCGCGACCTTGGCCCCTTGGCGGTGACCGCGCGCTGGCTGCACGCCAACGACCCCTTGTGGTTCCTGCCTCTGGCCGCGCCGGTCGAGCGCGAGCGGGTGTCGCTTGGGCTGGATTTCAGCCGCTGGCTGATGCAGTCGATGCCGGCCGCTGGCGGAAAGATGTCGGCCTCGATCGATCACGTTGAAGATGCGGCGGGCGATGATTACCAGCAGCTGAAATGGTCCATTGAACTGACCTGGTAATCAGGCGGCCTGCTTTTCTGCCAGTCCGTGGAAATAGCGGGCTGTCAAATCGATCTGTTCCTGCGCCGATTCTGCCTGGTTGACTACCTCTCGGAAGCGGGCGTTTTCCGGTCGATCCTTGGCGTACCAGCCCAGATGCTTGCGTGCGATGCGCACACCCGCCAGCTCGCCGTAGAACGTATGCAGTGCCTCCAAATGTTCGATCAGGATCGTGGCAATCGTCGCCAGATCCGGCGGCGGCAGCGTTTCGCCAGTGGCCAGGTAGTGACTGATCTCGCGAAAGATCCAGGGGCGCCCCTGGGCGGCGCGGCCAATCAGTAGTCCATCAGCGCGGGTATGTTCCAGTACCTCGCGGGCCTTCTGCGGGCTGTCGACATCGCCGTTGGCCAGCACCGGAATGGTGATCTGTTGCTTGATGGCGGCGATGGTGTCGTATTCGGCCGTACCCTGGTATTTCTGGTCGCGGGTGCGCCCGTGAATGGCCAGCGCACGGATGCCACAGTCTTCGGCGATGCGGGCGATGGTGGGGGCATTGCGCTGGTTGGCCGCCCAGCCGGTGCGAATCTTCAAGGTTACCGGCACCTCGACGGCATTGACCACGGCGCGCAGGATCCGCTCGACCAGCGCTTCGTCCTGCATCAGCGCCGAGCCGGCCCAGGCCTTGCAGACCTTTTTGGCCGGACATCCCATGTTGATGTCGATGATGTCGGCGCCATGCGCCACGTTGTGCCGGGCGGCCTCGGCCAGGCGGTCGGGGTCGGTGCCGGCAATCTGCACGCTGACGGGTTCCGGTTCGCCCTCATGGTCCATGCGCATACGTGACTTGCGGGTATGCCACAGGCGGGAATCGGCGGTGGTCATCTCCGAGACGGCCAGACCTGCCCCGAGCCGTTTGCACAGCAGGCGAAAGGGTTTGTCGGTAACGCCCGCCATCGGGGCCAGGCCAATCGCCGGCTCGATACGATGCGGGCCGATCATCAGCGAGGGCAGCGTCATGAGGCGTTCCGGTCTCGGGCCGGTTCAGTCGGGTTCGGGCAGGTCGGCAAGCAGGTCCAGATCGGGCTCGAACCAGGTGTCCATTACCTGGTAGAGCTCGTCCAGCCCCTGACCGGTGGGGGCGGAAAAAGCCTGCACGCCGACCCGCTCATCGACCTGGCGACGAACCTTCATGACCGCCTCTTTCTGCTTTCCGCGGCCAAGCTTGTCGGCCTTGGTCAGTACCAGGTGCAACGGCAGGCCCCGACTGCCGGCCCACTGGATCAGCTCGACGTCGGAATCCTTCAAGGGATGGCGGATATCCATCACGACAACCAGGGCGCGCAGGGCGTTTCGCCGGTCAAGGTAGGTCTGGATGAGGCCCCGCCAGTGTTTCTTCAGGCTGCCGCTGACCTTGGCGTAGCCGTAACCGGGCAGGTCAACGAGGTGGCGCTGGGGGTCAAGCTGGAAAAACACCAATTGGCGGGTCCGGCCCGGCGTTCGAGAGGTGCGGGCAAGGCTGTTTTGGCGGCACAGGCGATTGATCAGGCTGGACTTTCCGGCGTTCGAGCGACCGGCAATGGCCACCTCGATGCCGGCATCCGGTGGCAATTGCGGCAATTCGTGGACGCTGACGGTGTATTCTGCCCGGGCTAGCAGATGATCGATGGCGGTCATGGGCTGGAATGCGCGGCAACAAAAAGCGATAATATCAGGTTCTGAATCATATTCTTGATGGAGTACCCCTACCCATGGCTCGATTGATGGTGATGCTGATTGCCCTGGCTCCCGTGATGGCATTGGCCGGTCCGGTTGGCGTCGGCGACCCCGAAGCCGGTGAGCAGCTGGCAGCTTCCTGTGCGGCCTGCCACGGCTCCGACGGTAACAGCTCGGTTTCGGCCTGGCCGAAGATTGCCGGCCAGCACGAGGACTACGCCGCTCGCCAGACGCGCCTGGTTCGCGATGGTTTGCGTGACGTGCCGGAAATGATCCCGTTCGTCATGAACCTTAGCGATCAGGATATTGCCGATATCGCGGCGTTTTATGCCACCCAGAGTCTCGAGCCGGGTGTGGCCGACGAAGACCTGGTCGACCTTGGTCGCCGCATCTACATGGACGGCAATCGCCAAACCGGCGTTCCGGCCTGTGCCGCCTGCCACGGTCCGGCCGGTGAGGGTGTCCTTGGCTCGCATTACCCGGTGGTTCGGGCCCAGCATGCCGACTACTCGGCGGATCGCCTGCGCCGTTACCGGGCGGGCGAAATCAATGGTGACGACGATCCCTACAGCCTGATGATGGTCGGCGTTGCCGCCCGATTGACCGATGAAGAGATCGAGGCGGTCAGCTCGTTCATGGAAGGATTGCACCGGGCTCGATAAGCCGGTCGGGCGACTGGCCGGGAACCACCGGCCAGCCTTGCGGTCTTTGCTTGGCACGTTTTGAAACCCCAGTCCAGGATTTTCACATGATGAACGCGATCCAAACCGCGACGAAAACAGCGCTGCTTGGCCTGACACTGCTGATCTTTTCGGTCCGGGTTCAGGCGTTTGACGAAGGTGTCCATTTCGAGCGCATTGGCAGCCCGGTGGAGGCCCGTACCGATCGGGTCGAAGTGGTTGAAGCTTTCGCTTATCCCTGCCCTGCCTGTTACACCTTCCACCCCATCATTGAACGCTGGGCAGCCGAAGCGCCGGACCATGTCCATTTCAGCCGCTTGCCGATCGCCCTGCAGCGCGGCTGGGATTTGTTTGCCTTGGCCTACTACACGGCCGATGTCATGAACATCGATGAAGCGGCCCATGCAGCGGTTTTCCGCGCCATCCATGACGAGCGTCGGCGGATTCGCAACTTCGAGGACATTGCGGCAATTTACGGTGATTTTGGCGTCGATCCTGCCGAGTTCATGGCCACGGCTGAATCGTTCGCCGTTGACGCGCGGATGCGCCGCAACCGGGCCGATGTCACCCGCTTTGGCATTCGCCAAACGCCGACCATGATTGTCCAGGGCAAGTGGCGCGTGGTGCCTGGCGCCTTCGCCTCCTATCAGGAAATGCTCGACGCCGTCGACTTTCTAGTTGCTCGCGAGGCCGAGTTGCTGGCTGATCCCGCGGATGAAGACGAGTCTGCGGCCGAGCACGGCGCGACCGAGAGCGAGTAAACCGGCCCCGTGGGACAAGTACGCCGGCGGCTTAAGCTGCTGAGCTACAACATCCAGGCCGGCACCACCACCGGTCGCTATCGTGAATACCTGACGTCGAGCTGGCGTCAGGTTCTGCCCAACAACCAGCGGATGGCCAACCTCGACTCGATTGCCGAGTTGGTGGCCGACTACGATATCGTGGCGCTGCAGGAGGTGGACTGCGGTAGCCTGCGTTCCGGCTTTCTCAACCAGGCCAAGTATCTGGCCACGCACGCCGCCTTTCCCCATTGGTCGCACCAGGGCAACCGAAAGGTCGGCATGATCGCTCATGCTGGCAATGGTCTGCTGAGCAAGATCAAACCCAGTCTGATCGAAGAACACAAACTGCCCGGCGCCATTCCCGGCCGGGGAGCCATGGTGGTGCGCTATGGCGAGGGCGACCAGGCCTTGTGGCTGGTCGTACTTCACCTGGCATTGGGGAGGCGCGCTCGCGCCCAGCAGTTGGCGTATGTAGCGGGCCTGATCAGCGATTACCCGCACGTCGTGGTCATGGGCGATCTCAATACCGGGCCGAATTCGCGCGAATTGCTCGACTTTTGCGATCGTGCCGGACTGCTGTTGCCCTCAAGAGATTTGTTGACGTTTCCTTCCTGGGACCCCCAGCGCGCGATTGACCACATCCTGGTATCGCCAAAAATGGATATCGCTGATCTGCAGGTCCTGCCAGTGGCGTTTTCCGATCATCGGCCGCTGGCCATGACCGTGAACTTCAACGTAATGGTCGACTTACCAGATCATCCGGAAGGCGACCAGGATCAGCATCAGCCCGAATAGTCTTTTCAGCGGAGTGGCGGGCATACGATGCGCCCAGGCGACTCCCAGCGGTGCGGCGATCATCCCGCCAAGTCCAATCAGCAGCCAGCCTGGCCAGTAGAAAAATCCGAAGGTCTGCGGCCACAGGCTGGTGGCCGGCGGCGCCAGCGCAAAGCCGATGACGCCGCCGAGGGCAATTGGCCAACCGCAGGTCGAGGCGATGGCGACCGCACGGACCATCGGATAGCCATTCCGAACCAGATAGGGCACATTGAAGCTGCCACCGCCGATGCCCATGATCGCCGACAGCAGACCTATGACCGGGCCTGCTGCCCACCAGCCGCGGGGGAAAGGTGTGATTGCCGGGTTTGCCGGACGTTTCAACAGCACCATGCGCAGGCCGATGATGCCGGCCAGAATCGCGAAAACCACGGCCAGTTTTTCGCCGGGTAAATGGGCAGCCAACCAGCCACCAGCCAGTGCGCCCAGCGCAACACTGGGTGCCATCCGGCCTACGCAGCGCCAATCCACGCCTTTTTGTTGGTCATGGAACCAGATGGCGCTGGCCGAGGTCATCAGCATGGTGGCAAGCGATGTCGCCACGGCAATGGGTAACGCGGCTTCCAGGGGGGCACCGTTGTTGACCAGCAGCCAGCTCAAAGTCGGTACGATAACCAGACCGCCGCCGATGCCCAGCAGGCCGGCCAGCCCCCCGGCCGATAGCCCGATCACCAGCAGGATAAGCATGTCAACGAGCAAGTCCACGGACACCTTCAAACGAGACAAACGCCATGCATGATGCGGTAAGGCCTGGTGTCCGGGCAAGTCATTGTTATCGGCGAGCCGGCGTGACCATGCTGGCCGTGCTGACGATCGTGTTGCTGGCCGCGCCGCTATTGGCGGATGAGACACGCACCCAGCAGCGCGAAACGTTCAAGGCCGGCTGGTCGGCGGCATCCCGTGGTGACCAGGCCGGCGCCATGGAGGCATTGGTTGCGTTAGGTGACTATCCGCTGGCGCCGTACCTGGAATTCGAGCTGATTCGCCAGCGCCTGGATAGTGCGCCTGAGCGGGTTGTCGAACAGTTCCTGGCGCGGCATCGTGAGTGGTCGTTTGCCAACCAGCTGGAAGTGAACTGGCTTCGCAGCCTGGCACGCAATGGCAACACCGAAGCGCTTTTACGTCATGGACGACGATCATCCGATGCCGAGGTGCGTTGCCATGTGGCCCGCGCTGATCTTGCCGCCGGGCGCACTGAGGGCCTGGATGAGCGAGCCGCCGATCTGTGGTTGGTCGGCCGTTCACAGCATAGCGCCTGCGACCCGCTGTTTGCCTGGTGGCGCCGCAGTGGCAACCCCAGCCAGGACCAGGGTTGGCGACGGTTTCATCTCGCCCTTAACCAGGGAGAGACCAACCTGGCACGCTACCTGCGCCGCTACTTGAGTGCCGACCAACGCCACTGGGCCGACCTTTGGCTTTCCATGCAGGCCAATCCCAAGCAAACGCTTCGGCGCGCCCGCCATTGGGATGACCACGAACAGGCGCGTTTGATCATGCAATCTGGCCTCAGGCGGGTGGCTCGCAGCGAATGGGACCAGGCAGAGGAGTTATGGTCGCTGTTGCAGGGCCGCTTCGACTGGTCCGACGCCGATCGACAGGCCATCGACCGGGAAATCGCGCTCTACCGTGCCGTCGCCCTGGAGGCCGGGGCCGCCGAGGCGATTGTGAACTTGCCTGAAGCCGCGCGCGACCAGCAGATGCTGGAATGGCAGGTGCGCGCGGCGCTGGCTCATCGCGAATGGCCGCTGGTGCTGGACGCCGTGGCTGCGATGCCCCTGGATGAGCAGGCGAGAAGCCGCTGGCGCTATTGGCGCGCTCGCGCGTTGGCCGAGCAGCAACGTCCCGAGGCGGCCCTGGTCTTCGCCAGCCTGGCCACGGAAGCCAACTATTACGGGTTTTTGGCGGCCGCGCGGCTGGCGGAGCCATTCAACGTTTGTTCGCAGGATCTGCCAGCCGATGCTGCCGTCCAGCGTCGTCTCAAGCGTGATGCCGAGTTTGAACGCGCCGTCGAGCTGCATCACGTTGGCCTGAGCCACCACGCCCGCGTTACCTGGACCAATATGACCCGCCGTCTGAGCCGCGATGATCTGCGCCAGGCCGCACTGCTGGCTGCCGGCGAAGGCTGGTACGACCGGGCCATCAACGCGCTGGGCAACAGCGGCGATATGCGGGCTTATGCCTGGCGCTTCCCCATGGTCGAGCGTGGACGTGTACAGCAGTCCAGTGACCGCTGGCAGGTGGACGCGGCGCTGGTGTATGGCCTGATGCGCGCCGAGTCGGCCATGCAGCCCGATGCGCTGTCACCGGTGGGCGCCCGAGGGTTGCTTCAATTGATGCCCGCCACGGCCGACGGCGTGGCCCGTCGCAACGGCTTGCCGTTCAACGGACAGGCCGACCTGATGCGCCCGGAGATCAATATTCCCCTGGGCGTGGCCCACCTGGCCGAGCTGGAACGCCGTTACGAGGGCGACTGGATTCACGTGGCAGCGGCCTACAACGCGGGCGCCAATGCGGTGGCACGTTGGCTGTCATCACGTCCCAGGCACGACCGCGACATCTGGCTGGAGACCCTGCCGTTTTTCGAGACACGCGACTACGTGCCCAGGGTGCTGGCCTTCGCTACCTTGTATGAGTACCAACTGCAACGTCGCCCGGAGGTGCTGGTCACTCATGTGCTGGGTGATGATCGGCCAGCCGCGACCGCCTTTGCCTGTGCACTCTGAGCCTGCAACGCATTGGCTACAATGTGATCAATCTCGGAAATCAACAGGCGCGCGACATGAAGATCTACATCCAGGGCGGTTCCGGTTTTGTCGGCAGTCATTTGACGCGACGCCTGGCATCGGACGGGCATGAGGTCAGCATCGGGACCCGCTACGCCAAGTCGGCCCAGCACCTGAGCGTGGTGCCCGGTGTGCGCATCGTGCAGTGCGACCCCTTCGATGATGGCCAACTGGCCAGGGCGCTGGCCGGGCAGGACGTGGTGATCAACCTGGTCGGTATTCTCAACGAACGTGGCTTTGGCGGCCGTGGTTTCCAGCGCGCTCACGTCGACCTGGTTGCCCAACTGATCAAGGGCGCCGAGGCCGCCGGCTGCCGGCGCTTCGTCCAGATGAGTTCGCTCAACGCCGGCCAGGGTGACAGTTATTACCTGCGCTCGCGTGGCCAGGCCGAATCGCTGGTTGCCGAGGCGGCCGCGCGCGGCCGGCTTGAAACCACCGTGTTTCGGCCGTCAACCATTTTTGGCCCCGACGACAGCTTTCTCAATCGCTTTGCCGACTTGCTCAAGATCAGCCCAATGCTGCCGCTGGCCAGGCCGGGCGCGCGCTTTCAGCCGGTTTACGTCGGTGATGTGGTCGAGGCCTTCGCCCGCTCACTGAGCCGCGCCGATGCCAATGGCCAGACCTACGAGCTGGGCGGCGCCGAGCAGTGGGCCCTGAAAGACCTGGTGGTCTGGCTGGCCGGTCAACTGGGCAAACGGCGTCTGATCATTGGCCTGCCCGATGTGGCTGGACGTCTGCAGGGCGCCGTATTCAACTTCGTTCCCGGCAAGCCCTTTTCGTCGGACAATTTCAAGTCCTTGCTGATCGACAGCGTGTGCAGCGGTGACCAGCCCGGCTTCGAGGCGCTCGATATCGAGCCCTGGGGCATGGCCGATCTGGCCCCGACCTGGTTGGGCGACAAAACCCGGCAAAAACGCTACCAGTCCTACCGTCGCCAGGCGCGGCGCTGAGTCAGCGCGTGTCGAATACGCCCGATCGTCACCTTGACGGCCTTCAGGTGTTCGAAGTGGGCGGGGCGGTGCGTGACCGCTTGATGGGCGTCGACGCACCGGATCGCGATTACGTGGTGGTCGGCGCCACGCCCGAAAACATGGTCGAGCGCGGCTTCCGTCCGGTCGGGCGGGATTTTCCGGTTTTCCTGCATCCAAGGACGCACGAAGAATATGCCCTGGCTCGTACCGAACGGAAATCCGGTCGCGGCTATCGCGGCTTTGTCTTCCATGCCGGCAGTGATGTCAGCCTGGCCGACGACCTGGCTCGCCGCGATCTGACCGTTAATGCCATGGCGCTGGATGCCAGCGGCCTGTTGATCGACCCCTACAACGGCCGGCTCGACCTGGAGCGCGGCATTCTCCGGCACGTGTCTCCCGCGTTCCGGGAAGACCCGGTCCGAATTCTCCGGCTGGCCCGCTTTGCCACTCGCTTCGGGCAATTCCGCATTGCCGACGAAACCCTGGCCCTGTGTCGCGAGATGGTGGCCGACGGTGAAGTCGACTACCTGGTGCCCGAGCGGGTGTGGCAGGAAATGGCCAAGGCCTTGATGTATTCCAGGCCGTCGCGGTTTTTCGATGTGTTGCGCGAGGTCGGCGCGCTGAAGGTGATCTTGCCCGAGCTTGATGTGCTGTTTGGCGTGCCCCAGTCGGCGCAGTACCACCCGGAAGTCGACAGCGGCTTGCACAGCCTGATGGTGCTGGACCGCTCGGCCGAGCTGGACGGCAGCCTGGCGGTGCGCTTCAGCGCGCTGGTGCATGATCTTGGCAAGGCACTTACCCCGGTCGAGGAATGGCCGGCCCACCACGGCCATGAGCAGCGCGGGCTTGAGCCCATCGAAGCGCTCTGCGACCGGCTTGCCGTACCCAATCGCTGTCGCGATCTGGCCTTGCGCGTTTGCGCCGGTCACTTGCTGGCGCACCGCGCGCTCGAGCTCAGGCCCGGCAAAGTCATGGGCTTGCTGGACAGCCTGGATGGCCTGCGTCGACCCGAGCTGGTCGAGGAATTCCTGGTCACCTGCCAGGCCGACTGGCAAGGCCGGACTGGCCGGAGCGATGCTGCCTATCCACAGGCCGACTACCTGAGGCGGGCGCTGGAGGCGGTGCAGGCCGTCCAGTCGCGGCCGTTTGTCGATCGCGGGCTCAAAGGGCCAGCCGTGGGCCAGGCAATGAATGAGGCTCGCTTGCAGGCCATCGCGGCCGTCGCGCGGTGATTCGTCCTTAACCGACCGGCTGGCTGTCGTCCTGATCCGGCCCGGGGTTGGTGTCGGGGCCAAAGACCAGCTGGGTCTCGTCCAGCGCTGACTGGTAGACGTGGGCCGGCGACGGTTTGCCCAGCAGGAAACCCTGAACCACGTCCACTCGGCAATGCAGCAAGTAACCCAATTGCTGGCGGTTCTCGACGCCTTCTGCCAGCACCGTCATGCCCAGACTGTGGATCAGATCAACCACCGCGCGGATCATGTCGCGCTCATGCGGGTCGCGTTCCACGTTGGTGATGAAGGTGCGGTCCAGCTTGACGTAATCCACTGCAAGACGGCGCAAGTGGGCCAGGGAACTGTATCCGGTGCCGAAGTCATCCAGGCAGACCTTGCAGCCCAGTGCCCGAAGTTGGGCAATGGTCGAGAGCCCGGCTTCGAAATCCTGCATCGCCGTGCTCTCGGTGATTTCCAGGTGCAAGTCTTCCGGGTTGACCTTGTAACGCTTGCACATGGTCTTGATTTTCTTGACCAAGTCGGGCTGTTGGAAACGCTGTGCCGACAGGTTGATCGATACCGAGAGTGACGGCAGGGAGAGGTCTTGTTGCCACTCGGCCAATTGTCCGAGTGCTTGTGCCAGGATCTGGTCTTCCAACTCATCCAGCACGCCCAGGCGAACAGCCTCCTGCAGGAATGAGCCCGGAGTCAGTAGCCCGCGCTCGGGGTGCTGCCAACGCAACAGGGCTTCAAAACCGCTTATGCGACGCATCTTGATGCTGATGAGTGGCTGGAAGTAGAGAAGGAATTGGCCCTCACCGACGGCGTTTCTCAATTCCCGTTCGAGTTGAAGGAGGTCATGGGGCCTTACCAGAGGGCCGGTATTTTCATGGATGAGCAGGGTTTCGCCGCGTCCGGCGGCGTCCATTTGCGCTTGCTGGGCCATGTTCACCAGGGCCACGGCGTCGATTTCGTGATCCGGGGCAAGGCAAACGCCGGCGGTAAGGTTCAGGAAAACTTCCTGGTCATTGACTGTCAGTGGCTGGGTGCAGGTCTTGATCAGGCGTCGTACTCGTTCAATGGTCGAGTCGGGGCGAGTTACGCCTGGCAGGATCAGCAGAAAGTCACGCTCGCCAACCCGCCCGAGAATGGAATTTTGTGGGCTTTCCCGACGCAGGCGAGCGGCCAGCTCGCGCATCAGATGATCCGTTTTCTGCCAGCCGAGCGCCTGCGCGACGATGTTGAAACGGTGAAGGCCAATCGCGATGACCGCCACTTTGACGTGCTTTTCGCTGGCCCGCTGCACGTCCTCTGACAATTGGTCCTGCAGCTGCCGCCGGTTGGGAAGCCCGGTCACGGGATCATGCATATGGAAATGCACCAGCCGTTCGCGAGCCCGCTCGGCATTGTCGATCGCGCGATCGCTTCGACGCCGCTCTATCTCGAGCATCCAGATGATGATGCTGTAGCCGATCAGCACCTGCAAGGGGAGCCCCAGCCCCTGGATCAGCGCCGAGTCGGCCAGGAACAGGCCGACCGCGGGCTGCCAGTTTGCAAACCAGGACAACACCAGTTGATGGAGACCAAACAGGAAAAAGGCGGCCGGTGCCAGCCAGGAACTGACCATGCCCGTATCGTGAAGCGCGCGTTTCAGGCCAACGGCGGTTCCGATGAAGACAATGCCTGCGAGTACGTGACGCGGGGAGAAAGGCGCACTCTCGCGCCAGGCGTCAAACACGCCCGGCAGACCGAATAGCAGGGCACCGCTGATGGCAAGAGCAAGACAACCCGCCAGTATCATCCACTGGGTGCCTCGACCGACCTGATCGGTATACGTGGCCTCCCAGGCGCCCAGCATCAACCAGGCCAGGTGCAATGCGATGGCTGCCATGGCAATCGTGGAGAGAATGCTGGCCATCGTCTGACTCAATTGCTCGTTGCCCGCCAGGTGGAGACTGGCCGAAGTGATGAGCGCATAGCCTGTCAGAGCGGCGACTGATAGTGACCAGTGCTTCAGGAACGATTGATGGAACCGGCGCAGGAAAGAGACCAGCAACAGGCATAAGATAAGGCTGAGCACGGCCTGAAGCGCGAACAGCACGGCAATTGCGTCTCCCTGAGGCAAAGGGCAAAACTCCTTCAGGGTAATCCTTGGTCCCTCGGCCGACCTCTGGTAACGGTCGGATTATTGTGAGCGAGTTCCAACTTTGCTGGGGAACTCGCCGGCTGTACCCCATTATTTGCAGATTGCCGAGCCAAAATCAAAACAATTTCGCACTTCATGGCCGCATTGTTGTCCATCAGCCCATTGCCGAAGTCGGTCAGCTTGACAAGCAACTAACAACGTTCGGCTATTTTTGTGGGACTGCTTTGGAGAGGAAATCCTCGTGCCCTTGACTCGACTTGGACTGGGAAACCCGGTCGCTGTGGCCGTCGGCTGCATTCTATTGATCTTGTTCGGACTGCTCAGTCTGTCGCGTCTGCCGGTACAGATGACGCCGAATATCGACCGTCCATCCATCAGTATTTCGACCGGATGGCGGGCTGCCGCACCGTCCGAAATCGAATCCGAGATCATTGAACCGCAGGAAAACCAGCTGCGTGACGTTCCGGGCCTTCAGCGGATGACCTCCACGGCAAGCCAGGGTCGGGGGTCGATCAACCTTGAATTCGACGTCAATGCCGATATCAACCGTGCGTTGATCGAAGTGATCAATCGCCTCAACCAGGTGCAGCGTTATCCGGCAGACGCCAGTGAACCCACGGTACGGGTTGGTTCGGATCAGTTTGGTGACACGATTGCCTGGTTTTCGATAAGGCCGCTTGAGGGTAATACACGGCCGATCATCGAGTATCAGGATTTTGTCCAGGAGGTTATCCAGGAGCGATTGGAGCGCATTCCGGGGGTGTCTTCAGCCAACCCCAGAGGTGGCCGTCCATTCGAGGTCCGGATTACCTTCGACCCCTACAGAGCTGCAGCCATCGGCGTGGATCTGACCCGCATTGGCCAGCGCCTTGGCCAGAACGCCGACGTCTCGGCCGGCTTTCAGGAGGTAGGACGGCGACAGTTCACGCTGCGCTTCGCCGGACAGTACGCCATCTCCGACCTGCGCAACCTGGTTCTTGAATGGCGCGATGGGCGCCCGGTATTCCTGGGTGATGTCGCCACGGTGGAACGGGTCATGCGCGACAGCTCCGGCGTCATGACGCAAAACGGCGGGCCGTCCATTTCCATGAACGTGATCGCCGAGCCCGGCGTCAACGTGCTCGAGGTGATGGCCGAGATTCGCCAGGTCGTTGCCGGCCTCGAAGAGAGCCATCTTCGTCCCGCCGGTCTCTACATTGTTCAGGTTTCCGACGACACCATCTATATCCGCCAGTCAATCAACATGGTCGCGACCAACCTGCTGCTGGGCATGGGGTTGGCCATCCTGGTGCTATGGTTCTTCTTCCGGCGGATGCGCGCGACCCTGATGGTTGCATTGGCCATTCCTCTTTGCCTGTGCTTCGCTTTTCTCGTTCTGGATGGTGCCGGTCGCACGCTGAACGTGATTTCCCTGGCCGGCCTGGCTTTTGCGACCGGCATGGTGCTGGATGCAGCGATTGTCGTGCTGGAAAATATCGTCCGGCAGCGAGAGATGGGGCGAGACCCCATGGAGGCCTCTGACCGGGGAACCGGGCAGGTATGGGGCGCATTACTTGCGTCGACGGCGACCACGGTCGCGATCTTCTTGCCGGTTATTTTTCTTCAGGATGAGGCGGGCCAACTGTTCGCCGATCTGGCGGTCGTTATTGCCGCCGCCATCGTCTGTTCGCTGGTTGTCGCGATCATCGTGTTGCCGGCAGCCAGCTATCGTCTGCTCGGTGACCAGCGCCTTGAAGATCGCCATGGCCATTGGTGGAGTGAGGCGACGGGACTGGTGATGAGGCTGACCGATACGCCCAAGCGTCGCTGGAGCTGGATTGCAGGATTGACCACAGTGCCTATCCTGGTCGCGGCTCTGCTACTTCCCCCGGCTGACTATCTGCCGGAGGGCCAGCGCAATTTCATTTTCGGGTTCATCCAGACTCCGCCAGGTGTCGGCCCGGATACAGCAGAGCGCGAACTGATCAACGTGATCAACGAGCGTATGCGGCCCTATATCAATGGCGATAAGGAGCCCCGAATTTTCAACGCCTTTGTCGGGTTTTTTGGTTCTGGTGCCTTCATGGGCGTCCGGGCCGAGAATGATCGCGACGCCGATGAATTGCTCCGGGTGATCAATACCGAGGTGCTGGCAGGCCTACCCGATACCATCGGATTTGCCAATCGCTCGCCCATATTTGGCGGTCGCGGCGGGCGTAATATCGACATGAACCTTCAGGCGGCAGACTTCGAGGATCTTCTCGATGCCGGTCAGATCGGATTTGCGGCGGTTCGTCAGGCCATGCCGGGCGCCAGCGTGCGGCCGCAACCGGGTCTTGATCTGGCCGAGCCGGAACTGCGTCTGATCCCTGATGATCGTCGGATTGCCGAACTGGGCTGGACGCGCAACGATGTGGCGACGCTGATTCGCGCCCTCGGCAACGGCGCCTTCCTGGGTGACTACTTCGATGGTGACCGACGCCTGGATGTGATCCTTCGCGGCGAAGGCTGGCTGACGCCGGAAGAGCTGATGTCGATGCCGGTGGCCACGCCGTCGGGACAGATTGCAACCCTCGGCGAATTGACCCGGCTTGAGCGGACTGCAGGTCCCAACCAGATTCGGCGCGTGGATCGTCGCCGTACCCTGTCGTTGCAGGTTACGCCCCCGTCGGGCATGCCGATGGAAACGGCCATCGAAATCCTCAGGGCCGAGGTCGAGCCACAGGTTCGAAGCGTACTGCCCAATGACGGGGTCATCATGTACCGAGGCACGGCCGAGGCCTTGAATGAAACCCTGGCCAACCTGGCAGGCAGCTTTCTGCTGGCCATCATCATCCTGTATTTGTTGATTTCGGCCTTGTTCCGGTCGTTCAGGGACTCCATCTTGGTCTTGCTGACCATCCCCATGGCGACGGTCGGCGGGATCCTGGCGCTCAGGGTTTTGAACCTGCTGACCGGCCAGGCCATGGATATGCTGACCATGATCGGCTTCGTGATCCTGCTCGGTCTGGTTGTCAACAACGCCATCTTGCTGGTCTATCGATCGCGCGATGGCGAGCGCGAAGGTTTGGGTCGGCGAGAGGCGGTTGAACAAGCCGTGCGTCTGCGCCTGAGGCCAATCCTGATGAGCACCTTCACCAGCTTGTTCGGCATGTTGCCGCTGTTGTTGCTGCCGGGCGCGGGTACCGAGCTGTATCGGGGATTGGCCGCCGTGATCGTCGGCGGTATGGCACTGAGCACGCTGTTTACCCTGATCCTGCTGCCGAGTCTGTTGCGAGTCAACGAAGAGAAAGTGCCGTCGGTCAGCCGCGATGTGGTGCCGGCATGAGGAGTCAAATGATGAAAACAGTTTTCAAGGCGCTGGCGGCAGCATCACTTCTGGCTGCCGGTGCGGCACAGGCCCAATGGGGCGGTGCCTCGCTGGTTGAAATCGGCGAGGCCCGCCTGACGGCGATGGCACCGACAATGCAGGTCGCCGGCACGGTTGTGTCCCGTTCTGACGCGTTTTTGTCTGCCGAGGTGGAAGGGCGTCTGATCCGGGTGGCCGATGTCGGTAGCCGTGTTGAAGAGGGCGACGTGGTCGCGGTGATCGAGGACGTCGGCTTGCGCCTCAGGGCGCAGGAGCTGGCCGCCGAGGTGGCCCGCGCCCGTGCCCGTCTGAATTTTCTCGAGGCCGACCTGAGCCGTTTCGAACGCCTGGCCGAAACCAACCTGGCCGCCGTCAGCCAGATCGAGCAGACACGTTCCGAGCGCGACGTAGCGGCCTCGGATCTGGCCGTGGTCAGCAGCCGCCTGAGCCAGGCCGAAGACCAGCTTCAGCGGACCAGCATAAGGGCGCCGTTTCCGGGCGTCATTGCCGAGCGCGTGGCCCAGGCCGGCGAGCGCGTGGCGTCAGGTACCCGCGTGGTCAGGATGGTGAACCCCGACCGTCTTGAGGTGGTTGCCCGTGCGCCGCTGAACTACTATCGCTACGTGCGTCCTGGTGATGAGCTGGCGCTCGTTGCCGGCCTCGACGACAGTCTCAGTGCCGAGGTGCGCACGCTGGTCAGCGTGGGCGACGAATCGCGGCACGTGTTTGAAATTCGTTTGGACCTGGAAAATGTCTTCCTGCCGGTCGGGCAGACGGTGCGCGTGACCATCCCGACGGCCGATGTGCGCGAAGTGCTGGCTGTACCGCGCGACGCGCTGGTGTTGCGCGGCGACGGCATTGCGGTATTCGTGGTTGATGCCGAGAACAAGGCCCAGCGCATTCGCGTTACCACGGGCATTGGCGAAGGCGAATGGATCGAAGTTCGCGGACCGATTCAGCCCGGCGACAAGGTCGTGACCCGCGGTAACGAACGCCTGCGCCCGGGTCAGGACGTGAGCGTTGGCAACAGCTGATCAGCCGTCGTGGCCTCGCCCGCGCGCGGCCACGGCAAACACCCGCTGTTCGCCGTCGTCCACCAGGCGCATCGTGCAGCCGTAAAGCCGACTCAGGCGCCTGGCCTCGAGCAGCTCCTGGGTCGGGCCCGCTTCCCATTGCCCATCGCCAAACAGCATCAGGATGTGCGAGCAATAGCAGCTGGCCAGGTTGATTTCGTGCAGGGCCATGATTGCCGCCCGCTGTCCCTGGTGGACGCGTCGATAGACCTCGTCGAGAATCATGATCTGGTGGCTGGGGTCAAGATGGTTGCTGGGTTCATCCAGCAGCATCACGGCCGGGTCCTGCACCAGCAGCCGGGCCATGGCCAGACGGCGTTTCTCGCCGCCCGATAGTTGCATGCAGCTCCGGTCGGCCAGTCCATCCAGGCCCAGACAGTCCAGGGCCTGACGCGCCAGGCGCCGGTCCTCCTGGCGTTCCCGTCCCCAGGGGCCAAGGTGAGGGTGACGCCCAACCAGCGCCGTTTCTTCGCAGCTGGCTTCAAACACGAAATCGGTGTGCTGGGGCAGCATGCCCAATTGCCGTGCGACCTGGCGCCGTTTGAGTTGGCCCAGTGGCGTCGTCGACAATCTGACCTCGCCCCGGTCGACCGGCTGGAGGCCGGCCATGGCCCTGAGAAGCGTGGTCTTTCCAGCCCCGTTAGGCCCCAGTATTCCCCAACTTTCTCCGGCCCGAACATTGAGATCCAGCGCCCGGCAAATGGCGACTGATCCCATGCTCAAGCTCACTCCACGGGCTTCCAGCAAGGCGGCTGTGGTCATCGTAATCGTGCCGCTCGGTGGAGCAAAAGCAGGAACAGCGGAACGCCGATCAGCGCAGTGAGAACACCCACTGGCAGCTGGCGGGGCGCAAACAGCGTGCGTGCCAGTGTATCGGCAAGCACCAGGAAAGCACCGCCGAAAAGCGCTGCGGCCGGCAACAGACGGCGATGGTCTGAACCCACGAGCAAACGCATGAGATGCGGGACGATCAGACCGACGAAACCGATGGCGCCGGCCATCGAGACTGCCAGCCCGGTCAACAGCGAGGCCAACAGGTAAATCTCCCAGAAACGCGCCCCGGTAGATTCTCCCAGCAGCGACGCCTGGGTGGCCCCGGCGCTCAGGACATTCAGCGTGCGCCCTCGCAGGGTCATGATCAGTACCAGGGCGGCCAGCGGAACCAGCCAGACTGCTGACAACGAGGCGTGGCTCAGATCGCCCATCAACCAGTAAAGCATGCTGCGCAGGCTGGCGTCGGGCCCCAGTGCCAGCATCAGGGAGATCAAGGCTCCCCAGCCAGCGGCAACAACCACGCCAGTCAAAAGAAGGCGCGTCGTGCTCCAGGGCCCGCTACCGCGTGCCAGCACGAAAACCACTACCACGCTGAGCATGGCGCCGAGAAACGACAACACCGGCAAGGGCACCCAGGCCAGTCCCAGCATCAGACCGGCCAGTGAGAACGCCGCTGCACCACCGGACAACCCAAGAATGTAAGGATCCGCCAGCGGGTTTCTCAGTAATACCTGCATCAGGCAGCCGGCAATAGCCAATAGTGCGCCGGTCGCCAGCGCAGCCAGCGCGCGTGGCAGGCGCAACTCCAGCAGTATCCGGCGACCTGCCTCATCGGCCTGCCAGGGCCAGGTGAATCCGCTGGAGCCCAGGCTGGCGGCCAGCAGCAGGCTGGCAGGCACTGCCAGCAGCAGGGCCAGCAGAATCAGTCGCTGCGCGTTGCCTGAGAGCACGGGCGAGTGGCCGGGTTCGGCGGGACATGAAGGATGAACGTCATGAAATTTCCGGGTTACACTGGTTGGCAGTGAATAATTGATGGCCCGGTATCATAGCCGGTGCCCGAGTGATCGACATGATTGACCCCGACGGTTTCAGGCCGAACGTGGGAATCGTGCTGGCCCGGAACGATGGGCAGGTGTTCTGGGCGCGTCGCGCCGGACAGGACGGCTGGCAATTTCCCCAGGGTGGCATGAACACCGATGAGACGCCCACCGAGGCGATGTACCGGGAGCTGGCCGAAGAAACCGGCCTTCTGCCCGAACACGTGCGCATGCTTGGTTCGACCCCGGGCTGGTTACGTTATCGTCTGCCTCGGCGCTACCGTCGTCGCCACCAAAAGCCCCTGTGCGTGGGGCAGAAGCAGGTCTGGTTTCTGCTGGAGCTGGTGGCCAGCGAACAATGCATTCGACTCGACCATACTGATTCACCGGAATTCGATACCTATCGCTGGGTTGATTTCTGGTATCCCGCACGCCACGTGATTCCGTTCAAGCGACGCGTTTATGTGCGGGCCCTGCAGCATCTCGAGCCCTTGCTGCCAAGCTCGATGATTTCCGATTGACCTCTACCCCGGTCCGCGAGGAGAAAAATCTGATGAAAATTCCAGGTATCACCCTGTCCGTATGTCTTTTGCTGTTCACCCCGCTAGCGGCCCAGGCCGAGTTGTTCAATGAAGACGATCTAGCCATTGCCCGTGACCTGCGCGCAAGCGCGCTGGCCGGCAACGGTGGTTTCGACGTGGTTGAAGACCTGACCACGCGGATCGGCCCGCGCATGGCCGGCACCGAAGCGGATGCCCGCGCCGTTGCCTGGGCCCAGGCAATGCTGGAAGAGGCCGGTTTTGATCGAGTGTGGCTGGAACCGGTGACGTTTCCGACCTGGTATCGGGATTTTGAGCGGGTTGCCGTGGTTGAACCGGTTGAGCAGGCTTTCGAAGCGCTGGCGCTGGGCTTTTCACCCGGGACGGAGCCGGGCGGGCTGGTGGCCGAGGTCGTGATGTTTGATGATCTGGATGCCCTTGAGGCTGCGTCCGATGACCAGGTCGAAGGCCGTATCGTTTTCATTCGCAATCGCATGGAGCGCTCGCGCGACGGTTCCAGTTACGGACCGGCGGTTCGGGCACGCTCACTCGGTGCACAGGTCGCCGCTCGCAAGGGTGCCGTGGGTGCCCTCATCCGCTCTATCGGCACGTCGACCAACCGGTTTGCCCACACTGGCACCATGCGCTTCGACACCGCCCAACGCAGCATCCCGGCAGCGGCGATTTCAAACCCGGATGCCGACCAGTTGGAACGATTGATGGGTCTGGGCGAGCCGGTCCGGCTGCACCTGGAGATTTCGGCCGAAACCATCGAGTCTTACACCAGCTACAATGTGCTGGGTGAAATCACCGGCTCTGAATCACCGGAGAAAATCGTCGCCCTGGGCGCTCACCTGGATTCCTGGGACGTCGGCACCGGCGCTCTCGACGATGGCGCCGGCGTGGCCATCATTACCGAGGCGGCGCGGCAGATCATGGCGCTGGACCAGCGACCCAGGCGTTCGATTCACGTCATCCTGTTCGCTGCGGAGGAGATTGGCCTGTGGGGCGGTCGTGCCTGGGCCGACGCGCACAAGGACAATTTCGAAAACTATCAGTTGGGGGCAGAATCAGACTTCGGTGCCGGCCCCATCTATGCCATCAGTGCCAAGGTGGCCGACGAGGCCTGGCCGGTGATCGAGGCGATTCAGGCAGAACTGGAACCTCTCGGTATCGAGCTTGGCCGGCGTACCGCCAGCGGTGGTCCGGATTTCATCCCGTCGGCACCGTTTGGACTGGCGGTGGTCGATCTCCACCAGGACGGTACAACCTACTTCGATTACCACCATACCGAGAACGACACGCTCGACAAGATTGATCCGAAAGACCTGGCTCAGAATGCCGCGGCCTATGCGGTGCTGACCTGGCTCGCAGCCCAGTCGCCGATCGACTTTGGTTCAGGCCCGGGGCTGATTGGTCGCTGATTCACCCGGCTCCAGTTCGGTGGCGTTGTTGGCGGACTCATTTCGCCGATCGATCTTGATGCGGTTTCGGCCACCGTTCTTCGCTGCGTAGAGGGCCTGGTCGGCTGCTGTATAGCAACCGGCCAGGCCCTCATGGCCGTCATCGGCGGCGATACCGACACTCAGCGTGAGGGGCCCGGGTAGCTCGTCCAGTGACTGATTCCAAAGGTTCTGCCGACACCGTTCCATAAGCGTTTCAGCCTGGTCCACGGTGCATCCGGGCAAGCCAATGGCGAATTCCTCGCCACCAACCCGGCCGATCAAGGCCCGTTGAGAGCCGAAGCTGCTCTTTAGGGTTTGCGCAAGCAGGACCAGGGCCTTGTCTCCGTTTGGATGTCCGTGGTCATCATTGAAGCGCTTGAAGTGATCGATGTCGGCGAGCAGCATGACAAACGGCTGGCTGCTGGCTCGGCATTCGGCCAGCAGCGTTTCGGCTCGAGCGAAGAAACGCGAGTGGTTGAGTAATCCGGTTAGTCCGTCACGGTTGGCAAGGCGACGGTACTGGCGCCGTTTCCACAGTTCGCGGCTCAGCCAGACCAACAGGATGGCAACGATCAATATCGCGATGGCGGCCAGCGCGACCAGCAGCCGGGCACGTTGGCGGTCGGCCTGCTCGGTCAGCGCCAGTGCCGCCCTTTCCCGTTCGAACAGTTCCAGTTCCAGGGACTGCTGGCGGACGCGGAAATCAATTTCCCGAGCGGCCAGGTTGAGGCTGCGTTCAATGTCCAGAAAGGCCAGTCTTGCGTCGCGGTAGCGCTGCAGCGCCAGGTAGGCTTCATCAAGATTCCCACGCTGACGCTCAAGCTCAGCCAGGTCAGACAGCGTGGTCGCCAGGCGTTGCCACAAGCTCATCTGTTCAAGCGCCTCGGCAATGTCATAGAGCTCGGCAATCGCGGTATCGGCCTCGCTCAGGTGCGCGTCCAGCCGGGCCCGCAAGTAACGCGTCATCAGGTGGCTGTCGAGGAAGGTTTCGCTGACCCAGAACTCTGCTTGTTCAACCGCATGACCCAGCGCGGTATAGTCCCCCGCCCGCAGCGCCAGCTCACCCAGGCTGTTGTAGGCCCAGCCGATCATGACCGAATCTTCGCTTTCCAGACAGACGGCGATTGTGTCCGATAAGAGTTCCAGCCCTCGTCTCGGATTCTCAATGTCGGCAAGCGCCTCGGCCCGTCGCACCCAACTGGTGCAGACGACCCGCTCACTGGCCCCGCGGTCACTCAACTCGAGCGCGAGATCGGTGTAGCGTAGTCCGGTGCTTGGCAGGCCAGCCATATTGTAGAACTGGCTGGCGAGCGTCAGCAGGCGTGCCTGCTCTTCAACGTTGTCGAAGGATTCCAGCTTCTGAAGCGCCTGGTTAAGGGCGTCGAAGGCAGCTTCGAAATGACCGGCCATGAATCCGATATTCGCCTTGAGTCTCAGCAGCCTGAGTCGCTGCTCACCGCTGCTGGCTGCCGACAGCAACTCATCAATCTGTTTGAGGCTGGCCGGATAATTACCGCGAATGGCCATCATCCGCGCCTCGATCAGGCGTAGCTCAACCTGCTGCTCGCGAGATGCCTGATCGATATCCGCGAGCAAGTCTTCCAGCATCCGCTCGCTTTCATCAAGCGGCGAAACCACTTGCAAGGTCTCGAGTTCTGCCAGGCGTTCAGCGAAGTTGGTGGCGGCCGATAAAGCTGGCAGGCAGGCGAGCCAGAGAAGCAGCAGACTGGCGGCCGGGCCGGGCAAGCGGTTTGACGGTTTTGAGCACAAGGGTTTTGGCATCACGGGGCAAAGGCCATGGGTGCCAGACAGATCAAGCGATCCCGGCCCTCCCGCTTGGCCTGGTAAAGCGCATGGTCGGCGAGCTGTCGAAGCTCGGCCAGGCTGCTTTCCCGGGTCAGGGGGGCCAGTCCGAAGCTCAGGCTGAGCCGGGCCGATTCCAGGCCGGGTGGTGGACGCTGTGACATGCCGTCACGAACTCGCTGGACGGCGTTCTCGATGGCATTCCGGCTCCAGCCGGGAATCAGGACGGCGAACTCCTCGCCTCCGACGCGACCGATCAGGCAGGGGGGAGGAAACGCGCTTTTCAATCGCTTGGCCACGGTAACCAGTGCCTGATCGCCGAGCGGGTGGCCGAATTGATCGTTGATCTGCTTGAAATGGTCCATGTCGGCCAGCATCAGCCAGAGTGGTTGATCCAGGTGTCGGGCAGCCTGAAACGCCTTCTCAGCCTGGTGGAAAAAGCTCGGATGGTTGTCGAGTCCGGTGAGGCTGTCCCGGTTGGCCAGATCCCGAAAGCGTTTGCGATCGTTCCGCGTCCTCAAAACGAAGACCAGTAGACTGAACGCCAGCGCAGTTGCGCCCGCCCAGCCAAATTGTCGCAGCTTCTCGTTGCGCGCCAGCGTGGCCTGGCCCAACTGAAGATTGCGGGTCTGCTCGCGGGTTGAGGCGATAATTCGATCCGTGGCCTGGATGGCACCCGCGGACTCCAGATAAGCGACCCGGTATCCCCTCTGTTGCGTTCGTCGCTGTTCCTCGGCGTCGATCCTGGCACGGAGGAATTGCAGTGCCGAGAGACGGTCGCCCCTGGTCAGGCTGGATTGTTCCAATACCGCATAGGCACGCGCCAGGTACTCCCAGTGGGCGCGCTCGCGCAGGCTCTGCAGTTGTTGACTGGCCATGGTCGTCGCCCGTTCGATCTGGCCTTGTTCAATCAGCCATTCGCTCAGCAAGATTCGGGCAATGGCTTGCGACTGCGGATAGTTGGCCTCATCGGCCATGGTCAACGCAGTTTCCAGCAGTCGGCCGGCCTCGGCAGCACGACCCTGCCGACCCAGCCATTCTGCGCGGTGGCGAGTCAGCGAGTACGAGAACATCGGGTTGGTCTCACGGTCGCAGAAACGTTCTGCATCGTCCAGAGCCGGGCCAAGCTGGTCGGTTGCGTCGGCCTGAACCAGAGCCACCACCTTGCGCTGACGGGCAACGCAGCGCTCGCGCACGTTGCCACTTTGGTCGGCCAACTCAATGGCGGTGGCGGCAAACTCAAGCGCTCGGCTGAACTCGCCGGCACGCGCCATCATTTCCGTTCCAAGGCTGAACAAGGCGCTCTGGTCACGTATCGGGGCCGTCTCCATTGGCAACGTCGATGCCAGCTTCAAACGCTCAAAACCGGTTTGGTAGTCATGATGAACGCCGGCCATGTTGATACCCAGGACAAGCGTACTGAAATGGAGGTCACTATCCAGTGGCTCGGAAAGCAGCCCCTGGATGGTTTCTTCGGCTTGCTGGCTATTGCCCCGGAGCGCCAGCAACAAGGCGGTCAGCAGACGATGCTGCTGATCGCTGCGCGAACCGGGTGTGCCGTGATTGCCGAGCGAGCGCAAGGCGTCCTCGGCCTCGTTCAAACGGTTGCTTTGCAGCCATTCGACGATTTGTTCGAACTCGGCATCGACGCCCTTGGACTGGCCAATAGCGTTGGTCGCACCGAGTGAAGCGAACAGACTCATGAGCACCACGCCGCAGAGCAGACTGGCAAACCGGTCCACTCCATGTCGGTTGGTGCAAAAAAGCGCGAACTTGTTCAAATTCCCCCAATCGCGATCGTGATCGCCCCTCAATATAAACCGCCGAAGGTTCCGCGGCAAGCGATCAGCGAGGCCACGATACAATGGCGCTAGTGAATCCACCGGGGACGGTCATGCCTAAACTGCTACTGAATCTGCGAGATGTGCCGGAAGATGAGGCCGAGGAGGTAATTGCCCTGATGGAAACACAGGGTTTTTCGGTCTATCGAACGCCAAAGGGCGTGTTTGGCGTGACGGCCGGTGGTATCTGGTTGCGTGAGTCCGAGCAATATCCCGAGGCCAAGCGCGTGATGGATCATTATCAGGAAGAGCGTGCTCGCAAGGCAAAAGAGGCTCATGCCCAGGCGGTGGCCGAGGGGCGGGCGGATACCTGGTGGACGCTGGTTCGGCGTCACCCGGTCAAAACCCTGATTCATTTGGGGCTGGCGGTTTTCATTCTGATGGTGTTTTTCGCGCCCATGGTTCAACTGGGTCGGGGCTGAGCCCCGACCCGGCGTTTTCCCTAGCGTCGTCCGCTGGAAGGGCCCTGCCAGCTCAAAGCCAGGAACAGGGACCGCCCCGGCGTGTTGAAGCCAATCACCTGCTCATAGTCGCGGTCGGTCAGGTTTTCGAGGCGGCCTTCAAGGCGTAGATCATCGCCAAGCGGCAGGCCTGCCCGCAGATTGACCAGGGTGTATGAGGGCAGGCGCTCCTGGCCAATGTCTCGCCGGGAGCCGTTGAAGAAGGATTCAATGCCGAACCAGGCACCATGCTGGCCCAGCCAGTCAACCGCGGCGCTGGCCTTGTGCCTGGGGCGCCGCAGCAGTGGCTGACCGGAGTCGCGATCCTCTGCTTCCTGCCAGGTGTAACTGGCTTGCGCTTGCCACTGGGAAGATGCGTAACGATGACTGACTTCGATGCCCTCAATGCGTGCTTTGCGTACGTTGATGGCCTGGAAGTCGGTGCCAGCAAAGTCAATCAGGTCATCGATCCGCGTCTGGAACAAGGCAAGGCTGGCCCGGTGTCCCTGGCCTGGCTGCCAGCGCAGACCCGCTTCGCTTGACCAACTGGTTTCCGGGTCGAGGTCGGGATTGCCGGCGAACAAACCGCTGAAGCCTGGAGAATAGAGCTGCGAGAAATTGGGCGCCCGAAAAGCCCGCCCGAGGCTGGCGTAGAGCTGCCAAGGCTCGGCAAAACGCCAGCCAACCGCCAGGTTGCCGGTGGCGGCCGAGCCGAACAACTCATCCCGGTCTACCCGCAGAGCCAATTCATGACTGAACGCGTCGCGGGCCCCATCAATGCCAATCCAGGCGCCCAGGTTGTAGCGGTCTTCGCTCCATTCATTGCGGTTGACGCCCGATTCGCGCCAGCCGTCGACGCCTAGCAGCAGTTGCTGGTGATTGGACAAGGCGCGTTCTGCCTGCAAGCTGGCCTGCAGGCGACGCGTGATGGCTTCGGATTCGCCAAACGGTGCTTCGGTATCGAGTCGATCGCGATAGGCCGACGTACTGGCCAGGAAACGCCAGTCCGGGCCGGCGCCGAAGCGATAGTCCAGTCCGGTTGAGTAGTTCAGCACGTCGGATTCACCCTGGTCGAATTCGACTTCGCCGGAGACCATCCGTGCGTACCAGGATAGTTGACCGGTGGCGAGTTCGAACTGGCCGCGCCCGGCGGCACTTAGTGTGCGCAGGCCGTCATCATCAGGGTCGAAGGCAAAACCCCGCTCGTTCTGGCTGGAAAACCCGCCCAGTCGGCGGCCAGTGACCGTCAGACCATGTTGCCCGTTGCCAATGGCACCGGTCAGGCTGCGGTCCCGGTATCGGCCATAGCCGGCGCGCACGAACGGCCCGTCGGGCAGACGGGTGAAAATCTGGATGACGCCGCCGATGGCGTCCGAGCCCCAACGAGCGGCGCGAGGGCCGCGGACGATTTCGATGCGTTCGACCAGGTTGACGTCGATCAGCTCCCAGGCAAAGGCGCCGGTTCCGGATGCGGCCACGCGAACGCCATCCACCAACACCAGGACATGGTTGGAGTTGCTGCCGCGCATGAATACGCTGGTTTGGCCGCCAGCGCCGCCAGTGCGGTTGATGTCCACGCCGGCTTCGAGGCGCAGCAGCTCCAGCAAGTCAGGTGCCTGGCTCAATTCAATCTGCGCCCGGTCGATGACGGAAATGGCCACAAGGCTGTCATCCAGCCCTTGCTCGGCACGTGTTGCCGTGACCACAACGGTATCGTCCGATGCACTTGGATTGTCGGCCTGGGCCGATATGGAAAAACAGCAAATGCCGGCCATGGCGACCGACTGAATCAAACGTGTTGTCATTGAAAACTCCCAACGCGCACCCGCGCCAAGGGGGTTGCAGACAGGGAGAGAAGAGACCGCGCGGAACGGCCAAGCCAAAAGGTCTTGACCATGCCGGCTGAAGCCGCCCTCCGCAGCTGGAACCGATTGGATTGGATTACGGGCCGGTCTCCTGGCTTCCCTGGCGCGATGTGGTGTTACCGCGGCTGCCGTGCCTTCCCCGATCTGAACGTCATTGCGTGAATGATCGAGTGGCATTGCCGGCATCAGTAGCTGCCCAGACTGACGTCTGAGCGGACCCTGAAGGGTTACAGTTGCGGGGGCAGCGCCGGTCTTTAACCGGCTTCCCGTTTCACCCTGCTTGGGCAGGGCACCCGTAACGAATTACGACGGCTCCAACGCCGTCATTCCGTCATTATACGTTATGGCGCGGCAGGTACCCAGTAAGGCGGCAACGCTACCCGGAGCGCTGTCAGCCTCTCAAGCGGGCCGAAAAGTGACGGCACGTTGGCCGCGCCCGCCAATGCGAGAAGCTGCAGGTCGGGCTCAGGCAGCCTCGGCGGCTTTTTGATCGCGGATGCGATCGCCTTCGTCGGTCAAGCCGGCCTGGATCTCCGCGAGTTCGAAATCGTCCACGGCGATAATTTCCAGCGAGCGACGGCGAACGTCTTTCAGCAATTCCGCCTCGCTATCGCTGAGCAAGCCCTTCTGGTGAGCTTGTTCGAGCTGGCTGTCGAAGTCATGACCGTCGATCTGGCCCGTGCGCAGCGCCTTGAGTAACTTGCGCTCAAGTGGCTCAGCCGCGATGACGTCTGGCAAAAGGCGTTCCATCACGCCAATCGGGTGGCCCTTGCGATCACTGGTGTAAATGCCGCGGGTCAGGCGACTGCGCGTTTCCGAAGGTGACAGCAGCAAGGTGGCTACCTTGTGGCCCAGACGGTCGTTGGGCATCCTTTCGACGCGCCCGAGCGGGAAGATCACCATCCGC
This sequence comes from Gammaproteobacteria bacterium, assembly GCA_003567685.1. GTDB lineage: Bacteria > Pseudomonadota > Gammaproteobacteria > Xanthomonadales > Wenzhouxiangellaceae > Wenzhouxiangella. Next base: position 28,764 of record PWYW01000085.1, read on the forward strand.
AGGAAGGGACGCGCCCAGGCTAGCGGATAGTTGTCAATGACGCCACGCATGGCGCGCTGAATCTTGTAAACCGCATCGTGGAAGGCCCAGGCCAGGATGGCCTGGTCGGCGGCCGGACGAGCATCGTGCTCGAAGCGGCGCAGCATGGCCGAGCAGATGTAAAGCTGGCTCAGTACATCGCCAAGGCGGCCGGAAATTTTTTCTTTTTGCTTCAACTTGCCGCCGTAGGTCAGCATGGCAATGTCGGCCAGGAAGGCAAAGCCGGCGCTGTAGCGTGTGAGCTTGCGATAGTACTTGCGGGTTTTCCTGTCGCCTGGCACCGCGGCAAATCGGGCAAAGCTGAGGCCCAGCACGAAGGATCGAACGGCGCATGAAATGCTGTGGCCGATGTGCGAGAACAGCAGCTTGTCGAAGGCATGCAGCCGTTCTTCCTCGTCGTCAATCTGCAGCGCTTCAAGTTCCTTGAGCACGTACGGATGGCAGCGAATTGCCCCCTGGCCAAAGATCATCAGCGAGCGGGTGAGGATGTTGGCGCCTTCAACGGTGATCCAGATCGGCGCGCCCTGCCAGGCTCGGCCCAGGTAGTTTTTCGGCCCCAGGATGATGCCCTTGCCGCCATGAATGTCCATGGCGTCCTTGATCACTTCGCGACTCATTTCAGTCGCCCAGTATTTGGCAATGGCACCGGGCACCGAGGGCTTTTCGCCATCGTCCACGGCGGAGGCCGTGAGCCGACTGAGGGCGCTCATGCCATAGGTGTAGCCGGCAATCCGGGCCAGCGCCTCTTCAACGCCTTCGAAGCGGCCAATCGGCATGTTGAACTGCTTGCGAATCCGGGCATAGGCGCCGGTGGCCAGTGCTGCGCTTTTCGATCCCCCGGTGGCCGACGATGGCAATGAAATGGCCCGTCCCACCGACAAGCATTCAACCAGCATGCGCCAACCCTGGCCGATATATTCGGTACCGCCCAACAGGTAGTCGAGCGGGATGAAGACGTCCTTGCCGATGATTGGTCCGTTCGGGAAGGGGTTGTTGAGCGGGAAATGGCGACGGCCAATCTCCATGCCTGGCGTGTCGCGAGGCAGCAGGGCCAGGGTGATGCCGATGTCCTCGGTCTCGCCCAGCAGGCCATCCGGGTCGTAGAGGCGGAAGGCCAGGCCGACCACGGTCGCCACGGGAGCCAGCGTGATGTAGCGCTTTTCGAAGTTCAGTCGAATGCCGGTGACTTCCTCGCCGTTCCATTCTCCCTTGCACACCACGCCATGGTCGGCAATCGAGGTGGCATCCGAACCGGCGGTGGTGCTGGTCAGGCCAAAGCAGGGGATTTCACGGCCATCGGCCAGTCGTGGCAGATAGTGATCCTTCTGGTCTTGGGTGCCGTAATGCATCAACAGCTCGGCCGGGCCCAGCGAGTTGGGTACGGCCACCACTGAACCCACGGTTGAGCTGATGCCAGCCACTTTCTCCAGCACCGCGCGGTGCGCCGTGGCCGAAAAGCCAAGGCCGCCGTACTGCTTGGGGATGATCATGGCGAAAAAGCCATGTTTCTTGAGGTGTTCCCAAACGTCATCCGGCAGGCCGGCGCGGTAGTGCGACACTTCCCATTCGTCGACCATGTCGCAGAGTTCTTCGACCGGACCGTCCAGGAAGGCTTGCTCCTCAACGCTCAGTTCCGGCAGAGGCTTCTTGATGAAGCGGTTCCAGCGCGGCCGACCCGAAAACAGCTCGCCTTCGAAGCCGACCGTGCCGGCCTCGAGTGCCACGCGCTCGGTTTCGGAGATTTGCGGCGTCATCTTGGCGAAGCTCTTGAGCACCGGTGCGGTGATGAACTGGCGGCGCCAAGGGCGGTGGTTAAGCGGCAGGGCAATGGCGATAAGTGCCAGCCAGGCCAGACCAAGGCTCAACCAGCCGGGTTGGCCGGCGATGGTAAAGGCCAACAATGTCAGCGCCACCGCCCCGGTCCAACTGGCAATCGCCGTCTTGAAGTAAGCGCAGGCCAGACTGACAACCAGCAGGGCAAGAATGAACAACAACAGGCTCATGATTTCTTCGCTCCTTTCCTGGCCTCGCGACGCAGGAATGGTGTGATGGCATTGAGGAAATGGTCATTGGCATCGCCGGCCACCATGTGAGCGGCGTCGCCGACTTCAACGTGTTCGGCGTGGGGAGCCAGTTTCAGAAATTCCTCGGCGTGTTCGGCCCCGATCAACTCGCTTTGACCGCCGGAAACCAGCAGGGCGGGAAGCTTCAGGCGGCGACTGGCCGACTGCAAGCGAGATTGCAGGTTGCTACTCTTTTCGGCAAGGGCCAGCATGGCGGGGTCCCAGTGCCAGTACCAGCGCCCGTCGGCGGCCTGGCGCAGGTTGCGTTCGAGGTTGGTCTGCCGACCGCGACGCCGCCGGTGCGGCAGGAAGCTCTGAACCGCTTCAGCGGCCTCTTCAACGGTAGCAAAGCCTTTGGGATGCTGGCGCATGAACGCCAGCATGGCAGCGACGCCACGTTCGTCCCAACGCGGTGCGATATCCACCAGTACCATCGAGCGCAGATCGACCTTGGGCTTTTCCGAATGCGCCAGCAGCGCGGTCAGACCGCCCATGGAGGCACCGATGACAATGGGTACATTCGGCAATGAATCGCAGACCCGACGAAAATCTTCGACAAACTGCTCGAAGTCGTAATGGCCGGAGGGCGATCGGTCGCTTTCGCCGTGACCGCGGGCATCGTAGCTCACGGCTTGCCAGCCTGCCGCAGCGAGGCGGCGACCGGTCTCCTCCCAGGCATACTGGGTCTGGCCGAAGCCATGGGCCATCAGCACGCAGGGCGCTCGATCATCACCGTAGTAGCGCAGGTGCAGGCGCACGCCATCATCCGTCCAGATCTGGCGGCGTCGAATATCATCATGAAGTTTGCGAACAGCTTCCATACGGCAGAGTATGGGGTTACCCTATTGTTTAGTCAATATTCCACATATTGGACTGACACAGCCGGCTTGCAAGGTGTCAAACTGTTCAATCTCATACTATCGCGAGATTATCGCCCGAGACGATGAAGAAGACTGCCAGCGCAAAGCGCGCTTCCTCCGACCGCCCCAGTCTGACCCCTGCCGATTGGGAGCAGGCCGCGTTGGAACTGATGGCCGAAAAAGGCGTAAGCGCGCTCGGGGTCGAGCCGCTTGCCCGCCGATTGGCGATTACCAAAGGCAGTTTTTACTGGCATTTTTCCGGCCGGGACGATTTGCTCGCCCGTGCCCTGGCCCGCTGGGAGAACCAGGACCGTTATCACCTCAAACTGGCACTCAGTGCCGACATGCAGCCGGTTGAGCGCCTGTCGCAGTTCGTCTGGCGAACCAGCCGCCAAACCCTTACCCACCGTATCTATCTCGCCCTTTGCGCCAGTCCTCGCGACGCCCTGGTGGGCCCTGTCCTGCGTCGCGTAACCAGCCGCCGAATCAAGTACCTGAGTGCGGCCTTCCGCGAGTTGGGCCTGAAAACCTCATCGGCTCGTCAGCGTGCCAACCTGGTCTATTCCTCCTATGTGGGCTACTTGCAATTGCAGGCGCAAGGGCTGGTGCCTGATCGTGACGAACCGGCGTTCAACGACTACGTCGAGCACGTGATCGAAACGCTGGTGGACGTGGCCCGACGTGCGGCCGAGCTTGGCGAGCAGCATCAGCACTGATTGCACCAGCTGACGCATGGCCCACTAGCCCGGATAACTCATGAACTCGCGCGTCTGTTCAAGAACTGTACGGGCTAGGGGCGGTGTGGTAGCGCCAGATACTCGTGGCTTTGCATCTCGGTCAGGCGCGATATGGTGCGTTGGAATGGCGCTGCCAGACGTTGGCCGCAGTACAGGTTTTCTGGCGGTACGTCGGCTGCCATGATCAGTTTGACCGCCCGGTCATAGCATTCATCCACGAGGTGAATCAGGCGGCGTGCGGCATTGTTGTCGTCGTCGTTCAGCTGGGGCACTTCGCTGACGATCAAAGTGCCGAAGCGCTTGGCCAGTTCGATGTAGTCGGTGCTGCTGCGTGGCCCGCCGCACAAGGTGGCAAAATCGAACCAGGCAACGGGGCCGGCGCGTCTTAGCGGCTGCAGGCTTCGCCCGCGAACCTTCAGCGGCGTCGTGCTGATGGTTTCACCAGCGGCGAGGTTGCGGAACTCCTCGGCCAACCCGCCGCGCGCCGTCTCATCGTCAGGCCAGTAAAAGACGGGGTGGCGCACCAGCTCCCGAAGTCTGTAGTCCGTTGGCGCATCCAGTTGGCAGACTTCACAGTGGGCCTCGATTGCGGCAATGGCTGGCAGGAAGCGGGCACGCTGCAGGCCGTCGGCGTACAGCTCCCCGGGCGCCGAATTGCTGGTCGTGATCAGTACCACTCGACGCGCAAACAAGCCCTGAAGGAGCTCTCCCAGAATCATCGCGTCGCCGATGTCACCGACGTGAAACTCGTCGAAGCACAATACCCGGGCTCGCTTGGCAATCTGGTCGGCGACTTGCTGCAGCGGATCGCGCTGCTTGTCCTGGACTTTCAGTTGCTGGTGAATCTGGTCGAGAAAGCGGTGAAAGTGGATTCTCCAGACCGGCACGCCCGATTGGTCAAGGCTATGGGCGAGCAGGTCCATCAGCATGGTTTTGCCGCGCCCGACCTGGCCGTGAATGTATAAGCCACGGACTCGTGGCGGCTTGCGCCAGCGTGACAGAATGCCAGCCGATGAAGGTGTCAGGCGCTCAAAGCGGTCCTGCAGTCGATCAACGATCCGGCGCTGCGCCGAATCGGCTTGAATGTCGCCCGCTTCAAGCAGGTGCAGGTATCGATGCAGTGGGCCGGCCGGGTCAGCCATCGCTTGAAGCAGTGATCAGGGCAGGTTGGGTTGAACGTGATTCTTGATCAGGCCGCGCAGGTCCATCAGGCGCCGATGGAAAAAGTGGCCGGTACCCTCCATCATGATGAAGTCGAGCGGCTGATCCATTGAATCAGCCCAGCCCTGAACGGCTTCCGGTGAGACTACGTCGTCTTCATCGCCCTGGACAACCAGCCAAGGGCAGTTCGGCGGCATGAGCTTTTCAAACCCGTAACGCTCGACCGGTGGTGCAATTGAAATCAGTTGTCTGACCGGGAGATCCTGGGCCGCGCGCAGGCTGATGTAGGCGCCGAAGGAAAAGCCGGCCAGCCACAAATCGGTATCGGGACAGGATTCGCGCACCCAGCTAACCACGGCGTTCAGGTCATCGGTTTCGCCCTCGCCGTCGTCAAATGTGCCCTCGCTCTCGCCCACGCCTCGGAAGTTGAAGCGCACAGTGGTCAGCCCCAGCTCGCGCAAAGCCCGTTCCATGATGGTGACGACCTTGTTGCGCATGGTGCCGCCGTGGAGGGGGTGAGGGTGACACAACACGGCCACGCCGGGGCGAGCGATATCGGCTTCGGGCAACTCGATCAGGGTTTCCAGTCGTCCGGTTGGGCCGTCCAGGAACAACTCCGTACTCTCGCTGGGAAAAGGCTGGGCATCTGCCACCACGGGCTCCTCGGGTTTGAGTGACGGTTGCTGGCGCTTGCCAGGCAGGTCCAAAAGCGCCGATCATGATACCTCAGACCTCCTGGCCCAAACAATTCATGAACCACCTGGCACATCTGGTCCTGGCCGGGCCCGACGAAGGTCTTCGGCTGGGCGCTTTTCTGGGCGATCACGTCAAGGGGCTTCAGGCCCTGGATGAATTGCCGCCGGACTGGGCGCGTGGCGTGCGCCTGCATCGTTACGTCGATAGCCAGTGTGACCATCACCCGGCGGTGATGGCGCTGTTGTCACGGCTGAGGACGCCGTGGCGACGCTACGGCGGCATCATCTTCGATGTGCTTTTCGATCATCTGCTTACCCATCACTGGGATCGCTTTGGCCCGTTGCCGCTGCCGCTTCTGGCGCAACGGACGGACGACTTGCTTGCCCGGCATTGCGAAGCCTTGCCGGCAAGGCTTCAGCGTTTTTCGGCTTGGGCCAAACAGAAGAATTTGTGGCAGCGTTACGGGGAGCGGGCGATGATTGCCGAGATTCTCGGCCTGATTGCCCGGCGGCATGGGAGAGAAAGCCCGATTGCGCGGGGCCTTGAGTTGCTTGACGGTAACGAGGCGGCGGTGACAGCCGCTTTTCTCGAACTATTCAGCGACCTGGAAAATCAGGTCGCTGAATGGAAGCGGGTGAACGGCTGACTGATGTCGGCTGATTACTCGAGCATGTCGAGCATGTAAGCAACCGACACTTCGATCTGCTCGTCGCTCAGGTCACGGCGACCGCCGCGCGGCGGCATGGCACCAATGCCGTTGATGGCATTGGCAACCAGCTCGTCCATGCCTTTGTCCAGGCGATCGTCCCAGGCGCTGGCCACCATCAGCGGTGCGCCGGCTGCGCCAACTTCGTGACAGCTGGCACAGGCGCGCTCATAAATCAGGCCTCCATCGAGAGAGCCATCAAAGGCAATCTGCGGTGCCGCAGCGGCGGCCTCGGCAGCGGCTGCGGCGGCGGCTGCTCGGCCGGTCTCCCCGGCAAAGACGCCGCCGACCGGTGCCAGGCGCTCGGATCGGGCGATATCCCGTGCGGGGTTATCACTCAGTTCGAGCTGTCCGTGAATGGACAGGGCAACCACGATGATGATTCCGGTGAAAACCACCAGGCCAACCAGAACCATGGAAAACTGCTTGATGAATTGACGATCTTGTTCCGCAGACACGCTGGGTCAACCTCGTGTTTGAATCCAAAGAATACGGCGCTGTCTTGCAGCGACACGCTGACCGCTTAGTATATCCCAGTCGCGGCAAGCCCCCGAAGAATTATGCGCCAGAAACCTCAGCATGGTATTCGCTGCGACTTGCCAGCCAACCGCCGGCAACGGTGCCGGCCAGGCCAACCATCCAGGCCGCGTGGAAAGCCCAGCTTTCAACGGGTGCCAGACCGGCCGTCAGTCCAATAATCAGCAGCCAGAGCGTTCCGCTCAACAGCGTACCGCCCAGGTGACCGCTCAGAGCCCTCGCCATCGCGGCGCTGGCCGTGGCAGCCAGGCCCCAGACCATGATGATGATCAGGCTGCCAACCGTGTCGGGCGGGTTCGCGCCGCGTAGTTCTGTGGTCAGGCTTCGATCAATGCCCAGCAGCACATCGAAACCGGCCAGCAGACTCTCCTGGAGGATCAGTCCGACCGCCAGACCGGCGGCCACGCCAAAGAGTGTCCTGATTGTTCCGAGCAGCATGGTCAATGATCCAGTGGAGGGCGATTTGATGGGGAAATCGGCCGGGGGCGGCCACCAGCCACCTTCTGATGAGGCCGGCAACAGGCTTCGGCCAATCAATTGTTCCAATTGATGCTTATACTGTCGCCTGTTCACCTGGTTCGCAACCGTTTCGAAGGCCATGCGCGTCGCACCCCCTCCCCAAGCTACTGACGCAACGACCTTGCCGTTGACCGAAGAGCGGTCGCGATTGCCGCGTTTTGCACCGCTCATGTTGGCGATCCTGGTGTTGGTTGCCGGCTCGGTCCTGACCTGGCTGGTTCATCAGCAGGTTCTCGGTGCCCATGAGCGATCGGTTGCCCGACAGGTGGAACAGCTGAGCCAGTTTCTCGCCGACGACCTGGCCACCGGTTTTGCAACGCTGGTGGCAAGCCAGCAGCGCCTTGCCGCCCGGGTTGCCACGTTTGATCGACAGGACCAGTCGTTGTGGCGCTTCGATACGGCGCGCTACCTGGCCGATTTCCCGTTCATTTACAGCCTGGCGATCACCGATGACGACTTCCGGGTGCTCTCCATCGAAGGTCGCCAGCCCCCGGATGTGGTAGCCGATGAGCGGCTCGATTTCGGTCCCGCCTTGCGGGGCTGGTTCGAGGGTGACTCCGGTTCTTTCGGGCTGCTGGTCAAAAGCGCGACCTCGCTGAGCGATGGGCGCCACCTGCTGCATTCCCTGGAAAAGATTGCCGACGACGAGGCGGCGCAGGGCGTGTTGATTGCAACCTACGTCATCCCCGACGCGCTTGATGCCTTGTTGTCCGGTGTGTTCCGGGATGTTCTGGCCATTCGGGTAACCGCTGGCGAGCAGGTGGTCTATCCCCACCCGCCGGTTTCGTTTGAATCCAGCGAACTGTATCGGCCGAACGTCTTCGAAGTGGATCTAGACGGCGATGGAAGCTCGTTCCGCTTCGAGGTCGGATTGACCGCATTGGGCGAGCAGCAGCTGGGTTCCCGTTTGCCGATGGCGGCGCTGTACGGCGGCGCGGCCGTGTCACTGCTTCTGGCGGTCATCAGCCTGCTTGGTTTACAGGCCGGTCAACAGGCGCGACGAATGGCGAAAGTCAATCGTGCGCTCAATCGCGCCGTCACCGATCAAGAACGCTCGCGCCAGGAACTGGCTCACCTGGCGACGCATGACCCGCTAACCGATCTTCCCAACCGACAGGGTGCGAAGGAGCGACTCGCCACCATGCTGGGCGAGACCCGTCGGTCTGGCGAGGTGTTCGCGGTCATGTTTCTGGACCTCGATCAGTTCAAGGACATCAATGACTCGCTGGGTCACCAGATTGGTGATCGCCTGCTTCAGGCCATTGCCCCCCGGCTGGCCGGCTTGCTCAGGCCCGACGATTTTCTCGGTCGACACGGCGGTGATGAATTTTTGCTGGCCGCTCGCCGTGGCCGACGTGATGAAGTCGAGGCGCTGGCGGCAGATCTGCTGGCCGGCATGGAGCGAGGATTTACTGTTGGCGATAATCGCTTTTTCATCTCGGCCAGTATTGGCATCGCCTTTTATCCTGACTCCGGCGAAAGCGTCGACGAATTGATTCAGAACGCCGATACCGCCTTGTTCAAGGCCAAGCACGCAGGTCGCAACCAGTACGCGGTGTTTACCCGCGAAATGTTCGGGCACGCCAGGCATCGGCTTCACCTCAGCCGTGACATGCGCCAGGGGCTTGAGCGCGGCGATTTCTTCGTCGCCTATCAGCCGATCGTTCGGGCTGGCGATCACCGCTTGTGCGGGGTTGAGGCCCTGTGCCGCTGGAAGCACGAAAAGGGGTACATGGTTCCGCCCCAGGAGTTCATCCGAATCGCCGAAGACACCGGATTGATCGGGCGTCTGGGTCAGTTCGTCATGGAGCAGGCCCTGATTGACCTGGCCGATTGGCAGGCAATCAGTCCGCAGGCACCCTGGCTGTCTGTCAATGTATCGGGCGTGCAGGTTCGGGAATCGGGCTTCGCCGAATTTCTGAGCGTGCTGTTGCACCGTCATCGTGTCGATCCCCAGCGCCTTCATCTGGAAATCACCGAAGAGATACTGATTGAAAACCTTGCTCGCAATCGCGCCTTGCTTGAGGACCTTGATGCCATTGGCATGCGGATCGTGGTAGACGATTTCGGCGTGGGCTATTCGTCCCTGGCCTACCTGAAGAATTTCCCGGTCTCGATTGTCAAGATTGATCGCAGCTTCGTTGCCGATCTTGCTCAGGACGCCGAGGATCAGGCAATCACCCGCACGATTTGCAGCCTGTCGGCCGATCTGGGCATGGAAACCATCGCCGAGGGCGTTGAGTCGATTGAGCAGCTGGCGATGTTGAAGCAATTCAACTGCAGCTATGTTCAGGGCTTTCTGTTTTCCCAGCCGGTCAGCGCCGAGGCAATCGGCGCTCTGCTCCGAGAGGGTGTGCCGTGGTCAACGCCGACGGTTTGACCGGCGTCGACCAATTTCCCGATCAGTCGATGGGCTCGAAGCGATCCCGAAACAGGTCATCGGGCCGCGGCGGGATATCGCCGTCGAAGCGCCACACTCCGCCGGCTCTTACCAGATAGAGGTTGCCGTCTTCGTCTTCACCGAAACTCCGCAGGTCGAAGCCTTCGGCCGAGAATTCGACCTCGCTGAAGTCATTCGGACCGACTTGCCAGGCAAACCAGATCCGGCCGGAGCAGTAATCGCCGTAAATGTAGGCACCCTGAAGGCTGGCGACCGGGCCGCGGTAGCGATAGCCGCCGGTGATCGAGCAGTTGATCTGCGTGGTGGCATAGTCCAGCACCGGTAGTGTGGACTCCGCCAGGGGGCAAGGCTCGGTGGCTGAGCCACGCTCGAAATTGCCCTCGCAGACTTTCCATCCGTAGTTGTCGCCGCCCGGATTGTCCGCTCGCTCGAGGTTCACCTCCTCCCAGTGGCTTTGGCCAACATCAGCGATCCACTGGTCACCGGTTTCGCGGTCAAAACTGAAGCGCCAGGGGTTACGCAAGCCCCAGGACCAGACCTCGGCGCAGGCGTCCTCTCCGACGAAGGGGTTGTCGGACGGAATGGCGTACTCGGCCGAGCCGTTGGCGTTGGCCGCGCAGAGTCCGCTGCTGCCAGCGGGCGTGGTGCTGTCAACGTCGATCCGGAGCATCTTGCCGAGTAGCGCCGCGGAAATATCTTCCCGACAACTTCCAGCCGTCACGCGGTCATCGGGGTTGAGTGTCTGCGAACGATTGCAGGGGTCATTGCCGCTGCCGCCATCGCCCAGGCCAATGTAGAGATAGCCGTCGGGACCGAACTTGATCTGACCGCCATTGTGGTTGCCGAAATCCTGGGCGATGGTCATCAGCACGCGCTCGCTGGCCGGGTCGCCAAGGCCGGTCGTGGAGTTGGTCGAGAATTCAGAAATGATGGTGTCGCCACTGGCGGCTCCTGAGGGATGGTCAGCACCGGCGGTGTAATTGACGAAGAACCGCCTGTTGTCGGCAAAGTCAGGATGAAAGGCGACACCCAGCAAACCCCGTTCGCCGCCGCTTGACAACGGGCCGGGGATGGACATGAAGGTTGAGGCTGAGTCGCCAGGCAGGAAGCGCTCGATGATGCCGGCCTGACGCACCACGTAGATTTGCCCCGAGCCGTTGCCCGCATGCAAGAGGCCCAGCGCGCCGGGGAAGGTGTCAGTCGGGAACACCGGCTCCAAACTTATGTCGTCCGGGACTGCGGGCGCGAAAGGTCCTTCCCGCGCCCCCTGGTTGATCCAATCGCGGATCCGTGCTTGCTCGTCGTTGGTCAAGCTTCCCATCTGAAAGCCGGGTCCACCCGGCTGGCTGCAATTCACTCCCAGAAACAAGGTGCTGGCTTCCGGATCAAACGGGTCGACACGCAGACGTTCGAGATTGGAGCTGGATGAAACACCGACCAGATTGGGGTACGACTCGCCGGGCCGAAGGTCAAGCCCTGCCACCTCGTTCTGGCCATGGCAGCCCAGGCAGTTCTCAAAAAGCGGCTGAATGTCGTCGTTGAAGCTGACGTCGCCGATGGGTGGCAGCCCGCTGAGGTCTTCGCAGCCGGCAGGGTCGGCACTCGACAACCAATGAGCTTCCGCGCTGCCGACAGAAACAGACAGGCCAAACATCAGGACGAGCAACGGGCGGCGAGTCAACATGGCGAACCTTGTTGTGATGGAACTTGACCACGACCATACCATCAAGCTTGTTTGCCAGCTTTCTTTGCCTTGGCCTTGACACGGTTGCAGCGGTACAACCCCGGTCCAAGCCGCCGGCTTTGGCTGATTCCAGGGAACAGTCTCGCTGGCCCCCGGTCAGGGCGTCACCAGGAATTATCGGGAAGCTGTTGGGGTCCACGCATGGCAAGTATTTCATTTTTCGGAGAAAGTAGGGTATAAAGCTCGGGGCAGCGCGGCATGAGATCGCGCCCCTTAATCGCAAACAACAAGCCTGAGGATTCATAATGAAACAAGGCATCAAACACGTCGCACTTGGGGTGGTTATCGCGTGCGGCAGCATCGTCATCGGGGGCGAGGCACGAGCGCTAGATGGAACAATCGCTCAGAATTCCTCTTATAACGTTACCCGCGAAGGCGCGGAGGACACCCTGCGACTGGTCGCTTATGGCGACTCCATCGTTGCGGGCTTCACGGGCATCAATGAGATTGCCGAGCGTTCGTCCACCCACGTGGCCGCCGAGTATGCCGCCGTGCTTTGGGGGCAGAACATCGAAGTGCGACGCCGGGCTCAATCCGGAGCAGTGGCCGCGGGCATTTTCAACCGGATTGTCAACGACACCAGTTTCATGCAGACCGACAACACCGTGGGTGTGCACCTGGTGATGTGCGGTAATGACTACCTTGAGGCCAGAAGCGACTTTGCCGGCCAGACCGGTCAATGCGACTTCAGTGGACTGGCGACAGCGCTCAATACCTGCCTGGACTTCACCGAACAGGCCATTCAGTACGTCAATGAAAACGCCGGCCCAAATGCCAAGCTCAAGGTGGTTGGCAATTTGTATTATCCGGGGTTTGACAGCGACGATGTTCTGACCCAGTGCACGGCGCCAGACACTGGTCAGCCGCTCAATCGCCGTGACGATGTGTTTCTGTCGATCATTGCCGAAAGCAACTGGGAAACCTGCAATATCGCCATCGAGAATGGGTGGGAATGCGCCGACAATTTTGCCGAGTTCATGACGGCCGACTTCGATTCCAACGGCGATGGCGCGATTGACAGTGATGCCGTGCGCTTCGTTCCGGGCGAACCGCTGAACGATTACATCGACCGAATCCTAGCGGCCAATGCGGCTGGCCTTCTGCGCGATTCGAACTTCAAACAGATCAGCCCGAGTGCGTCGGTGGGTTACCTGCTGTCAGATGACACTCATACGACCTTTCTCGGGCCGACCGGCAAGGCCGGCGCGACGGGTGGCAGTCCCGGTGGCGATGTGGCGGTATTCCATGCAACCGATACCCCGTTCCCGGACTTCCAGAACCCGGACTGGAACCTCAACGGCCATGATCGGATGGGTTCTGCCCTGGCCACCAATTATGATTTGAACGTGGATGCCGGGCCGGATGCCACGCTGCTTGCGTGCGAGCCCTTTGACAACACCATTCAATTCAACGATCGGGTGTTTTTCGGGCCCTGGCCGGTGATGGTGGATTTTGGCGACGGCAGCAGCCTCAATACCGAAGTCAGCGAGATGTCGCTGGAACTGGCGCACGAATTCACTACGCCCGGCCTTTACTCCGTGAATGCCGTCGTCACCGGGGCGTACGAGACCGTCTGGCATGACTCGGCTGTCGTGTCCGTTGTGCCGGCCTTTGAGGCTGTTGGTGCCGTGCAACTCGAGTTCGAAGAGTTGGTTCGATCAACGCTGATGAACCGTGCCTGGGTGTTCGGCTCTCGCGCGCACCTGGATAACGCCTTCGATGCGGCTCAGCAGGGCGATGCGCCCGATGCGCAGCAAAGCCTCGGTTTGTTTGTGCAGAACCTGGAGCAGAGCTCGACGCCTGCCCAGGACGTAGCGCGCGTATCGGCCATGGTTGACCAAATTATTGCCGCCCTCGATTGCGAGACTGCGCCAAGCTCCAACGCCAGTTTACGCGCCCAACGCCCGTTCACGCTGCCGACGCGTCCGGTCGTTCCCCAGGGCCGCGTCAGTGAAACGCGTTGGGTGGAATTCAACGGCGTCAAATATCGTCCGGACGACCCACGTCTGCAGGATTTGCAGCGCCGGGAATACCTTCGCAATCTGATGCTGATGCGCGCTGACCGGAACGGTTGAATCACTGACTCTGCAGGGCCTTGTCTGTCTGACCGGAGCGAAAACCTGATGCGCCAGGCCCGGCCGCCTTCTCGGCTGCCGGGCCTGCAAGGTCGAGCCGCCCTGTCTGCTGACTGGAATGAAACCTGACGTTTTGCAACTCTCCACGGCCAGCCAGCGGTTTTCAGCGGTTGCCTATCCGGCTGGCTGGCGCTTTATTGCTGCCGTCCTGTTTTTGTCCAGCCGACTGAGTCCGTTTCTGATCGCCGTGGCGTTTTTTCTCGGCTGGGTGATTTCTCCCCCCCTGCTGGTTCGACTGGTGCTGTTGCTGATGTTGCTGCCGGGCATGGCCCTATGGCTATTGCGCCGTTTGTTCGCGGTGGATTGCCATTGGCAAGGTTCGAGCGTCGCGTTGCACCAGCGTGGCTTGCTGGCCATTCGGCGAAAGCGCGTGAACGTCGTGGAAGTCGACCAGATTGAGCCCTGGAGCCTACCGTTGCCGGCGGCCGGTGTAAACCTGCCGTTGGTTGGTGGTGCGAATACTCGGCGGATGGCCCTCGAGGTGCGAGGGCCTGGGGACGGATTCTGGAACCTGCCGTTTCCAAAGCCGATGCCAGGATTGGCAGAGGCCAGCCTTCTCTACTCGCGTGTTCGCATCGGGTCACGGTTGGCCCGCTGGCACTGGCCATGGTTCAAGTTCGGCGTGTTTGGCCTGTTCCCGGTACTGGTAGCCTTTCGGCTCCACCAGAACATCATGTATGGGGGGCTGTTCGGTCAGTATTACTTCCAGGGCCTGGCGCCCTGGCTCTCATCGCTGGCTTACCACTGGATTGTCTACACCATCTACCTGGTCTTGTTTGCCGCCTTCTGGCGTGGCTGGGTGGAGCTTGGGTGCTGGGCAGGTGCCCGTTTTCTGCCGGCCCGCGCTGGCACCTTCCGGCGCTGGGGCGAGGCGCTGGCGCTGGCGGTTTACTTCATCGGCATTCCGGCCTTTATCGTCTGGCGGAGTGTCGTCTGAGGCGGCTGGCGCCCAGCAACACAATCAGGCCGAGTACCGAGGCCGGCCCGAACCAGTTGCCCAATCGCAGTATCAATGTGTTGCCGCTGGCCGGCTGAATCGAGCCGACCAGAACGCCGTATTCGCCGGTTTCCAGGCGGTCGATGATGTCACCAGCAGGCGTGATGACTGCCGACACGCCCGTAACCGTAGTGCGCAGCTGCGGGCGCCGCGTCTCGATGCTGCGAAAGGCCGAACCGTGGAGGATGATCTGCGGCGTGTTGCCGTATTCAAACCATGAATCGTTGGAAAGCGTCAGCAAGACTTCGGCGCCCTGGCGCACGCCGCGAATCACATGGTCGGGAAACAGTGCGTCGTAGCAGATCAGCGGCAGCACCGACAAGCTTCGCTGGTCAGCCAGATCCAGGGTGAACAATTCAGGGCCAGGCCCGGGCGTGAAGGTGCCCAGCCAGTCGGCCTGCAGCGGCAGCCAGCGCGGCGTGTATTCCACGAAAGGAAACAGCGAGGCCTTGCGATAGGTCTGCAAGGGCGGGGCCTGGCCGTTGTCCGGCTGAAGCAGGAAGGCGCCATTGAACCAGTCATCATTGGCCTGGTCGCGTGCCCCGAACAACAGCGGCGTGCCGGTGCGCTGAACCAGTTCGCGAATCCGGTCATCCAGACGCTCGGCTTCGGCATCCTGGGGCGTGCCGAAACTCAATGGGTAGACATTCTCCGGCCAGATCACCAGGTCGGCCGGCTGTTGGGCCATGCCCTCGCGCGACAGGGCGACGTGGGTGTCCAGCACGGTGCGAACCGTCAGGTAGCCCCCGTATTGCCGGGCCATCATGCTGAAATGGCTGAAGCCGGCCTGCACCATCACGTAGTTGAGGCGGGTAGCTTGCGGTATCGGCTGGTTCAGTTGCTGGTAGCGCCATGCGCCGTAGCCGTTGGGCACAATCAACAAGCCAGCCAGCACGGCGACGGGCATCAACAGCGGTTTCCATTGACGCCTTGGGCGGGCATTCTGCCAGGCCCTGATCAAGGCCAGCAGTGCTTCGTTGATCATCAGTATCAGGAAGCCCAAACCCAGGGAACCGACCAGGTCGGCGTTCTGCCGAAGCCAAACCGCGCCCAGCAGGTTGTCACCCAAGGTGTCGGAAAACACCTTGGGGAAGGCCCAGTCGGTGGCGACAAAGGCAAAGCCGGCAGCCAACGGTGCGGCTGCCAGCCAGCCCCAGGCGCGGTAATTGCCGACCCAATGCCGGGCCAGTGCATAGGCCACGAACTGCGGTTGAATCAG
>PWYW01000027.1 GCA_003567685.1 Gammaproteobacteria bacterium
AACCTTTGGAATTCGTCCTCCAGGTCGCTGCCGCGTCCCTGCAGGGCCAGGTTCAGCATGATGACCGGCGAGCTGAGGTTGCGAAAGAAATTTCGGACGCCGCGCTGGGCCGGCTCTGGCGTAATGGCCGTGTAGCCGCGGGCCACGGGGCGAAGTACAGCGCGGTCGGCGGTCCGGTTGAAGCTGTACATCGATCGGTTGAACGGCTCCCAGGGGTCTTCCGGCAGACGCTCCTCGGGCGGTGCCGACGTGCTGGCACAGGCTGCCAGCAGCATTGACGCCAAAACAATCAAAACTGGACGGGAGGACCTCATGAGGGTTGGTCCGAGTGATCCCAGCCCAACAGCTCTTCGACCTGGCTGAGGCGAGCGAGCACTTTCAGGCTGGTGGGCGGAAAGCGGAAATCGATGGTTCTGCCGCTGGCGGCGGCACGGGCCTGAAGTTCCAGTAGCAAGGAAAGCCCTGCCGAATCCACCCGTTCGATGTCGGACAGGTCAATTTGCTCGGGCAGTGCGCCGCCGAGCGAGGCAAGCTGGCCGCTGACGGTCTCCATCGTGAGCTCGCCATCAAGGCGGGCGACGGTATCAGCCATTGGTTTCAACCTCGATCTCGATATCGCCGGCGCGAAGGCGGCTGAGTACGTCCTGGAAACTGCTGCGACGGATCTCTTCACCAATCTGGTTGCGGAAGGTGGCGACATAGGAAATGCCCTCGACGATGACATCAAATACCTGCCATTCACCGTCGTTCTTGCGCAGCACGTAGTCGACCGGTGCCCGGCTGCCTGAATCCAGCCGCACGCGGGTGCGCACGCGGGTCTGGCGTTCGGTGTTGTCGCCGCTAAGCGGCAGGATTTCCACCTGCTCGCGGCTGCGAAATTCCAGCAAGCCGGTGGCGTAGCGGCTCAGGAGCAGATCGGCCAGGGCCTCGGCGAATGCCTCAATGTCCTCGCGCGACTCGCCGCGACCGTGGCGACCCAGCACCAGGCGGGCCGAATGGATCGTGTCGATGCGCGGCATCAGCACCCGCTGGAGTTCATCCTCCAGCAAGGTCGGATCGTTCTCGTAGGCTTCGCGATTGTCGTCCACCAGGGCGAACAGCTCGGCAGTGGTTTCGCGAATCAGCTCGACGGGATCGTCGAAGGCCATGCTGGGCGCAGACACTACCAGGGCACCGATCAGCGCAAGCGGGGCAGCGAATCGAAACACCAACGGTCGGGACATCATCATTCGTCTCCTTCGGTATTGAACAGGTAGCGGCTGATCAACTGCTCCAGCACCATGGCGGAATTGGTAATCATGATGCGGTCACCATCCTGCAGCGGGTCGAACAGGCCACCGGGTTCCAGGCCAACATATTGGTCGCCAAGGATGCCGGCAGTAAGAATCGAGGCCGAGGTATCTTCGGGCAATTCGTCGAACTGGTCGGAAATGCGCAGCGTGACCACGGCGTCAAACGTTTCAGGGTCCAACTGGATGGATTCAACCATGCCGATGGTGACGCCGGCCATGCTGACCTTGGCCCGTGGCTTCAAACCGCCGACGTTGGAAAAGTGCGCGGTGAGCGTGTAGCTGCCGCCGGAAACCACGCCGCGGTCGGTGGCCTGGACGGCCAGGAAGACCAGCGCGGCGATGGCCAGCAGCAGGAACAGGCCGGCGGTCAATTCGATTTGATGGGATGATTTCATGACGGAGTTTCCGGCTTAAAGCATGAAGGCGGACAAAACGAAGTCGATCACCAGCACGGCAATGGCGGTGGCGATGACGGTTTGGGTGGTGGCCAGGGCAACCCCCTCGCTGGTTGGTTTGGCGGTCCAGCCGAAGTACACGGCCAGCCACGCTGCCAGGAAACCAAAGACCACGGCTTTGAGCATGCCGTGGCCGAAGTCGCGTCCCAGTTCGACGGTGGCCTGCATGTTGCCCCAGAAGGTGATCGGGTCCACGCCCATCAGCAACACGGCAAAGGCCACGCCGCCCAGCAGGGCGGTGACGTTGAAGATCAGAACCAGCGCGGGCACGGCGATCAGGCTGCCAATCAAGCGCGGCTGAACGATGCGCTCCATCGGGTCGATGGCCATCAGGTCCAGTGCGTCAAGCTGTTCGGTGGCCTTCATCAGGCCAATCTCGGCAGTGATGGAGGTGCCGGCGCGCCCGGCAAACAGGATGGCCGTGAGCACCGGACCCAGTTCGCGGAAGAGTGACAGCGCCAGCACCACGCTGACGGCATCGCCGGCGCCAAAGCGGGTAAGCGTGTCGTAGGTCTGCAGCGTCAGTACCAGGCCGACGAAAAAGCCGCAGGTAACGATAATGACCAGTGAGCGCACCCCGGCAAAGTACACCTGGCGCAGGGTTTCGCCGATCTGCAGCCGGGTCAGGCGCATCCGCGACAGCGCGGTGAGCAGGAAGATCAGCGCGCGCCCCAATTCGCGCAGCGGCTGAGCGAACAGCCGATTGGGAAAGCCGGGTGAGTTCATCGGGATGAATCCGTGGCCAGCAGGTCCCGGGCCATATCCGGGGCTGGATAGTGAAAGGCGACCGGGCCGTCGGGCAGGCCGTTCATGAATTGCCGGACCAGGTCGTGCTCGCTGGCGGCCAGTTCGGCCGGTGTGCCGGCGGCAACGATCCGGCGGTCGGAAATGATGCAGCAAAAGTCGGCCAGCTCGGCCACTTCGTCCACGTCGTGGGTGATCACCACGCTGGTCGTGGCCAGTGCCTGGTTGACGTCGCGGATCAGGCGCAGGGACACACCCAGCGAAATCGGGTCGAGACCGGCGAAAGGCTCGTCGTAGAGCATCACGTCCGGGTCCAGCGCCATGGCGCGGGCCATGGCTACCCGGCGGTTCATGCCGCCGGACATTTCGCGCGGATACAGCTCGGCCGCGCCGCGCAAACCCACGGCCTGCAATTTCAGCAGCACCAGCCGGCGAATCAGCGGTTCTGACAGGTCGGTATGCTCGCGCAGCGGCAGGGCGACGTTGTCGAAGCAGGTCAGGTCGGTGAATAGCGCACCGTTCTGCAACAATACGCCCAACTGACGGCGAAATTCCTTGAGTTCGCGACTTTTCAGGCGGTCGACCCGAACGTCGCCCACCTGGACTTCACCACTGTCTGGCTGCAGTTGGCCGGTAATCAGCCGCATGATGGTGGTTTTGCCGGCACCGGAAGGCCCCATGACCGCCGTGACTTTGCCGGCCGGAATGCTCAGCGACAGGTTTTCCAGAATCACACGGCCACCCAGGGCCAGCGTGATGTCACGCAGCTCGATCGACGGGCTTTGGCTGGAATCGCTCATTGATAAATCGGCCTGCGGTTCGGATGGGGCTCAGACTGCGCTCAACGTCGGAAGTTTAGCGCCGGAT
>PWYW01000076.1 GCA_003567685.1 Gammaproteobacteria bacterium
CCAGCCGTTGCCACAGCTCGGCATTCTTCACCGGCTTTTTCGCCGAGGTTCGCCAGCCGTTGCGCTTCCAGTTGGCCAGCCATTCGAGCATGCCCTTGCGCACGTACTGGGAATCGGTCGTTAGTACCACGGTCGATGGCCGCTTCAAGGCTTCCAGGGCCTCGATGGCGGCCATCAGTTCCATGCGGTTGTTGGTGGTGGCCTTTTCCGCCCCGGAAAGCTCTTTTTCATGGCCGTTCCAGCGCAACACTGCGCCCCAGCCACCCGGCCCCGGATTGCCGAGGCAAGCGCCGTCGGTCCATATTTTAATTGCGTCTGTCATGCTGCCCTGCAATTGGCGGCAGGCATCGACCCGGCGGCCAGCCTGCGCTTGTAATCCATCTTGAAAGAAACGTCGACCACCCCGCCCGGCCGCTGCGGCTTCCGGGCCAGCAGCAACAAGGCCGGCGACAAGCCCGGCACCAGCCCGCGCCAGTGGGCCGCGACCGGGGCCGAAAGCTCAAGGTCGTAGCGGGCATGCAGCCATTGCCAGCGCGGCCAGCTTGGCAGCAGCAGGGCCCTGCGACCCAGCACCTGCCAGGCCCGTCGATGCCAGGGGTTGGCGCTGATCGAAATCAACCAGCCGCCCGGCCGCAGCACGCGCAGCGCCTCGGCCATCGGGTCACCCATCAGGCCCGGCTGCCAGACATGCCTGAGCAAAACCGCTGGCACCGACTCGCTGTCCAGCGGCCATTCGTCCAGCCGGGCCTGGTAAGGCCACACCACACCCTCGCGATCGAACAACACGCGGTGGCGACCCACCCCGTCCGGCATCGCCGGTGAGGGGCCGGAAACCGGTGCCAGCTCCAACAGCCAGTCGGGGCGACGGCTCCAGCCTTCGTCGCGCCCTGCACGCTCATCCGCCAGGGCCGCCGCCAGCAAGCGGCTTTCGGCAGGCTGCAACTGGGAAAAACCGGGAATCGACATAAGCGAAAAGAATACCAGACCAATGACGCTAAACTGGGGCGCATGAATACGAATACGCCGCTTACGCTGCACCCCATTGCCACCTTTGAAACCAACTACGCGTGGGCCATCCACGACGGCAGGCACTGCGTGCTGGTCGACCCCGGCTCGGCCGCCGAACCGCTGGCCTATCTGGACCGCGAGTCATTAACGCTGAAGGCCATTCTGCTGACCCACCACCATCACGACCACATCGGCGGCGTCGACGAGATTCTTGCCCGTCATCCGGTGCCGGTCATCGGGCCTGCAGACCCGCGCATCAGCCAGCTTACCCGTCGGGTGAGCGAAGGCGACACTGTCCGCTTTGATCAACCGGCGCTGGAACTGGCGGTGCTGGAAACCCCCGGACACACCTCCAGCCATATCGTGTTCCACAACGACCAGATGCTGCTGGCCGGCGACACCCTGTTCTCGGTTGGCTGCGGCCGCCTGTTCGAAGGGAGCCCCGAGCAAATGCAGGCCTCGCTGGACAAACTGCGCGCCCTGCCCGACAGCACCCGGCTGTACTGCGCCCACGAATACACCTTGGACAACTGCCGCTTCGCCCTGCAGGTAGAACCCGACAATGCCGCGCTGCAACAACGCGCCGAGCAAGTCAGACAACAACGCCAGGCCGGCCAGATCACCCTGCCCACCCGCCTGGGCGAAGAGCGCGCCACCAACCCCTTCCTGCGTACCCGCGAGCCGGCCGTCATCGCCGCCGCCCAACAGCGCGAGCCCGGCACCGACAACAACCCTGCGGCCGTCTTTGGCGTCATTCGGCGCTGGAAAGATGGTTGAAATTCAAATCAGAGCGCCAGGAGCCTGCGCGGCAAGAGCGTGACAGCCAGTCAGGAGACCCACGGGTTGCGCAAGTCATCAGCAAGCATCGCTGGTCTGCTCGCAACACCGTCGATCGCTCTTGAAACCCGCAAAATTCCCGTTACTCAAACCGGTCCTGGAAAATGATGCCCTGGTCTTCAAACGCCAGGCAGGAAGGCGTGTTGGCGGTGATTCGCGAATCCACCAACTCGGCCACGCGCGGTGCCAGTTCCAGCAGCACCTGGCCGCAGCCTGCGCCACTGGGCGGGCTGAAATTGCAATAACTCATCAACGTGCCCGACCCGCCAGAAGGGCAACTGACCGGGCCGTCATAGCACCCGGGTTCGGCGTTGAAGCACTGGTCGACGGGCGGGTTGTAGCAGTGCGTATGCGGCGAGCCCAGGTTATGGGTAATTTCGTGGGCAAACAGGCTGGCACTGGCCGAGACCGGCACGTTGCTGGCCCAGAACAGCTGGTTCAGGCTGTAGCTGCCGCCGGTGCTCTCGTTGCGGCAGTACGAATTCAGCCAGGCAATGCCGGCGGCCGAGAACCCGCTGGTCGAGCGCCCGGAAATCAGCGCCGCATGGGTACGCGCCACGCTTGGCTTGTTGTTGAACCAGTAGGTGCCAAATTCCTGCAAGCGCGCGGCATTGACCGCGGAACCGCCCACCGTGTACGGGTCGGAACCGACCCGCAGGATGGTTTCACCCTGCTGCATTCGCAGGTTGGCGTCGCGCTCGAAAATCACGTTGGTGGTCAGCATCAACTGCTCGATCCAACTGGCCGCGTTCGATACATTGTTATTGAAACGCCGCTCCAGCCATTCCTTGTCGGTATCCAGCGCCAGCACGCCCAGGCGCAAACCGTCCTGGCGCGCGGCCGTGCGCGCAGCCGGCTCCGGTTCGCTCATGCCGGGCCCGAACCCCGACAACTCGGGAAAATGATCCAGCGCACAGGAAGAATCCAGCACCACGCCATCGGGCAACAGCGACTCCGGCGGCAAGGCCAGGAAGCGAATGCCACGCTCGTCCGGGTAGGCGCGCAGCGAATGCAAACCGGCCGGCCCGTAAACCGCGCCCTGCCACTGGCCGCTTTCGGCATCCAGCATCAACACCACCCGGCCGCGGCCGTTGGCACCATGGCCCATGAAAAACCGCTGGGCGGAACGGTCCAGCGGCGCGCGACGGACGCCGTCATCTGCCCACACCCGGGCACCCGGCGCATACAAGGCAATGCGCTCAACCCGCAGCGCCGCATAGGCATCCCCACCCAGCGGCAAGTCGGCCACCCAGTGGTAGTCACCCACGGCCAGCTCGCTCAGCGCCTGAAGATCGGCATGCGCAACCCGGCGTTGCTCCGAGGCCTGGACCACACCCACGGCAAACATCGCCACCACCATCCACTGCATCCATGCTTTCATTTCGACACCTCTCGACACCCATTCCGGCCGGGCCTGCACAGGCCGTTGGCACCTCCACAGTATGGCACCGACACCGGCAGCATTCGATGCAGGCGAAAAG
>PWYW01000087.1 GCA_003567685.1 Gammaproteobacteria bacterium
CCCTGCTGATCGCGGTGCTGCTCTCCGCCCAGTGTACCGACAAACGGGTGAATCAGGTTACACCTGAACTGTTCCGTTTGGCGGATACGCCTGAAAAAATGGCCCGGCTTGAGGTGGAAACCATTCAAAATATCATCCGGCCCTGCGGACTCGCCCCCCGCAAAGCCGCCGCCATTTCCGAATTGTCACAAATTCTGATCAACCGCCACGGGGGAAAGGTCCCTCCGGATATGGACGAGCTGGAAGCGTTGCCCGGGGTGGGACACAAAACCGCATCCGTGGTTCTCTCCCAGGCCTTCGATATTCCGACTTTTCCGGTGGACACCCATATTCACCGACTGGCCCAGCGCTGGGGACTCTCCAGCGGCAAAACAGTGGCACAGACCGAAAAAAGTCTGAAAGCCCTTTTCCCGCCCGAATGCTGGCACGACCTGCACATTCAAATGATCCTCTACGGACGCGAGCACTGCACCGCCCGCGGCTGCGACGGAACCCGCTGCGACATCTGCCGCGCCTGCTATCCCTCCCGAAAAACCCCGCCCAAAGTGTATAAAGCCTGACTCCCTTTGATGATTGCGTCGATTCTCCGGTTCAAGGATGCACCTTGACCTGAAGGAAACATCTGACTAAGTTTCATCAAATGAAATCAACAGATCCGAACCAGACGTTCCCGCCGCGGCGGCCCAGCCTGTCCGCTGATGCCTCCCGTGCGGCGGAAACAGAGCGCCTAAAAGCGATGACCGTGGAGGCGCGTATGCGCCTCGCGCTGTCTCTCCATCGGCAACTTGAAGATCTGAAGCCTTTCAAAGTGAGGACGTAAGTGGCGGAATCAGCTGATTTGTTTGAGGAGGCTGAGAAGATTGCGGAGCTTTCCGTTGAGTACGGGTCTCAGGTGCTGGTAATCGGAGCGCTTGCCCTTGCCGCCCATAATTATGTTCGAACCACAGGTGATATCGATTTGGCAGGCAACTTGGAGCCGGCGCAACTGGAGAGGCTCGCCGCCCGCCTTCAGAAAAATGGATATGAGGTTGAGCTGAGGGTGCCCGACGCCGAGGATCCTTTGGGAGGGGTGTTGGATGTCCACACTCCCGCAGGCTTGATCCAAATCATCAGTTTTGCCCAGCGTTTTCCCGCAGTGATTAAGGACGCCCTTCAGGATGCGCGTTTGGTCGTGCGGGAGAACAGTCCTTTGAGAATCATTCCATTGCCCCACTTGGTGGTGATGAAACTCTACGCGGGAGGGTTTAAATCCAAATTGGATGTATTGGAAGTACTCTCCAGAAATCCGCAGGAAAATCTGGATGAGATTTCCGCCTTGTGTGAACGCTACCGGATTAGGGGGTTCTCAGAAATTCGACTGGAGCTGGAAGAACAGGGGCAGCCCCCGCCCGGTCAGGCGTAGAACAGAGTGGACCAGCGGTGGTCCTCGATCAGGTCCTGTTTTTTGTCGGCCCAGGCTTCGGGGGAACCGGCGACATCGGCCATGACTTCGTCCAGTTGCTTTTCCAGATCGCTCAGGCCGGCGACGTACACGTGGGTTTTGTGGGCCAGAATCATCTCCCATACTTCGGCCGCGTGAACTTTCACCGCGCTGCCCATGTCCACCGGATCGTCAAAGTGGGGCCGTGGACTGAAGGCTTCGATCGCCTGAAAGGTTTCCTCGTCGTAGTAGTTGATGAGATCGTTGTTCCGGTCGTTGAAGTAAAGCTTGTCCATACCGTTGCGGGCACCGTAAAACAGGCGGACTTTGCCCTTCCAATCTTTCCGCTCGCTGTAGATGTGTTTGAGAAAGGCACGGAAGGGGGCGATACCCGTGCCTACACCGATCATAAGCAGATTGGCGTCCGGATCCCGCGGGGGAAGGAACTGACGTCCGTAGGGGCCGGTCAGCAGGATGGTGTCGCCGGGCTCGCGGTCGCAGAGATAATTGGACGCGATACCGGGGTGTTTCTCGCCGCTGACCTCATCGATGTAAAAGCAGCGCCGGACGCAAAGGGAAATTTCCGACATGTTATGGTTTTCCCCCTGTCGGGAACTGGCGATGGAATAAAGCCGCATGTGATGTTCGTTGCCGAACTCATGCGGTCCGGGAACCAGAACGCCGACGCTTTGACCCTCGATGTAGTTGAAGGTCGCGTTAAAAACATTCAGGGTGATGTGACGCACCTCGGCGGTTTCCGCCGGGGTGATGCGTTTGCTGTCAACGACCACCGCTTTGAAGGGATGGCTGATATCATATTCGGTCAGATTCATGTCGGCTCCTTGATGTTCAGGGGAATAGCTTGGGTTTACAGGATTAAAAAGAAAATTTTACTTTGTGGTTTCAGAAAGTGATGTGGAGGAGGGGCGGCGCATGGAGCAGTTTTTCCAGTTGGCGCAGCCACAGGTTTTTCCGCATTCGCCGCCCTCTTCACGGAAACGCCCGAATTCGGGATGACGCCGGGCGAAGCGGCGTCCGAATGCCTGTGCCAGCATCCATCCGCCAAAGAACAGAAATACCCCTGCCGCACCCACAAGCATACGTGAAATCATCCGCCCAACCCCGCAAATCCCATGAACGCCAGCGACAGCAGTCCGGCGATCATCAGGCTCAAGGCGGCATCCCGGGCCAGATCGGGCACCTCCGCCAGTTCCAGTTTTTCCCGCAGTCCGGCCATCAGCAACAGGGCCAGCGAAAATCCGGCTCCCGCCCCCAGGGCAAAGGCCAGCGATTGCACAAAGGTGTATTCCCGCGCGGTTTGAAACAGGGCCAGCCCCAGAATCGCGCAGTTGGTGGTGATCAGGGGAAGAAAAATCCCCAGGGCCCTGAACAGAGCGGGACTGAAGCGTTTCACCGTGATCTCCACCAGTTGCACCGCGGAGGCGATTACCGCGATGTAGGAGATCAGACGCAGAAACTCCAGATCATAGCGGGTGAGAATGCGGTTGAGCCCGAACGCGCACACCGAACTCACCAGCATCACAAAGGTAACCGCGACACCCATGTTTCCGGCGGTTTTGACTTTTGCGGACACGCCCAGAAAAGGACATAGCCCCAGAAACATCGCCAGCACAAAGTTGTTGATGAGAAAGGCGTTCAGAAAAATAAAGCCCGGTGACTGAGGATCCATTAGACGGCCTCCTTTTCCAACTTTCGTTTGCGCAGGGTGGAAAACAGCATCAGCCAGCCGGCCAGCAC
>PWYW01000009.1 GCA_003567685.1 Gammaproteobacteria bacterium
GTGATCACGCGCCAGCCGGCCGAGGAAGCGCGGGTCGATCGGCCCGGGGTCGGCGGCCACGTGATCCATGACCAGAATGGCCTCCAGAACGTCTTCACCACGATCGTTGACGGCACTGATCGGGCTCAACCAGTGCTCGTCGCGCCAGAAAACCGGCTCACCGGTGGGCTCGGGACCGCCGCCGGTGAACATCCGCTCATCCAGGCTCATCGACCAGCCCGGCGGCAGGTCGTAAATTTGCAGGCGGGCCGTGTCGATGTAGGCAATTTCTTCCATCGGCTCGGCGATCTTCAGCTCGAAGCGACCGTCGCGGGGCACAATGCTGTCCGGCGGGAACAGGAAGAACTCCCAGGGTCGGGGCTGCGAGTAGCGGCCCGGTGCCTGGAAAAAGCCGATGCCGGCCACGCCCAGCAGGTCACTAACGAACTCATGCCGTTCGCCGTTCCAGGCAAACAGCACCGGGCAAGAGGCCAACTGGCGCTGTAGCTCGCTGATCCGATGCACCTCGCCCGAGGCCAGGTCCATCTCGGTCTGGAGCACGCCATCCGACCAGAAGAACTGGACGAAATCGGCCCGGTCGCGACCGCCCAGGCCCACGGCCACCGGCTGCAGGCTCTGGCCCGGCGCGGAATGACGCGGGTAGGTGTCGGTGACCGACCAGCGACTGCCCACCCGAACCAGCAGGCCGGTACCGATACCCGAGGCGTTGGAGCGCATGCCGTCGCCGGGGTCGGTCATCCCGCTGGGCGCAATGGCAACAAAGGGCGCGCGATCTGCCGAGGCCGGCCACAACCTGAGTTCGCGCCCTTCATCGGAATCAACCACGCCCAGCAGCGCGGGGCCAAGTGACGGGACGATCAGAATGGGGGTCAGTGCAGCCAGGGCCAGCGATTCCTCATGCAGCACGCTGGCCTGGCCTTGTTCATCGACAGCCAGAACCTGAAAGCCGCCGGCGTGCTGGACCAGAATGTCCGGACGGCCATCGCCGCTGAAGTCCAGGCTGGACAGCGCTACCGGCGACGATGCCTCGACCCCAAGGTCCATCAGTTCGGTAGCCGGCCACTGGCCCTGTTCGTCAGCGCGCCAGCGCCACAATCGGCCCTGGCCGTCCAGCGTGACCAGGTCCACCTGACCGCGCGCGTCGAAATCGGCGGCAGTGACGGCCTGAATATCGGCCTGACGGAACGCATCAAATCCGGGGTGAGGCTGGTATTGCCAGAGCCGGTCATTGCGCAGCACCTCATGCGGCGCCTGATCGTGAACCAGCACCAGGTCGGCATCACGATCACCGTCCAGATCCACGGCAATGGCCTGGCGCACTGGCCGCGGCCCGGGCGCAAAGCCGGCATGCGGGTCGTCACTGAGACGCCGCCAGCTGCCGTTGAGGTTGTTGTTGAAAAGCTCGACCGGCGCGATGCGCGACAACAGCAGCACGTCGAGGTCACCGTCATGATCGGCGTCGACAACCACGCCGTCATGACAGGGCGGAAGCTCGGCCAGGTCGGCCTGCCCCGGTGATTCAGTCCATTCATCGCCATTCAGGCTCAGGAGCCGGTTTTCCCCATCGCGGCACAGCAGCACGTCAAGCTGGCCGCTGTTGTCGAAGTCTGCCCACAGTGCCGCATTGACCTGGTCGATCTCAGCCAGCGGATGCGCATCATCCGGCGTGAAACCCTGCTCACTAGCCAGCAAAACCCGGTTACGCGGGCCGCCCGTCAGAAACACATCGAGCCGGCCATTGCCGGTAAGGTCGACAACCGTCAGGCTGGAGACCGGCTCACCCGATGACAGCGGCAGCAGCATTTCGCTGTCGCCGAACAGCTCGCCATCGAAGCGCCACTCTGCCGCTTCAGTGCCTGCCCGACTGACGGCCAGGGCCTCGGCCAGCACGCCCTTGCGGGTGTAAACAAACTCGGCCAGTTGGGCGCGCGGGTTGTTGGCAAAACGCTGGTAGATCGTGAGCAGTTCACGAGCGCGGTCGGTATCACCCAGCTGACGATACGCCAAGGCGGCGCCGTAGTAGCCACTTCGGAGATAAGGATCCAGCGCCATGGCGCGCTCGTATTCCACCAGCGCGGCTTCCACGTCACCCAGCTGGCTGAGTGCCTGCCCGGTGAAGTAAGCGACATAGGCATCATCCGGTGCCAGCGCCGTCACCTGGCGAAAATGCGCCAGGGCCTGTTCGGTATCGCCGGTGTAAAGACGCATCAGCGCCGCGACGTAGCGGGCACGGGCGTGGTCGGGATGGTCCTCAAGCAGGGCCTCGGTGATGCGCAGCGCCTCGAACTCGTCCCGTTCTTCCTGGCGGTTGAGGATGGCAATGGCCAGATTGACTTCGACGTCCACCCACTCGGGCGCTTCTTCGTGAAGCGCGGCGAAGACTTGCCGGGCATCCTCATTGCGGTACTGGCCCATCAGCGCCACGCCGCGATTATTGCGCTCGATCTGGTCCTCGTTCGGCTCGAAGATCGCATCCCGCTGACCGCAGGCCGCGAGCAGACCAACAGACAACAAGGCAAGAGCGGGCAAAAGGCGGTTGATCATGATTCAGTCGGATTGGGTGGGGGATGTGTCGGATGACAGCGCCGTCTTGCCTTCGGCAATTCGCTTTTTAAGGGCGTCAATGGTCGGTGGCTGCTGACCGCCACGGGCAAGTCTTGAGGTTTGGGTGTAGGGGTGCATCTCGGCACGATAATGCGCTCGCGTGTCATGCCCCTGGCGGCGGCTGCGTTCGGCCCGCAGCCGCTCGATGTCAATCGGCGCCACCACCACTTTCTCGCCGGGCCCGGGATCAGCCTGTGCCAGGATGCGGCCATCGTAATCAACGCACATGGAACCGCCCGGCCACGAAAACGGCGGGTAATGGTGCATGTCGGCGCCCTGGTTGGCAGCCACCACGTAGGCGGTGTTCTCCAGGGCGCGAGTGCGGTTGATCAGGGTCCACCAGTTGACCGGCTCGGCGGTGCCCCAGGGGTCCATGTAGGCCGATACGCGAATCAGCACTTCGGCTCCGCGAAACGCCAGTTCGCGGATAGTTTCCGGAAACAGCCAGTCATAACAGATGGCAACACCGAGCCGGCCTAGCTCGGTATTGACCACCGGAAACGGTTCATCCGGGTAGTTGGACAGGTCGTGCGGGCTGGTGTGCACTTCCCAGGGAATCCAGGGATTGACCTTGCGGTATTTCGACAGAATGCCCTGAGGGCCAATCAGGCAGGTGGTATTGAAGACATGGCCGGGAAAGCGGTCGTCGCGCTCCAGGAAAGTCCCGGTCTGGATGTAACAGCCGTATTTTTTCGCCAGCCGGGTATAGGCCTCGGTGTGCTCGTTGGGAATTTCCACCGCCAGATCGGCATGCAGACGCGCTGCCGTCTCGTGGACAGGTACGGCGTGGGCGAATTCCGGGAACACCAGCAGACGCACATCGAAGAAGGGCTCATAGCCGATGATGGTCTGCTCGACCATTTCGCCCATGCGCCGGGTACGCTCGGCGATTTCGTTACGATGGCGGGGCGCCGGAAAGTTGGTCTGGCAGGCGGCGGCGTAATACATACGCCAAGTTTAATGTTTTTTTAAGCCATTTCCGAGCCCGTCGACGCAAAAAGCGCCCGGATGGTTGACCATCCGGACGAGAGCGCTATTTCTTGCCCGGCAAGTAAAGATCAGTGATGGTTCCCTCGTAGACCTCTGCCGCCATCATGATCGACTCCGACAGGGTCGGGTGAGGGTGAATTGTCAGGCCGATATCTTCGGCATTGCAGCCCATCTCGATGGCCAGGCCCAGCTCGCCAATCAGATCGCCCGCGTGCATACCGACCACGCCTGCGCCAATCAGCCGATCGGTCTTGCGGTCAAAGATCAGTTTGGTGAAACCTTCCGAGCGGTCCATGCCCAGCGCCCGGCCGGACGCTGCCCAGGGGAACTTGCCCAGGCCGTAGTCGATACCTTTCTCCCTGGCCTGGTTCTCGGTCAGGCCCACCCAAGCCACTTCCGGGTCGGTATAGGCCACCGAGGGAATGGTGCGGGCATCGGCCGCGCGCTTGTGACCGGCGGCCACTTCGGCGGCAATCTTGCCTTCATAGCTGGCCTTGTGCGCCAGCATCGGCTGGCCAATGATGTCGCCAATGGCGAATATATGCGACTGGCCGGTTCGCAGCTGACCATCAACCGGGATGAAGCCGCGCTCGTCGACCTTGACGCCGGCCTTGTCGGCATCAATTTGATCACCGTTCGGGCGACGTCCAACCGATACCAGAATGCGGTCGAAGTCGGCCGATTCACTGCCGCTGGCGGTCTCGAAGTGGGCGGTCAGCGCATCCTCACCCGCCTCGACCTTGTCCACTTTGGTCTGCAAGCGGAAATTCACGCCCAGCTTTTTCATGTGCTGCTGGAGTGGCTTGACCAGGTCGGCATCGGCGCCCGGCATCAGCTGTTTCTGCAGCTCGACCACGGTGACGCGCGCGCCCAGCGCGCGGTAAACGCAGGCCATCTCCAGGCCGATGATGCCGCCACCGATAACCAGCAGTCGGTCGGGGATTTTTTTCAGCTCCAGCGCGCCGGTCGAGTCCATCACACGCTCATCATCCCAGGGCACGTTGGGGATCTGGATGACCCGCGAGCCAGCCGCGATGATGCACTGGGCAAAACTCACCGTCCGCGTTTCGCCCTCGTGGCTGACGAAGAGCTCATGCTCGCTGGCGAAACGGCCCTTGCCCTGGATCACCTCGACCTGGCGCTTCCTGGCCATGCCGGCCAGACCGCCGGTGAGCTTGCCGACCACGTTGTTCTTATAGTTGGCCAGCGCGCGAATATCGATCTGTGGGGCGCCAAACTGCACGCCGTGTTCGCCAAGATGATCAGCCGCATCGATGATCTGGCCAACGTGAAGCAGGGCCTTGGACGGAATGCAGCCGACGTTCAGGCATACCCCGCCCAGGCTGGGATAGCGCTCGACCAGGGCAACCTTCAGCCCGAGATCGGCCGCGCGGAAAGCCGCCGTGTAGCCCCCCGGACCGGAGCCCAGCACGACCAGATCAAAATCATGGTCGCCACGGTCAGGTTTCCCGCCTGCCGGCCCAGACGCTTCCTCGGAGTGGCCACCCGACTCCGTTTTTGTCGTCTCCCCTCTTCCGTCTCCCGTCTTCCCTTTACCAGCTTCCCCACCGTCAACATCGGTCACTTCAACAACGGCAATCACGTCGCCCTCGCCCACTTCATCGCCCTCCTGGACCTTGAGTTCGACAAGTTTGCCGGCCGCCGAGGCAGGCACCTCCATCGTCGCCTTGTCGGATTCCAGCGTGACCAGCGACTGCTCCTTTTCCACCTCGTCGCCCTCGGCCACCAGGATTTCAATCACCGGTACTTTGTCGAAGTCGCCAATGTCGGGAACCTTGATTTCGCGCTTGTTGCTCATTGTCGAGTTACCGTTTTTGATTCAAATTGACTAACCGCGAAGACCCCAGACTAACTGACCGCAAAGACGCAAAGAGCACCAGGAAAAACCGGGCTTTGCCAAATTCGCTTTTTAACAATAAGCCTCTGGAAATCGTCTTCGCGCCCTTAGCGCCTTCGCGGTTAGTAGGGTTTTTGCCTTTGTGCCAAGTCCCGGTTTATTCCGAAACCAGGCGCAGTTCGTTGTCGCGCTGGGTCAGTTCCAGGTGGCGCAGGAAGCTCATGCCCAGCAGCACCGAATCGTGACGCCCCGGGTTGATCGCGGCGGCCACGTCCCGCTTGACGATCTCAC
Source organism: Gammaproteobacteria bacterium (assembly GCA_003567685.1). Taxonomy (GTDB): domain Bacteria; phylum Pseudomonadota; class Gammaproteobacteria; order Xanthomonadales; family Wenzhouxiangellaceae; genus Wenzhouxiangella. The sequence goes on from PWYW01000009.1 coordinate 5,744, forward strand.
CCAGGCGGACTTCCTCCAGCCGCGTGGACCAACCCTGCACCGGCCCCGCCGCCGTCATCAGCTGGATCGACGCCTGGCGCGGCAGATTCAGCCGGTCGGCCAGGCTTTCCGGCACCGAGACCAGGGTCGCGCCGGTATCAACAAGGAACGTCACGTCGCGGCCATTGATTTGCCCGGTGGCGACGAAATGACCGCGCCGGTCGCCTTGCAGGCGCACCTCGGTGCGGTCATTCGCCATCGTGCTGTAGACCACCCGGTTGGGGTTCTGACTCTGGTCGATCTGGCCGCTGAAGAACCAGGTCAGCAAGGCCAGCAGCCCGAAGGAGGCCGCCAGCATCATGCCGGTTCCGGTTCGTCGCGGGTCAGCACTCACAGCAGCTGGCGACGCAAGTCTTCCAACTGGCCAGCCAGGTAGCGGGTGAAGCGCGCCGCATCGGCACCGTCAATCACCCGGTGGTCATAGGACAGCGACAGCGGCAGCATCAGCCGCGGCTGGAACTGCTCGCCGTCCCAGACCGGTTTCATCGCCGAGCGCGACACGCCCAGAATGGCCAGCTCGGGCGCATTGATGATCGGCGTAAACGCCGTCCCGCCAATGCCGCCCAGGCTGGAGATGGAAAAACAACCGCCCTTCATCTCATCGCCCTTGAGCTTGCCGTCGCGGGCCCGACCGGACAAGTCGGTCAACTCGGCCGACAGTTCCAACAGGCCCTTCTTGTCACAATCCCGAAGCACCGGCACGACCAGACCATTGGGCGTATCCACCGCCACGCCGATGTGGAAGTATTTCTTGCGAATCAGTGTTTCGCCGTCGTTCGACAGCGAGGCATTGAAGTGCGGGAATTCCTTCAGCGCGGCTACCACCGCCTTGATCAGGAAGACCAGCGGGGTGAGCTTCGTGCCGGCCTTTTCAGCCGTCGATTGGCTGGCCTTGCGGAAGGCCTCCATCTCGGTAATGTCGGCCTCGTCGAATTGGGTAACGTGCGGAATCGACACCCAGTTGCGATGCAGATTGGGCCCGGAAATGCGCTTGATGCGCGAAAGCTTTTCTTCCTCGATTTCGCCAAACTTGGCGAAATCGACCTTGGGCGGCGCGGCCACCGACAGACCGGCACCGCCAGCGGCAGCCGGCGCACCGGCCGAGCCCTGGCTCATCTGCTGCTTGACGTGGCCCTTGAGGTCCTCTTCGGTAATCCGGCCCTTGCGCCCGGAGCCCTCGACGGTTTGCAGGTCCACCCCCAGTTCTCGAGCCAGCTTGCGCACCGACGGCGAGGCATGCGGCAGCGTACCCGGGTCATGATCCATTTCATCGAACGGGATTGGCGGCGGCGGCAGACCATCTTCCCAGCCTGGCACCTCCTGCCCAGCCCCTGCCGGCGCCGATTTCCCCGACGTCTCTGATTCCTCAGACTTCCCGGACTCTTCGGTCTCTCTTGAATCCTTATCCTTCTCCCGTCTTCCTTCTTCCCTCTCCCCCGGTTCGTCTTCCTTCTTCTCTGACTCCCGGCCCTTTTCCTGACGGTCATCTCCCTCATCACCATCGGCGTCGTCAGCGGATTCAACGATGGCGATCACATCACCCTCGCCCACTTCATCGCCTTCTTTGACTTTCAGCTCGACCACCTTGCCCGCCGTCGAGGCCGGCACTTCCATGGTCGCCTTGTCCGACTCCAGCGTGACCAGTGATTGCTCCTGCTCGACCTCGTCGCCAACGGCCACGAGAATTTCGATCACCGGCACCTTGTCGAAGTCGCCAATGTCGGGAACGCGGATTTCCTGTTGCTTGCTCATTGTTCGCCTGTTCCTTGGTTGGTGCCGGTTACACCGACAGTGGCAGCGGTTTGTCGGGGTCGATATCCAGGTGGCTGCGCGCTTTGCCCAGCTGTTCGCGGTCGAAATCACCGCGGTTGGCCAGGGCCACCAGGGCGGCCCAGGCAATCTGGTGACGATCAACCTCGAAGAAGCGACGCAAGTTCTCGCGCGTGTCCGAGCGGCCGAAGCCATCGGTGCCGAGCACGATGTAGTCGCGCTGCGGAACGAACTCACGCACCTGGTCGGCATGGGCCCGAATATAGTCGGTGGCCGCGACGACGGGTCCCTGACGGCCTTCAAGCTGGCGGGTTATCCAGGCTTGGTCGGCGCGCTGGTCGGGGTTTAGCCGGTTGCGTCGACTCACTCGCAGCCCATCGCGCCCCAACTCGTTGAAGCTGGTCGCCGACCAGATGTCGGCCGCGATGCTGAACTCATTTTCCAGTAGCTCAGCGGCAGCCATCACTTCACGGAGAATCGCACCCGAACCCATCAGCTGAACCCGTGGTTCGTCGCCCCGCTCGCTTTCCTTCAGCAGGTAGAGCCCTTTGCGGATGCCTTCCTCGCAGCCTTCCGGCATGGCCGGGTGGGGATAGTTTTCGTTCAGCACAGTGACGTAGTAATACACGTCTTCCTGTTCGGCATACATCCGCTTCAGGCCATCCTGCAGGATCACCGCCAGTTCGTAGCCGAAGGTCGGGTCGTAGCTGACGCAGTTGGGCACGGTGGCGGCAAACACGTGGCTGTGGCCGTCCTCGTGCTGCAGGCCTTCGCCGTTCAGCGTGGTCCGGCCCGAGGTGCCACCAATCAAGAAGCCGCGGGCGCGCATGTCGCCGGCCGCCCAGGCCAGGTCGGCAATGCGCTGGAAGCCGAACATGGAATAGAAAGTGTAGAACGGAATCATCGGCAGGCCGTTCGAGGCGTAGCTGGTGGCCGCGGCAATCCACGAACTCATTGAGCCGGCCTCGGTGATGCCTTCCTGCAGCACCTGGCCTTTCTGGTCTTCCTTGTAGTACGCCAGCTGGTCGGAATCCACCGGCTCGTAAAGCTGGCCAAACGGCGCATAGATGCCGATTTGGCGGAACAGCCCTTCCATGCCGAAGGTGCGCGCCTCGTCACAGATAATCGGCACGATGTGCTTTTTCAGCGCCTTGTCGCGCAGCAGCACGGCCAGGCAGCGAACGAAGGCCATGGTGGTCGAGATTTCACGATCGCCCGAGCCCTTGGTGATGGATTCAAAAGCCGACAGCTCGGGCGTTTCCAGTGCGCCACCTTCAACCCGGCGCTGCGGCAGGTAGCCGCCCAGCTTTGTGCGCTGATCTTTGAGGTACTTGACCTCCTCAGAGTCCTCGCCCGGGTGATAGTAGGGCACCTCGGCCAACTGTTCGTCCTTGACCGGCACGTTGAAGCGGTCGCGGAAATAGCGCACGCCGTCTTCGTTGAGTTTTTTTTGCTGGTGCGAAATGTTCTGGCCTTCGCCGGACTGGCCCAGGCCGTAGCCCTTGATGGTCTTGGCCAGGATCACCGTCGGCTGGCCGGTGTGATTGGTTGCCGCGTGGTAAGCCGCATAGATCTTGTGCGGGTCGTGGCCGCCGCGATTCAGGCGCCAGATGTCCTCGTCGGACAAGTCGGCGACCATTTCCTTGAGTTCGTCGTAGGCGCCAAAGAAGTGCTCGCGCACGTAGGCACCGTCGTTGGCCTTGTACTTCTGGTAGTCGCCGTCCAGCGCTTCCTCCATGCGCTTGCGTAGCAGGCCCTTGGTATCGCGAGCCAGCAGCGGATCCCAGTAGGAGCCCCAGATCACCTTGATGACGTTCCAGCCGGCGCCGCGGAACACGCCTTCCAGTTCCTGGATGATCTTGCCGTTGCCCCTGACCGGCCCGTCCAGGCGCTGCAGGTTGCAGTTGACCACAAACACCAGGTTGTCGAGCTTTTCGCGCCCGGCCAGCGAAATGGCGCCCAGTGATTCCGGCTCGTCGGTTTCACCGTCGCCCATGAAACACCAGACCTTGCGCTTTTCAGCCTCGACCAACTCACGGTTGTGCAGGTATTTCAGGAAACGGGCCTGATAGATGGCCATGATCGGCCCCAGGCCCATCGATACGGTCGGGATCTGCCAGAACTCCGGCATCAGCCAGGGGTGCGGATAGGAACTCAGGCCCTCGCCGTCGACTTCCTGGCGGAAACGGTCGAGTTGTTCTTCGCTGATCCGCCCTTCAAGGAAGGCACGAGCGTAGATGCCCGGCGAAGAATGGCCCTGAATAAACAGCAGGTCCGAGCCGTCTTCGTGGTCCGGACCCTTGAAGAAATGGTTGAAACCGACGTCATAAAGCGATGCCGCCGAAGCAAAGCTGGCGATATGGCCGCCCAGCTCACCGCCGCGACGGCCGGCACGTACCACCATGGCCATGGCGTTCCAGCGAATGATCGAACGGATACGCCGTTCCAGCGCGCCGTCGCCCGGCATGGCCGGCTGGCGATGCGGCGGGATGGTATTCAGGTAGGCGGTGGTCAGGTCAAACGGCAGATGGGCGCCCGAACGCCGCGCCAGTTCAACCAGCCGCTCGAGCAGAAAGTGAGCCCTGTCCGGCCCGTCCCGGTCAACCACGGCGGCCAGTGCTTCCAGCCACTCGCGGGTCTCTTCGGGATCCATATCCTTGGGATGGGGAAATTGATCAACCATGGTTGTGCTCTACCCGTCAATACGTGTTGTTATGACCCAACATTGTAGACCCTGAACGACGGCGGTTTGGTTGCCAGTCGTCAAGAATCGACTGGAGGCCTTTGAACACAAAAAAGCGCGGGCCGTCGAACGGCCCGCGCAAGCACACCCGCGATGTCTGCTACTGGAAGCGATCCGAGAAAATCACATCCCCCAACTCGCCCAGCCCCACTGGCAGGGAGAACTCCGAGCTGTTGCCCGCATCGTCGGTCGCCATGCCCACCAGCTCGTCACTGGGCGAAAGCAATCCGGCCGGCACGCTGAATGCACCGTCGACGAACTCGGTAGCGTCGGGCGCCGCGTAGGTCTCGGTATGCAAGAGGCGATCAGGCTGTCCCGCGACAATCTGGTAGATATCGATCCTAATCGGGTAATTGGCGTTGCTGGCCAGGGTGTCGACCCGAACCCTGAAGTTCACCGTATTGGACCCCTCGTCGAACAGGGTTCCATCGGTATCGAACTCGGGCGGATTCTGCAGACGGTTCGGGCCGTCCTGGCCGCCGCCCGGGTCGGTTCCGCCGGCTGAATCACCCAACTGCACCGGCACATCGGTCGCCACGAAACGGTTGCCACGCAGGCTGTTTCGAAGAATGACTGAATTGCTGTCGGTGCTGTTGAGCAGAATACCGGTTGCCTGGTGGCCAATGACATTGCCAAAGGCGCCAGCACTGGCATCAGCATGGTTGGCGGGGATGGTCACCGTCGCCCCGTAGCCGACGATATTCTCCAAAGTGGTTGGACCCGCCGAGCCGGTCGTGATCAAGACCCCGACCGGGCCGTTTCCAGCCGGCGAGCCGTCCGGAAGCACACCAATCCAGTTGCCCCGAATACGGTTGCTGCGGCCGGTCGCCAGGCCAATACCGCGTTCCTGGTTGAAGGCAATGATGTTGCCGTCACCATCGTCACCACCAATGTCGGTGCGCCCGGCGCCCATGCCGAACAGGCCCGTGCCGTTGGGTCGGGGCTGGTCGTCCTCGTCGACACCAATGCGGTTGCGGTAGAACTCGATCAGACCGTCCGGCGACGTATCGAAGGGGTGGCTGTACACGACACCAGTCTGCTGGTTGCCGCCAATCATGTTGTCTTCAATGACTTGTCCGCCGGCAAAAATCTGGATGCCGTGGGCCGAGTGGTCGAGCAGGTGACTGCCGGCAACACGGTTGCCAGTGCTGGCGATACGCACGCCAACGGAGTGATTGGCGATTCGGCTGGCAACGATCTCATGGCCCGAACCCTCATCAATCCGGATGGCGGTGGTTGGCGCACCGACATTGACACCGCCCGGCGTCACCCCGACAAAGGCACCGGCAATGACATGCCCACTGCCTTGCAGCAAGATGGCCGAACTACCGCCATGGCCGATAACGTTGGCGCCCTGACCGATTACCAGGCCACTGGTGAGCTGGTGGTTTTCGCCAAACAGGCGAACGCCGATGCTGGCATGGCCGAAATTCTCATCGGCCGGGTCATCCGGATTGACCCCAACCCAATTTGAGGCCATTGATACGCCGTCGTTTTGCACATTGATGCCAATGCCATTGGCAACGATGACATTGCCCTGACACACCTGGTTGGGCGGCAGCCCGGTGCACTGCCCGATATGGATATCCGCCCCGGCATTGCCAGTGATATCGACACCCCGGTTATTGCCGGCCGGGCTCAGACTGCCGTTGGCCAAACGCCCGGCACCGATCACGTTGCCGACAACCACCGCCTGGCTGGCTGAGGCCTGCATGATGATGCCGCGCTCACCATTGTCGGCAATCCAGTTGTTGTCAATCAGTATGCCGCTGACACTGTTGACCACGATCCCATCCAGGTTGTTGCCCGCTGCCACGAAGGCGCCGTTCTGCGGACGCAAGCCCACCAGATTGTCGCGGAACACCAGGTTGCTGCCGCCGTCGATTCTCAGCCCGGACGTGGGCGAGTTGATCAGCGCGACATGCCGAATTTCGCTGTTGCTGGCCGAGACCAAGCGCAGCAGGCGATCAGCCCCACTGAGGTTGGCGCCCGAGACCACCACGGACGGCCCATTGGCCGGGTTGAAGTCCGGGTGGGTTTCGCCGGCCAGGGTCACGTTGCTGCCAATGGGTGGCAGTTCACTGGTCGGGCTGAAAGTGGTTATGCCGTTGGTCGCCAGAATGTCTTCCCAGAAAGTAATGGTGACCGGCTCAGCGCGGTTATTGGCGGCCTGGATGGCGGCACGCAGCGTGCAGGTGGGCACGCCCGGCGCCTGGAATGGTGCGCCGGTATCGCAGACCGTGCTGTTCGGGTCGGCATTGGGCTGGTCGATGAAGGTGCTGATCACGATCCCTTCGATCGGATCCACACCCGGCTGCAGCTCGACCGGCGCGGCAGTGAACTCCGAGCTGTTACCGTCGGCGTCGGTGGCCATTGCCACCAGCAAGGCGCCTTCCAGGTCATGTCCACCCACCGGGCTCAGGCTGCCACTCAGCCAGTTCTCGGCCGAGCTTTCGGGATAAACCGTCGACCCGATGTACAGGCGCCCTTGTGCCTCGCCGGCATCGGACAGGTAGAAATCCACGCGCAGCGGATATTCGGCGTTGGCCGGGGCGGTGGGCACCTGCAGGCGATAAACCAGATTGCCGGTTGCCGTGTCGATGAAGGTAGCCGCCGGGTCCAACTGCGGATGATTCATCAAGCGATTGGGGCCTTCCTGCGCGCCACCAGGGTCGATAAAGCCCGCATTGGGACCAAGTTGAACGCCCGCCTCGGCATTATCGTAGATCTGGTTACCGCGGACGCGAATCTGGTTTAGGTTGACATTCGATTGAGCCGTGTTGATCAACACGCCGTAATCATTATGAGCAATGACATTGCCGAACGCACCGACGTCGCCGCCCACCGGATTGGCGGGAATCACATCATTGGTATTGAAGCCAACCAGGACGGAACCGCCGGCGGCACTTGAGGCCAGCGACGTGATGGCGATACCAGGGCCCTGGTTGCCGGCAGGCGTGCCATCCGGCAACACGCCGACCCAGTTACCCTTGATCTCGTTTCCGGCAGCGCGGTCCAGGAAAATACCGGCCACGGTGTTGAACGCGACAATGTTGCCGTCGTTATCATCGTTTCCAATCCGAGCCAACCCCGGGTTGGATGCGTAAATACCGGTGCCGTTCGGCAACGGTGAGTCATCGAGGTCTACCCCAATTCGGTTGCGCAAGATATTGACGATTTCACTGTTGGGGCTTTCATGCCCGTAGAGCACGCCAAACTGGCCGTTACCACCAATCACGTTCTGCGTGATCTGCTGGGGACCGGTGTTGACCTGAATGCCATGGAGCTGGTTATTGAGAATGCGTGAGGTCTGGACCGTGGTGCCAACACCTTCGAGCACGATGCCGCGCTCGTTATGGGCAACCCGCGCCGCGACAATGAAATTATTGTTTCCGGACTCGACATGAATGCCATAGCGACCATTGCCCACATCGCCCCCGCCCGGAACCATGCCGGAAAACACAGCAACGGTCGAGTGACTGTCGCCGTTAATCACCAGTCCGTCGTTGCCCGAGTGGCCAATGATGTTGGAACCATCACCGATAAAGGTACCGCCCAGGCCACCGACCATCGTATGGTTCGTTCCGAACAAACGAACGCCGTCCTGCTGGCTGCCGAAACTGGCATCGGCCGGGCTGTCGGGATTGACTCCCACCCAATTGCCAGCCATGTAGACACCGCTGCCGTCGATCAACAGCCCGGTGCCGTTGGCGACCACGGTATTCCCCGGGCAGTCGACGATAGGCGGCATACCCGTGCATTGACCGATTCGGATATCGCTGCCGGCCGTGGGCAACACGTTGATACCCACATTGTTTCCAAGCGGCGTCAGATTGCCAGCGCTATCCCGGCCGGCACCGATAACGTTGCCGATCAGCAGAATATCCGTTGCCCCACCGCGCAGATCCACGCCTCGCTGACCATTATCAGCGGACCAGTTGTCAAGCAATTGAACGCCAGAAGAGCTTGTTACTTGAATCCCGTTGAGGTTGTTCCCGGCAGCAACAAACGCCCCCGCTTCCGGCCGAAGGCCGATCAGTGTGTCGCTGACAAGCACGTTGCTGCTATTGGAAATTGAAAGTCCTTCTCGCGGTGAATTGACCAGCGCAATATGTCTCAGCTCGACATCGCTGGCCCCGCTGACACGAAGCAGGCCATTACTGGTCGACTGGCTCTGACCGCTGATCACCACGGCTGGCCCATTGGCCGGGTCAAAGGCTGAATGGCTTTCACCAGCCAGGGTTACCGATGCGGAAATTGCAGGCAACGGGGTCAGCGGCGAGAACGTGGATACGCCGCCTGGCGCGACCAGCCCCTCCCAGAACGTAATGGTCACCGGGTCAGCATGATTGTTGGCTGCCTGGATCGCTGCGCGCAGGGTGCAGTTGGGCACACCGGGCGCGACGAATGGCTGGCCGGTATCGCAGTTCAGGCTGGCCGGGTCGGCATTGGGCGCATCGCCGAACGAACTGATGATGATGTTATCCAGCGGCGATGGGCTGCCGAACGACAAGTCGGCTGGCATGGCGCTGAACTCTGAACTGTTGCCCTGGTTATCGGTGGCCATCGCCACAATGAGCGCCGACTCCAGGGCATAGCCACCTACCGGCGAGAACGAACCCGACACCCAGGTGTTGGCATCAGCGGCCTCGTAGTCAACTGAACCGAGGTAGAAACGTCCTTGTGACTCTCCCGAATCGGTAATGTGGAAATCCAGCCGCAGCGGGTAGCTCGCCTGGCTCGCTGCCGTGGGAACCCTGACTCGATACTCGATGGTTCCGGATCCGGCATCAAAAAATGTGGCGTTGTCGTCCAGTTGCGGATGGTTCAGCAAACGATTGGGACCTTCGCCAGCGCCCTCGTTAATGCCGCCAATAGTGCTGAAAATCTGGACGCCGCCATCGCTGTTGGCAAAGATCCGATTACCCCGAATTCGATTGCGCTCGGCCGACATACTGGTTGATTCACGGGTGACGCGAACGCCGACCGAGTTATAGGCAATGATGTTGCCCATTCCACCGCCGCCGAGACCGTCTGGCACATGATCGGCTGGAATGGCCTGAACGGTGCCATAACCAACCAAATTGAAATCAGCGGGGAAGCTGGCAATGGTGCCGTTGATAAGCACCCCGTAACCCCCGTTGCCGCGCGCAGTCCCATCAGGCATCACGCCAATGAAATTGGACCGCACCGTACTGCCCTCGCTTGAGTTGAGCACCAGCCCATCCGTGACGTTGGCAGCGATCACGTTGCCGTCGTCAGGACCACCCCCGACAATCACCGTGGCAGCATTGACCCCAATGCCATTGGCGTTCGGGATCGACGCTCCATCCGGTCGAACGCCTACATAGTTTGCACGCAACTCGGCGGCTTCGGTGACACCACCAGGATAGGACAGGCCCAAGCCGAGGATCTCATGCAGACCGACGACGTTTTCTTCAATCACATGACGCCAGTCATTGATCTGAATGCCGACGCCGCCGTTTTTGATTACCTCATTACCGTTGATCAAGGTTGGCCCGCTCGACGAGTTGATACCGCCACCGTTTGCGGTAATCAGGTTGCCAGCGATGGTGTGGCCGCCTCCGGCGACAATGCGGATACCGTTGCCAACATTGCCAAATTCAGTGCCATCATCCAGGCCACCAATCCGGTTATCCGAAATGGTGTTGTCATTGCCGGAGGCAATCAGCACCCCTTCTTCACCGCTATAAGCAATGGTATTGCCTGAGTTCAAGCCACTTGGCCCAAGGCCTGAGCCAACGAAAACATCACTGGCTGCAATTCGAATACCAGCGCCACCATTCCCGAAATTAGCGTTGCCGGGGCTGTCAAAGTTCGCGCCGATGGTGTTGAACACCACGCTCTGTTGAGACCGCTGAATATGGATGCCATGGCCGTCATTGGCGACGACGAAATTGCCCTGGCAGAAGTTGCTGACTGGCGGCAGAATCAGGCAGCGTCCGATTTCGTTGTTGGCGCCGGCCGAACTCAGGATATGGATGCCCGGTCCGCCATTGCCACGTGGGGTCAGGTCACCGCTCGGCAGCAATTGCGCCCCGACCAGATTGCCGGCAATCAGGGAATTGGTGGACCCGGAGCCGGCAACCCGGATGCCGCCCTGGTCGTTGTCAGCAATCCGATTGCCGAGAACCTGAGAACCGCTGCTATTGTTCAGGCTGACCCCGAAATTGCTGTTGCCGGCGGGCACGTCAAGACTGAGCAGGTTGTACAAGCCAAGCCGGTTGTCCTGGATGACGACGTTATCGGCATTGCTGACGGAAATACCGTGGTTGGCGGCATCACGGATGGCAACATTGCGAATGATCGTTCCACTGGCCGCGCTGCCGCTGATGAAAAAGCCGCTGCTGTTCGTCGTGACGTTGCCGCCATCGATTTGGACGCGCTGGAAACCAGTGCCGGCGTCAAAATTGGGATGGGTTTCGCCAGAGATCGTGATTCGTCGGCTTATCGTCGGCAAAGCGCTGCCAAGAATGATCCGTGAGGAAACTCCGTCGTTGATGCCATCGCCCGCCGGTGGCACGGGAATCTCACTGAAACTCACCGTCACATTGGTAGAGGTCCGATTATTGTTGGCCTGAATGGCCGCACGCAAGGTGCAGGTTCCAGCGGTGGACACGCAACTGATCGAGCCGGTGGTGGCCAGCGGCTCATCGCCCACGGAGTTGACCAGGAAGGTCTGCCCCCAGGCCATGGGCACCAGGCCCAACCAGACAATGGCAGCCACCATGGGCCACCCCGCCCCGCGACGTTTGTGAGACTCCCCGATCATGATCCTGCACTCCTGCTTGACGATGTAATTGGAAAAAGCCGCGCGCCAACAGGCCCCAGCGGTCCAGCCCTGATTTCGCAAGACGGAAAAAAAAACGGCCACCCGAAGGTGGCCGATGGACCTATCAAGCAGAGACAGCCGCTTCAGATCAACTCGGGTTGGGCATGAGAGGCTTCATCGTTCTGCGCATCAACCACAGCAATCGCCGTCATGTTGACCACCCGGCGAACCGTGGCCGAGGGGGTGAGCACATGGGCCGGGCGACCTGCCCCCATCAGGATCGGCCCTATCGTGACGGCCTTGCCGATGATGCGCGCCATATTGAAGGCGATATGGGCGGCATCCTGATCGGGCATGATCAGCAAGTTGGCCGGCCCTTTGAGCTGGCTGTTGGGGAATACCCGGTCGCGAATGGCCGGCATCAACGCCGCGTCGGCACGCATTTCGCCTTCAATCTGCAGATTTGGCGCGCGCTCGCGCACTAGGTTGAAGGCTCGGCGCATTTTGGATGCCTGCGGGTCGACGTGCGAGCCGAAGCTGGAGTGCGAGACCAGGGCGACCTTGGGCTCGATACCAAACATCCGGACCTTTTCAGCCGCCATGATCGTGAGATCGGCAATTTGCTCAGCAGTCGGATCGGGATTGACATGGGTATCACAGACGAACAATGTCTCAGTATCGGTCGCCATGGCCGATAGCGCGCCAAGCGTCTGGCAGCCCGGTTTCAAACCCAGCACTTCGGTCACGTATTTCAACTTCTTGTGGTACTGGCCGACGACGCCGCAGATGAGTGCGTCGGCCTCGTTTCGATGAACCATCAGGGCCGCGATCACCGTATTGCGGGTGCGAACAATGGCCTTGGCCGAGTCGGGCGTAACGCCACGCCGCTCGGTGATTTCATGAAAGGTCTGCCAGTACTCCTTGAAACGGGGATCGGATTCGGGATTGACCAGCTCGAAATCCGATTCCGGCCGAATGCGCAGGCCAGCCCGCTCGATACGCATGTCAACGACGCCGGGACGACCGATCAGAATAGGTTTTGCCAGACCATCATCGACGATTGTCTGAACAGCCCGCAGCACCGTTTCTTCCTCGCCTTCGGCAAATACCACGCGACGCGGGTCTTTTCGGGCGCGATCGAAAACCGGTTTCATGGCCAGACCAGAACGGTAGACGTACTGGCTCAGGCGTTCACGGTAGGCAGCAACATCCGGCAGCGGTCGGGTGGCAACACCGGACTTCATGGCGGCTTCTGCCACCGCCGGTGCCACCTGCACCAGCAAACGCGGGTCGAAGGGCTGAGGGATCAGGTAGTCAGGGCCGAAGCGCGGCAGCTGGCCGCCATAGGCTGCGGCCGATACGTCGGAAGCTTCCATCCGCGCCAGTTCGGCAATGGCATGAACACAGGCCATTTTCATCTCATCATTGATAGCCGTGGCCCCGACATCCAGCGCGCCGCGGAAAATGTACGGAAAACAGAGCACGTTGTTGACCTGGTTAGGATAGTCCGACCGGCCCGTTGCAATCAGCGCATCCGGACGAACCTCGCGCGCCGCGTCGGGCATGATCTCCGGCACCGGGTTGGCCAAAGCCAGGATGATCGGACGGTCGGCCATGGCCTTGACCATCTCGGGCTTGAGCACATTGGGTGCCGATACGCCCAGGAACACGTCAGCCCCGGCAATCACTTCGCCCAGCGTACGCGCCTCGGTGTCAACGGCATACTGGGCCTTGCGGTCGTCCATCTCCACCTCGCGCCCGGTGTACACCACGCCTTCGCGATCGCAAACGGTGACGTTTTCGCGCTTGACGCCCAGGGTAACCAGCAGGTCAAGGCAGGCCATACCGGCGGCCCCGGCCCCCGACGCCACGACACGGATATCTTCAATGTTCTTGCCCACCAGCATCAAGCCGTTGACCACCGCAGCCGACACGATGATGGCCGTGCCGTGCTGGTCGTCATGAAATACCGGGATGCCCATGCGCTCCTTTAGCGCCTCTTCCACCCTGAAACACTCCGGTGCCTTGATATCCTCCAGGTTGATACCCCCAAAGGTGGGCTCGAGGCTGGCGATGATGTCGATCAGTTTTTCGGGGTCTTTTTCGTCGATTTCGATATCGAAGACATCAATGCCTGCAAATTTCTTGAACAGAACGCCCTTGCCTTCCATCACCGGCTTGGCCGCCAGTGGGCCGATATCGCCCAGGCCCAGCACCGCCGTACCGTTGGAAATCACCGCCACCAGGTTGCCGCGTGCGGTGTATTCGCGGGCGGTGTCAGGCTCGGCATGGATTTCCTCACTGGCTGCCGCTACGCCAGGCGAGTACGCCAATGCCAGGTCCTTGGCCGTCGTCAAGGCCTTGGTTGGCGAAATCCGGATCTTGCCAGGGATGGGAAAGCGGTGGTAATCCAGTGCGGCTTCGCGGAATTTTTCGTTATCTTTCATGGTGTCGCTCCAACCCCCGAGGACAGATGATTTCCAGACTTTTATACAACAAAGGAGACGGCCACCTTCGCGACCGTCTCCCTTTCTTTCATCGCTTGCGCGTCGTGTCCGCTGAAGCGTTCGATCAACCGCCGCTTTCTTCGTCCTCGTCCCACTCGCCCAGTGAAGCAGCCGAGTTCATGCGGGCACGATGCAGCAAAACCTGCTGCGCCTTTTCGCGATTGCCTTTCGGGTCGGCCGCCCAGGTCTTCAGGCATTCGGCCTGCAGGGCGCGGCCATAGGAGAAACTCAGCGGCCAGGGCATGTCGCCCATCTTGTTCATGGCATCCAGGTGACGGGTGGCTTCCACATCACCTTGTCCGCCCGACAGGAACACGATGCCGGCAGTGGCCGCCGGGACGGCGTTGAGCAGGCAGTCCACCGTGGCTTCAGCCACTTCCTCAATGCCGGCACGGTCGGAGGCATCACTGCCGGAAATCACCATCGACGGCTTGAGCACACAACCCTCCAGCATCACGTTCTGGTCGTAGAGGGCATTGAACAGTGCTTTCAGGGCCGCCTCGGTCACGTCGAACGAGGTGTCCAGGTCATGGTCGCCGTCCATCAGCACTTCGGGCTCGACGATGGGGACCAGGCCAGCTTCCTGGCACAACGCGGCATAGCGGGCCAGAGCGTGCGCATTGGCGTCAATGCAGGCGCGCGAGGGGATGTCATCACCAATGGTGATCACCGCACGCCACTTGCAGAACTTGGCACCCAGCTCGACATATTCCGCCAGGCGCTCGCGCAAGCCGTCCAGGCCTTCGGTAACTTTCTCGCCTTCGAAGCCAGCCAGCGGCTTGGCCCCGGTATCCACCTTGATGCCGGGCAGAATGCCAGCCTCTTCCATCCGCTTGACCAGCGGCGTGCCATCCGGCAGTTTCTGGCGCAAGGTCTCGTCGAACAAGATTGCACCTGAAATGAACTGGCCGAGGCCGGGCGTGGTAAGCATCATGGAACGGTAGTCGAGGCGGTTGGCCTCGGTACACTCAACGCCGACGCCGTCGAAGCGCTTTTTGATGGTCCCTGACGATTCATCAATGGCCAGGATTCCCTTGCCCGGGGCCACCATGGCCTGGGCGATTTCTACAAGCTGTTCCAGATGATCGGTCATGGTCCACTCCACTGACGGTCGGTTGAAATTGGCGAATCCCTCTATTGTAGCCAGCCTGAGCACCAAGTTGAGCGCTTGATGCCGCTTTTCGAAGCCAAGGAACCTGCAAGCGACGATGCGCCGGGCGTTTCCAGGCAACGCCGATTACGAGACCGTCAAAATCTTCAGGGTATTGGTTCCGCCCAGCACACCCATCTCGTCGCCCAGCGTCATCAGCACCCGGTCGCCTGGCTCGACCAGGCCAGCCTCACGCACCCGCGCCAGGGCCCGCTGTTGTACCCGGTCAATTCGCTCGCCCACCGACGGGGCGAAGAAAAGCGGCTGCACATGCTGGAACAATCGCACCTTTCGCAATGATGCACGGTTGGGACTCAGTGCCACGATGGGCACCGGCGAGCGCACCCGGCTCAACCATTGGGCGGTTGAACCGGATTCGGTCAGGGCGATGATTGCCTTGACCTGCACCTGGTTGGCAGTCATCATCGCCGCCATGGCGATGGCCTGGTCAATCCTCTGGGCGCGCACGTTCAGCATGCGGCTGGTCTGATGAGCCTGAACGTGCCGCTCGGCACCCTCGCAGATACGCCCCATCGCCTCGATCACCCGGGCCGGGTGCCTGCCGACCGCTGTTTCCGCCGACAGCATGACGGCATCCGTGCCGTCGATTACCGCGTTGGCCACGTCCAGCACCTCGGCCCGGGTCGGCACCGGGCTGTCGATCATGGACTGCATCATCTGTGTCGCCGTGATCACCGGCCGATTCTGGTTCAGGCTCATCGCAATGATGCGCTTTTGCAAGCCGGGCAACTCGGCCTCACCGATCTCCACACCCAGGTCGCCCCGCGCGACCAGAACCGCGTCCGATGCATCGATGATGGCCTCGAGATTGTCAATCGCCTCGGTTCGCTCGATCTTGGCAACCAGCGCCGCTGTGCCACCGGCCTTGCGCAGCAACGCGCGGGCCTGCTCGATATCCTCGGCACTCCTCGGAAAGGACACGGCAAGGTAGTCGACCTGCCACTCCGCCGCCCGCTCAATATCCGCGGCATCGGCCGTCGAAAGGCCTGGAATCGACAGCCCTCCGCCACGCAGATTCAGACCCTTGCGGTCTGACAGGCTACCCTGGGTAAGCACCCGGCAGCGGATCTCGTCACCTACCACCTGCTCGACCCGCATGGCGATCAGACCATCGTCGAGCAACAGCTCGCTGCCCGGCTTTACATCACCAGCCAGACCGAGATAACCCACGCCGACGCCCTGGCGATCACCGGCAGGCGGATTTCGACGCGCATACAAGACGAAGGCATCGCCGGCGTCCAGTTCCACCCGGCCTTCGCGGAAACGTTCGATGCGAATTTTCGGTCCGGCCAGGTCGCCCAGAACGGCCACGTCGGTATCCAGCTCGCGCGCCACGGCGCGCACCATGCGAATGCGACGGGCGTGGGTGTCAGGATCCCCGTGCGAGAAGTTCACACGCACCACGTCACAGCCCGCGCGAATCAGTCGTTCCAGCACCTCCGGCTCGTCGGTGGCCGGGCCCAGCGTGGCAACAATCTTGGTTCGGCGAATCATGGGTTGGAGTGTAGCGGAAGCAAACGGTCAGGCGAGCATCGCGAAGGCAGACATACAACCCCACCGGCTGCGGTGGAATCGATCAGCGCGATGGTCACCTCATTCATTCGGCGCGCTCAAGCTTTTCGGCATCCCGCGCACTCCGGGAAGACCCGGAGTGTCAAACCTTGATTGCAGAAACGCCTCAGACCTCGCCGACGGCAGGTTTCGCGGAAGCCAGCATTTTACGGTACCCCGCTACTTTCACCCAGTAGATGATGAAGGTGATCAATGCGACCAGCGCGGCAATGAAACCAATGAACGGAATAATCGAGACAATGATGCAAATGGCGTAGACCAACCCGATGGTTTTGCCGCCGTCTTCGACATTGATGCCACGAGCCTGTCCCTCGGCAATCACTGAGTCGGCCAGCTTGATCACGGTAATGAAAATCCAGACCAGGTTGAACAGCGGGATCAGGTTCAACCACACCAGTCCGGGCTGCATTTCACGATTCGCCTCACTGACTTCCTTGAGACACTTGTGCAAGGAAAGCAGGAAAAGGACCATGATGGCCAGGCCAATCAAAAAGCCAATAAAGCCGAATCCCAGTAGGGCCAGAAAAAACGCTTCTTCGTCACTCATCTGAATTACTCCCTTATTTGTTTTTCGAGTGGTCTTGCTCAATGCCGACGGTGATGGCGAATTGTCGACATGTCAACAAGAGTAACGGATTTTTCAACGTGATCCAGCCAGGCATCGACGCCGGGGCCCTTCAGTCAAGCCATTGGCGAAGCCGGTACAGCACGCGCGCCTGGTAAATGAGATCGATATGCCCAAGACGGCGAAACACCTGCTTTTGATGAGTTGGCACGGGCCAGCAGAGTTCGGGGCGACGGTTCTCACCCAGGGCACTGGACACGGGCACCAGGCCGTCGCCAAGCGTTCTGGAGCGCAACGATCGGGCTGAACTGTCAAGGGTGGCGGCAACCGCGAAGGGCTTTATATGATCTGCCAATCGAACAGACTGGCGGGCGTCTGGTTCGGGCCGAAAGCGATCTTGCCCCTGCCAGTCTTCGGGGCGCACATTACCAAAACGCAAATCGGTTATGCCGGCCGATCGGAGACGGCCCAGCCGGGAAAACGGCGCGCTGTAAGGGCTAAAACCCAGAAACTGGTGGACATGCGCGCCAATGCGTTCAAGTGGAGCGCCTTGATGAGGACTGCCCAGGGTGATCACGGCGCGCGCCTCGTTCAACCAGGCCAGGCCGTGAAGTTCGGCATGATGGCAGGCGCTGCATGCAACCAGCCCACCCATGCTGTGACCCAACAGCACGATCTCGTCCAACGGCACGGGCCAGATGGCGCGCAGGCAATCAAGCGCCTCCGCCAACTGCGCACCGTTATCGGAAATATGCCGACCGCTGTTGTACCGGACAAAAACCGGGGTGTAGCCACGAGATTCCTCTAGGCCCATCGGCAAATTCTGCTCGCCCCCTTTGCGGAACCAGCAAGACTCGTTCAGACACAGGCCATGGACACTGACAAGGAGCCGGCGGCGAGCCAGGGGCGCCTGCACGCCAGTTAGCCCCTGCTGGCAATCGAGGGGTTGATCGCCCAAAAACAGCTGCATACCGATAGCGAGAGGATTGGCGCGCGCCTCGAGGTAGTCGCCCATGACGCCATTCAACACGCTGACCCAGGCATCCCGATCGATCTTTCCACTGTGCACTGGCGGCGTGAATCGCCCGAGGGCCCAGCCGGCACCCTTGCCCGACAGCGTGGCAATCTGACGAACCGAGCGATAAACGAGGCCGCTGATGCCACTCAGACTTCCCCGTGGAGCACGCCCCAGCGGCAGCGCCAGACTGGCGATACTGTGATGCAGATGCTCGACGATCCGGCTGGTTTCGACCACACCATCAGCCACCAGCAGGCTAAGGCCGCGCAAATCGGATGAGGTGATGGGTGACTGATTCATGGCAAAGCCGTAGTCGGCGCTCAAAGAGCCTTTTGAGATCATACCGCGAAAGCTTCACCCCCCAGCCGCGACCCTGATGAGGCCGCTTTGACGCCCCAACGGTCACACTTAGCCGTTGCTGCATTCTAAAACATTCATATTCAAGGCTATATTCATGGACCGGCACCGCATGAAGTCGAAGTCGAGAAAGCAACCGTTGTCCGAGACGGATCGCTCGCGGGTGATCGAAATGGCCTGGGAAGACCGCACGCCCTTCGAGGCCATTGAAGCGAATTATGGCCTGCCGGAGAAAGCCGTTATCGAATTGATGCGCCAATCCCTGAAACCCGCCAGCTTCCGGCTTTGGCGCAAGCGTGTATCCGGCCGCAAGACAAAACACCGCGCACTTCGTCCTGACGAAGTGTCTCGCGGCTACTGTCCCACCCAGTACAAACCGCGCTAGCGCCATGAATCGCATCCATCCCAAGAAACTGCTGCACAGCAAGTGGACGGCCGTGACACCGATCAATCGGGAAAAACACTTCGTCGTAACCGAGGTCGACTTCGATGACGACCAGACGGTCATTCACTGTCGCATCGAAGCGGTCATGTCAAAACGCAGTCAGGACATCGACTGGCGTGATTTGAAGAACACACAGCATTGGCTACCTGGCTGGCGCTAGTTGGCTACCGGTGATTCCTTGCCTGCCAGAGCCGGCAGGCCGCGCCCCGCGCCTTTGTCCATCGCAGCCACCGGACTCTTCCCCGCTAGTGGCGTCGTAACACCGGCCAGGCAAGCAAGAAAGCGAACAAAGCGAACACCAGCAACGCCCATGGCGCTTGGCCAAACAGGGGGACACCGATGGCTGGTGACGGCGTTGCCGCCAGTCCCTGCGCCATCCAGCGCCCGACCAGGCGAGGCTCGATGAAGCCGGGCAGACCGATCGTGTCAAACAGCAACCAGGAAGCCGGGTCGTACACCTCGACCTGCGAAAACTGAGTATTGAGAAGATAGACACGTCCATCCGTTGGATGCACCGCCGAACTGAAATAGAAGCCAGCGCCAGTCGAGACTGGACCAGACACCATCTGGTTACTTGTATCGATCTCGGTAACCTCTCCGTTGAATGCCAGTTGATAGGCGCTGGATGAAGGTTCGGGATCGACAGCGACATGCCAACCGGAGGCAGCAAGCGTAGCGACAACACTGGAAGCTATTGGATCAATGACCACTAATTGGTTGGGCGGTGAGCCACTGGGCACGTAAAGGAGGTTATTGGAGGCATCAAGGTCAATGCCGTTAGTGCCGCTCAAGGCACCTGCCGGCAGCGATGCATCTACCGTCATGGATGACGATGTGATATCCAGCACATTGACCTCATCCGAGCCGGAGTCGGCAACCAGCAATCGGGCACCCGAGCCATCTACGATAATGTCGCGGAACACGGCACCGGGCATGGTCAATGTATCGGTCACCGCCATGGAGGGAGCCTGCAAATCAATCGCTTTCAACAAGCCATTCGGGTTACAGCCGACATAGAGAAACGTCGCATCGGGGTTCAAGGCGGGCACGGAATCGCTGGTGCAATTGGGCAAACCCAGGGTGGGAGGAATTGCTTGCAGTGCCGCGGCATCCACTTCGGTAATACTGTCAGCTGAATAGAAGTAGGCGCGATCGTTACCGCCAACCGCAACACTCCAGGGGAATTGTCCCACGCCAAGACTATTTGTCACAAGACTATTGGTGGAAGTGTCAATGACGGCGACCTGGCCGGTGTCGTAGTCGGTGATAGAAGCCAGCACATTGGCCATTGCTGACGACGAAAAAAACAAAACCCCGCGAGACATCAAGATCAAGCCTATGGTTTTCATGGAACCGGACTCCCTGTTTGGCTCACTGCTGACATGACGACTGGCACCAGCAACCATCAGTGACCGGTCGATCCCTCCAGCAAATAACATGCACGGTGCGATTGCAAGCCCAGCCAGTCCGCTACCTGCATTTGGCGTTGAACAACGATGATGGTATTTTTGCCGGATGAAGCTTTCTTTTACCAAAGCGCTGACCACCGCCCTGATACTCCTGGCCAGCGGCTTTGCCGCGGCCAATGATGACGAGAAAGTGATCGCCAGTCTGCTCGATACGTTCTTGCAGGAGGCATCGGCGAACGATATCGAGGCGCATGATCGCTTCTGGTCCGAAGACCTGATCTACACCAGTTCGAGCGGCGAGCGTTTTGGCAAGACTGCCATCATGGCTGGATTGGCCGAGGCAGGGGCTGATGCGGATGGAGACTCCAACCCACGCTATCGGGCCGAAGCCGTGACCATACAGGTGTTCGACGATACCGCACTGCTCACTTTCGAACTGGTGGCTAAACATTCGGATCAAAGAGTCGAACGTTTTTACAACAGCGGTGGATTGCGTCGTCTCGATGGAGACTGGAAAGTGATTGTCTGGCACGCCACCCGCCGAGATCACTGACTGGTGGACAGCAAACGCAACCTGATGGTCATTTTCAGCGCAGCCTGTCTGGCCAGCATGACCATGCTCTTGATGCTCGGTGAGAGCACGCTGCCACTGTTCGGCGGCAACAGAGAGTTGGCCGGACACGTGTACGTGACGATATTCATGCTGTTCGGCGCATGGACAGTCGCGGGTCTCGCTGTGCTCGGAATGCAAATCATGAAGCGTTTCACCGACTATTTACTCAGCGAACGGCCTGATGTTCCGCATGTACAGGCGATGAACTGGTTGTGCACGCATACTCAGCCCATCGTATTCACAATTTTCATCCTGATCGGGATTGCCATGGCAGTGTGGGTTTGGGCATTTGACACCGGTTGGTAGGCATGCAGACGCATCACGCTGATACTGCGATGAGGCGACCTGATTCCAATGGCTTTTTCTTCGCGGGCCGTGCCGTTCGGACCGGACAGTAACGGGACAGGCGCTCTGAACGCGCCGTTGATAGTAGACTCGACCAATGAACAGCAATGACCAGACGATGAAATCGGCGGTGAGCCCGGGTATCGGACTGATCCTGTGGATCACGATAGTGATTTGTGCATTATCCGGGGGTGCGCTGATGTTCGAGCGCAACTTCATGCTCTGGAACGTTGGCCTCGTCACCGTCTTGGTTGGCTCGGCACTGCCGCTCTGGATGCTGTTTGCAACTTTCTATCGACTTGAAAGCGATCGACTTGTCGCACGATCGGGTCCGTTCCGCTGGCGGGTGAACTACAGCGACATCCGTTCAGTGAAGCGTTGTAAAACCCTGCTTGCCGGACCAGCCCTGTCTTTCGACCGACTCCTGATCACCTATGGTGATTACAACGTTTTCCTGGTGATCTCGCCCATCTCGCCTGATGCATTCCAGAAAGCCCTGGAGTCACGCATGGGCGCGTTCGCTAAAGAAAATGGCCAGTGACACGGCACTGACCATTCAGCAGAACGATCCTGTCTGGGTCAACGCGTTCTCGATCGACGCGCTGGCCGTCGGTCGGGCTGGCCATTTTCACCCACGTTCATTCCGCCTCTCACGACCCTTTTGCCGCAATCGTTAAAGAAATCCCGATAGGCCGAATCGGGGCCATAGGGTGGCGGCTCAGACAACGTAATGGAACTTGATCCATCGGCGCAGGAATAGGTGTATCCCTGACTGGCTGCCGCGCGTTCACGCAAGGACAAACCCCGAACTTCGGTATTACCCGCATGCTCCCCGACGGTACAGCTTGAACCGTGACCGCCCGAACAGGCGACTTCACCCAGGTGTGCATGATGGGTTCCGCATTCATACGCCATTGGACGACCGGCCTTTTCGATAATGCAGTAGGCCTTGCCGCTTCCCTGCTGAACGGTTCCTTCGTATTGCGACTCAACCAGGTCGTCGGGCATTTGAACGCCCTGCTCTTGAGGCCCTGTCGCACTTTGTGACCAAACCCCGGCAGCTGCCAGCAAGCCGGCCACAGCAAACAACAGTTGCATTGATGAAAGACGTCTATTACGAATGCCCTGACTCATTGTGCTTCTCCTTTTAGAGTGAGATAACACTGGTTCGAGTGACTTTGATTCCCCAAGTCATCTCTGTTGGAATGACGAGCTCTGGCTCCCTCTTTCCCTCAGTGTTGGCTGAAGGTTAGCCCGCCCAAGCTGAATTCCTACTGAATCCTTAAAAACCTGGATGTCTTCCATGCCCGCCCCGATCACTCTTCGAATCGATCACCGAAAAGTTCATCGGGGAGCGGCTCGCTTGATTCCAGCGTCAGGGGAGTCAGCGTGAACTGACTGGTATTCCCATTGCTGTCTGAAGCCGTCGCGACAATCTGATCGCCAACAGAAATTGATGCCATGGGCGAAAGTGTTCCCGTGATCCACTGCGCCGCGGCACTCGCCTCATAGACCAGTGAGCCCAGGTAAACTTCACCCTGCGCCGCGGTATCACCGCTGTGCTGGTAGAAATCGATAAACAGGGGGTAACTTGCGTTGGCACTGGTTGTATTCACCCGAACGCGGTAATTCAACTCTCCGGTAGCCGGGTCCAGCGAACTCTCGTCGGCATCGAACTCCGGCCAGTTGAGCAGGGTATTGGGCCCGTCCATCGCCCCGCCCGGGTCAATTTCATTCATCTCCGGCCTGAAAACGATGCCTTGGGCGTTGTTGCGGAAGACATTCCCGCGCACGGTCACCCGCTCGAGGTTGCCGCCCAGTTCCTGGTCAAGCAAAACGCCAATTGACGTGCTGTTGGCGATGACATTGCCAATGGCCGGATTGGCACCAAGGTCAGTCCCGATGCTGCCGCCAATCAAATGGTCTACGGCTTCCTGCTGCGAGTCCTCGACGCGAAGCCACACGGCCCTCTGGTTGGGTGCCGCCGTGCCGTCTGCCAACTCGCCGAAACGATTGCCCTGGATCCATATCCCGGAGGTCGACTGAAATGATCGAACGCCGACTTCATTGAAGCCAATGGTGTTTTCAAAGATATTGACCAGATTGTCGGGTTGGCTGACGACGATGCCAAAAGCGTTGCCACGATCGGTACCGTCAGCATCCACGCCGATGAAGTTGTTTCGTATGGTGGTAATACCCGTGCCGGTTTCCTTGACCCAAATGCCTACTGGGCTGTCGAATACCCGATTGGCATCAGCGGCGTCGGATGAACCGATCTGTCCGGCCCCAAGCATCTCAATGCTGGCTTGGGTGGCAAGGCTCAGTCTGTTTCGCTGAATGACATTGCCTGTTCCACGCGCAGTGATATTGAATGTGTGATTGGCAATGGTTGCATTACGGATGGAAGTGCCATTGCCATTGATTATGTCAATTCCCCATTGGGCACCGACATTGTCATCATCAGGCGTTACGCCGATCCGATTGCCACGGATCTGGTTGTTATTGGCCGGCGTTGCGCCCGTTCCAACGCGGATTTGTGCCACCGGGCTATTACCAATGAAATTGGTGGCAGATCCGCTACCGCCAATCGTGTTGCCCGAACTTTCCAGAATGATCGCCGCGTCCTCATTGCCATAGTCGGCCAGCGTAAAGGACCCCGTTGGCTGAAACTCTGGCGGGAGCCCAATCAGGTTGCGGGTGATATTGGTCTGCGGCGCCCGCACAATGATTCCACCCGAACGGGCGTACGAAACCACGTTGACTCCGAAACCACCAATGATGTTGTTCGGTCCGGCGCTGGCCGCAATTTGAATGCCTGCACCCTGGATCTGGCTGGGCTCGAACGGTTGGAAAACGGTCAGGCCAGCCCGGCGCAGCCCGATGATGTTTCCAAACATGAGGGTTGCTTCTGCGCCATTGCGAACATGAATGCCGTCACCATCAACCTGGGTAATGACGTTGTCCCGGATAATTGTCACCTCAGAACCGGTGCCGGAAGCACCATTGACATCAATGCCATGACTACCGATTCGGCCGCCGGCGTTGGAGCCCCCGCCCAACCAGACAATGCCGATCGCATTGTTGCTGATCATGTAGCCGCTGCCACCGTTCAGGAGAATGCCGCTGCCGGTAAAGCTGACGATACCGATTGCGTTGACGGTCGAACCCGAGCCGCCGCCGTTGGAAGAAAAGCGAATGCCGCTGACGGTACTGGACGAAGGGCCCGTGTATCGGATACGAAGGGGCACATTGCCGTTACCCTGATAATTCGGGTGAGTCGATCCGTCAATCGTGACCTGGTTCTGGATGAAGGGCAGCCCGGTTTCAATACCAATCTGCGAGTTGCCGTTAGTCGTAGGAATACTCTGGGAAAAAATGATATTGACGGGTTCATCCGCGTCATTGGCCGACTCGATGGCCGCTCGCAAGGTGCACTCGGGCACCTGGGGCGGCACGATGTTTCCGGTAAAGCAGAACAAACCCGAACTGGCCGCTTCCTGTCCATCATCCCCAAGCGAATTCACCGCAAAGGTAAGCTGCCCAAAGGCAGGAACCGAAGCCAGCAAAAACACGAAGGCCAAACCGACGCCGGGGGCGGCCTTTTGCCGCCAAACCTTGCTGAGCCAGTTGAAACACGAAAAACAGTTATTCATGGTCTCTCCAATCCCATAGTGAACCAGCGGACGAAATGGCCGCTACTTCAGTTACTACGGATAGGACCCAATAAACCTGCCAGCACCCAGCCCGACTGGGGCAGATACTACCAGGTTAATGGCGGACTGGCTGACGCGCCCAATAGGTCAACGAGCGCCACAGCCATTCGGCGGGACCAAAACGGAAATAATGCAGCCAGGCCAGGCTGAACAGAATATTGGCCGCCCAAGTTCCCAATAGGATCCAGGCCAGTTCGGGAAACTCCAGCTGCTGATAAAAACCCAGCGCCCAGCCGTGGAAAATGACGGCACCGATGACGGAGTGCATCAGGTAGTTGGTCAGCGCCATTCGGCCAACGGCGGCCAGGGCAATTTGCAAGGGTCGGAAGACCGAAAATCGGGCCAGGAGCATGACGACCCCAAGATACCCAAGGGCCATGGGCACGGACAGCAACATGGACACCGTGAACCAGACGGCGGAGCGATAACTGGCGAAATCACCAGCCTGCAACCAGGCAAAGGCGGCTATCGACAGCGGTAGCCCAATCCCGAAGCTGATGCCACTGAGCTTCAAATAAAAACGGGTGGACCTCTCGCCGGTCAGCACTCCCTGCTTGGCCAGACTCAGTCCGATCAGCATGGTGCCCGCCAGGCCCCAGAACACCACGAAGGGGAACATGGCCATCATTTGGGCCACGTGCACAATGCGATATCTCACGCCATCCAGGAAAGAGCCAGCATGGCCTTCAATCTGCATCTGGCGGAACTCTGCCATCATTTCCGGCTCGCTCGTTTCGAGAAAAGCCATCAGCAAGCCCATCAGCAGATAACCAAGCAGTGAAAGCCCATAAGCACCGGCCCCAATCCACATCAGGTGTCGAGCCGGCATCTTTCGTAACCACCACAACCCCAGCATCCCGCAAAGCGCGTAGGACAACAGAATGTCGCCAAAAAACAGGAATACAGCGTGCGCTCCACCAATCACCGCCAGCCAGAACATGCGCTGATACCAAAGTCTGGCACCGGCCTTCAGGCCAGGTTCGTTGTGCTTGCCGTCGAAAAACAGGACGCTGGCGCCAAACAGCATAGAAAAGAGAAAAATGAAGTTGCCGACACCCAGAACGGCCTGAATCCAGATGAACGGGGCATTGGCACCAGCGAAATCCAGACCATGACGCGGATCCACGGAGTCCATGGGCTGGGAGAACACGAAAATATGAACCAGCATGAGACCTAGAACCGCCACGCCGCGGAGCATGTCGACGGCAATCAAACGGTCCGCTTGCGGTCTGGGCATGTTGGCCGGCGTTGGCGACACGAGCGACTCAGCGGCGGTGGTCATGATGGGGTCCGTCCTCGAAAATCACGAAGCATCACGATAACTTCGCGTTGCACTCGCCAACAGTCCCTAAAGTCACTGTTGGCTGCACCATTCCGGGCCCGGAAATCGCGCAGACCCACCATGGGCCTGCGCGACCAGTACTCAGTTGATGAAGGTAAGCTTGCCCTGGAAAATCGGGCCGATCAGAGGAATCGGCTGCTGTTTTTCCTGGATGGCGTTGATCAGACCGATGACCCACAGCACGATCAAACCCAGGTTGACAAAAAAGAAAAGCAGACCAATGAATGGAATGATCGCGCCGAGGATCATGCTGAGGAGACTCAGCGCGATGGCTACAATGATCAAACCCAGTGACTGCTCGATGTGAAAGCCGGCGGCTGCCGAGCGATCGTCGTTGGTCTTGTGCAGGACGAACGCGATGATCCAGCCAATAATCGTGATGTAGCTGATGATACCGATGGCCTTGTTTGACATGACTCCCTCCTGTGAAATCGCTTGTCGGTCGTTGGATTCAGGCCCCTTACATTGCACGAAAACCACGCTCATTACCAGCGGTAAACGCGCTGCTTGGCAACAGTGCATCTCACAGAAGCCCGGCTTAACTGCAGCCTCTGTCAGATCGCTCACGGGAAGGGATCACAATAAAGGCAGTTGCTCCGAAGAGAAATACACCATGTTTGGATTTTTCAAATCAGACCCGGCCAAGGCCCTGCGCAAGAAATACGACGCCAAGCTTGACCAGGCCCTGGCGGCTCAGCGCAATGGCGATATTCGAGCCTACTCGACCTTGACGGAAGAGGCCGAAGCGATCTGGAAAGAGCTGGAACCGCTGGAAAACGCCAGGAAAGAAGACTGAGCAAACAGAGAAAACGGCCGCCGGCATTGGCTGCCGGCGGCTTGGTTATTTAGGCGGCTAATTAGCGTTCAATCCTCGCCAGACAGCGACTTGTCGGCCTGGCCTTCACCCACCAGCCAGCGGGACAGCACCCAGGGCCAGAGCATGAACAGGGCGCCCGCGCCAACCAGGACGGCACCGGGCAGCCACCACCAGACCCCGGAGACGCCGAAGCCCAGCAATAACACGGCAAGCCCGCAAATCAGCACCGACAAACCGCTTTGAGCCAGCTCGGAGTGCAGCCAGGGTTTCAGCCCGGCGGCGCGACGCATGGCATTGAGTTGCCCCACACCGTGCAATACCAGCGCGCTAATCTGGAAGGCCGAGCCGGAAACCAAAAGAACTGGATTCAAATCCGCTAACAGACCCACCACCAGGATCAAGGTACCGACCATCATCAAGGTGACCCACGGCATTTCACTGTCGGCAAGACTGACCCGTCCGGCAGCGGAGCGGAAACACAGCCGCCCAAGCGGCACGTCAAAGGCTGCGGCCAGACTCAGCTTGGTTTCGCGCGAGCCGCGGCCTTCGGCCTCGACGCGTTGAATGGTGCGCAGGCTCAAACCGGCGACTTCGGCCAGGTGTTCCTGGGACCAGCCTCGTGCTTCGCGCAGGCTTCGGACGTTTTCGGCATTGATGGACATTTCTTTGATCATACTGGGCTTGCTCCTGAAAGGGAATGAGCCCATAGCGTGTTACAAGCCGTTCTGGCAGACCACGACACTGCCCGGCCAAATGGCCGCCAGCGACCCGCCACTTTAGTGACAAAGCACTGACGACCCTTGGTTCACGGCTGTCCCAGCATCGCAATACCAACGCCGCCGAGCACGCCAAACAGCACGCCAATGACAATCATGATCAGCATCCACAGCAGGGTGGCCTTGGCCCAGTTGGCCTTGCTGACCGGCGTGCTGCCGGAAAACGCCCAGACCAGCAGCATGATGAGGTTGACCAGGGGAATTGCCATGATCAGGAGGGTGAGCATCCAGTTGCCCAGGGTGACGGGTTGTTGTTCGTTCATGTCGGCTCCTTGTAGGTTGATGACTCTGGCGGGGCCACCGAATCGGCAGCCCTCTAGAGGTTTAAACGTAGTCCGACCGGAAAACCTGCAACCTCCCCCTCGTGCTGGCGAGCGTCAGTCTGGAGTGAGGCCGGGCTGGCGCAGCACCCGATTCTCCCCTTCCCAGGCCTCGCGAACCCGTTCGCGCAGTTCGGCCCGTAGCTCGACGGCATCGAAGATGACCCCGTCCTTGATGGTGTAGCTAACGCCGCCGGCCCGATAAACCCGGTTGTCGGCATCGACCCGAATGGCGCCGGTGCCGTAGAGCAGCTTGAAGTTCTGCAATGGGTTATCGGGCACAACGACCAGATCGGCCAGCTTGCCGACCTCGATGGTGCCCAGTTCGCCGTCGACGCCCAGCGCCTCGGCCCCGCTGAGGGTGGCCGAACGAATCACTTCCAGCGGATGAAAGCCGGCTTCCTGCAGCAATTCCAGCTCGCTGACGAAGCCGAAACCGTAGGTTTTGTAAATGAAGCCCGAATCCGAACCGGTGGCGACCCGCCCGCCGTGATTCTTGTAGTCGTTGAGAAACGCCATCCAGCGACGGTAGTTGTCTTTCCAGTCGATTTCGATGGCGGTGGTCCAGTCGAACCAATAGGAACCGTGCGCGGTTCGCGACGGCTCGAAGAAATCCCACAGGGCCGGCTTGGTGTAAAGCGGATGCCATTCGGCGGTGCGCTCGCGCATCAAGTCGCGGTTGGCCTGGTAGATGTTGAGCGTGGGCACGATGGTGAAATCCAGAGCGATCAGTTCATCGCGTACTTCATGCCAGCGCGGGTCGTCGGGGCCGGCGGCCTGGCGCCACAGCCGGCCGGCCTCGGCGAAGCGGTCCTGCTCGTCGCTGTAGTTGTAGTCGTGGGGGTAATTCTGAACCCGGCGGTCGGTGAACATCGATTCCGGCAGGCCGTACCAGTGCTCCATGCTGCCCAGGCCCATGCGCGCGGCATCCAGCATGTGGGTGCGTGTGACGTGGAGCTGGGCCAGATGCATGGTCGTGCCGATGCCGACCTCGCCCGCCTCGTCGATGGCCGCTTCAAGCACGTCCGGGCGGGCGCCGAAGAACTTGATGCCGTCGGCACCGGCCGAGGCGATGTCGCGCACCCACTGGCGGGCCTGTTCCGGCGTGGTAATCGGCCCGTCGTGGCCGCGACCGAAGGTCACGTAAACGTGCAGCCGGGGCGCCAGGATGCGGTTGTCGGCGCTTTTTTGCTGGTGGTCAAGCATCCAGTCGATGCCGGCACCGCTGCCGGGGTCGCGTACGCTGGTGACACCGTGGGCCAGCCAAAGGCGAAACACGTAGTCGGCCGACACGCCCTGGCCCTGGCCGCCGACGTGGCCGTGCAGGTCGACAAAGCCAGGCAGGATGTACTGGCCGCTCAGGTCCAGCTCGCGGGTGTTTTCATCGGCCTGCGGGCGGCGGCTGTCGTCGACGAACACGCCGCCCATCGCCACGTTGCGAATTTCCCGGATTCGGTTGCCTTCAATGACGATATCGACCGGCCCCGACGGCGGCGCGCCGGTGCCGTCGATCATGATCGGCCCGCGCAGGATCAACCGCTCGAAGGGACCCTCGCCGGCGTGGTTCTCCGGCACCTCGCCTGGCCAGACGGGCGCCTCGTCGGCGGCTGCCATTGATGCAAGACAGACAACAAGCAGGCACAGGGCCAGCGATCGGGCAATGGCGTTGTGGATCATGGCAGCGTCTCGTACAGCGGGACTGAACAGTGTAGCGGCAGCGACTCAGTCAGGCAGACGGGCCAGCTCGGTCAGGGCGCTTTCCAGTTCGGCCAGGTCTGCCGCCGCCCCCAGGCACAGGCGAAGCCCCTGGTCTCGCGCTGGTCTCAAGGTGAAGGCATCCGGCGCAGGCAGCACAATTCCGCCGGCGGCAGCCTGCGCATGACGCTGGGCGCTTGCTTCCGGGCTACCGGGCCACCAGCGGTGCGGACACCAGGGGCTGGCGGCCGGCCACATGCGCTCGCCAAGAATCTGGTTGGCCAGACGATTGCGCTTTGCCAATTCTTCACGGCAGTCTATGAGCAGGGAGAAGGCATGGTCAGCAGCCACCAGGCGGGAAAACAGGGCATGGCCGGGCTGCGGCATGCCCAGACCACGTGGCCAAAGCCGCTCAAGCAAGGCCTCACGCTGGCCCGGCAGCGGTCGAATCCAGGCGACCCTCAAGCCCGGCATCAGCGCCTTGGATGCCCCGCCGACGTAGACGCACTGATCAGGCAGCAGGCTGTGCATGCTGGGCATCTCATTGGCATCGTCGACATCCAGGCCGGCATAGACATCGTCTTCGACAACAACAATGCCCTGGGCGCGACACACTTGGGCCAATTCGCGACGCCGCGACGCGCTGTAATTCGCGCCCGTGGGGTTTTGCAGGCTGGGCACCATCACCACGCACCGTGCTCCGCTTCCGGCAGCGGCCGCCGCCAATGACTCGGGCAGCATGCCGTCGCGGTCCACGCTGACCGGCAAAGCTTTCAGTTGCAGGGCGCGGGCGATATCCTTGAGTGCCGGGTAGCCCGGGGATTCCAGTAGCACCGGATCGCCAGGCTCAAGCTGCTGCTTGAGCACCAAAAACAAGGCGCCCAGCGCGCCATCGCAGACCACCCAGTCGGCGGCCTGGTCTGACTGATCAGGGCGGACCACCGCCAACCAACGGCTGATCGATTCGCGCAAGCTCTCGCTGCCGCCCAGCTCGCCGTAGTCGGCCAGCCGTCGGCAGTCGGTCGGATCGGCGGCCAGCCCGGCCATCGCGGCCGACAGCGCCGCGGCAGCCTGATCCAGCGGCGGCACGTTAACCGACAGGTCGATGCGGCGCGTCACCGGGCCAGGCGAAGGCCGGAGAACTGCCAGCGGGCAGTGGCCGGCATGAAATTGCGATAGCTGGCGCGGATATGGTTCCGTGGCGTGACGCAGGATCCACCGCGCAGTACGTACTGGTCACTCATGAACTTGCCGTTGTATTCACCCACGGCACCGGCCGCCGGGGCAAAGCCCGGATACGGCGCGTACTCGCTGCGGGTCCATTCCCAGACATCCCCGAACAACTGGCCAAGCTGTCTTTCCTGTCGTGGGTGGCCAGCAGCCAGAGGATGAAATGCACCCGACTCGAGAAAATTCCCGTGGTCGCCCGGCAACTGCTGGCTGGCGGCCCGCTCCCACTCGGCTTCAGTGGGCAGGCGGCCTCCGGCCCAACGGGCAAACGCTTCGGCTTCGTAAAAACTCAGATGACAGACCGGGCTGTCGGGGTCTATCGGCATTTCTCCGTGCAGGGTGAAAACGTGCCACTGGCCATCACGCTGGCGCCAGTACAGCGGCGCTTGCCAGTCGTTCTCCTGGATCGTTCGCCAGCCGGCAGACAGCCACAGCTCCGGGCGTCGATAGCCACCATCGTTGATGAAGTCCAGATACTGGCGATTGCTGACCGGATGGCTAGCCAGTTCGAAGGGCTCCAGCCAGACCTTGTGACGCGGACTTTCGTTGTCGAAGGCAAAGCCCCCGCCAGAGTGCCCGATTTCCACCAGACCTCCCGCGAAGGCTTGCCAGCCCGCCGCCGTGTTCGCCAGCGATGCCGGCTTCCAGCCGGGTCGATAGGCCGGATTGAGCGGATTGCGGGAAAACAGGTGTTTCAGATCGGTCAGGATCAATTCCTGATGCTGTTGCTCATGATGCAGACCAAGCTCGACCAGTTCGAGGGCCTCGTCCACCATCCTTCCCGACTGAAGCAAGGTGAGCAGACGCTCATCAACGGACCGGCGGTAGGCCTTGACCGTTTCGAGGTCCGGCCGGGTAACCAGCCCGCGTTCCGGGCGGGGGTGCTTGTCCCCCACGCCTTCGTAGTAGGAATTGTAGAGCACGCGAAATGCCGGATCAAACGGTTTGAAATTCGGCTCGAAGGGTTCGAGCAGGAAGGTTTCAAAGAACCAGCTGGTGTGTGCCAGATGCCACTTGACCGGGCTGGCATCCGGCATGGACTGCACCACGCAATCCTCAGGCGAAAGCGGTTCGGCCAGCATCGTGGTCACCGATCGCACCTGCTCGAAGCGGTGCTCGATGGCGGCCTGCGAGTCGATGGTGTCCGGTGCGGCGCGGGCGTGATCAACGGAACTCATGGGTGCTCCTTGAGGCTTGTTGATGCCGGAATCGGGATATTGCTTGCAAGTCTAACAGCCGGCCTGTGGATCCGTCGCGGGCGGGGTCCAGACCGATGCCCGACCCGCGCTCGGCATGGGCCATCATGACTGCGTTTTATACTGGCCGCTGAGCTCAGCGTCTGGAACAGTGCCATGACTGATACCAATTACGAACCGCCACGGATCTGGCAATGGGAAAAAGGCAACGGCGGGAAATTCGCCAATATCAACCGGCCGACAGCCGGCGCCCAGCACGATACCGCCCTGCCGCGCGGTGAGCATGCCCTGCAGCTCTACTCACTGGCCACACCCAACGGCCAGAAAGTGACCATTTTGCTGGAGGAGTTGTTGGCACTCGGCATCGACTCGGCCGACTATGATGCCTGGGTGATTGATATTGGTGAGGGCGAGCAATTTGGCTCGGACTTTGTCGCCGCCAATCCCAATTCCAAGATTCCGGCCCTAGTGGATTACAGCTCAACGCCCCCGCAGCGGGTGTTCGAGTCTGGCGCCATTCTGCTTTACCTGGCCGAAAAACACCGGCATTTCTTGCCGACGGCTCCTGCCGCACGCACTGAATGCCTGAACTGGCTGTTCTGGCAGATGGGTTCGGCGCCCCTGCTGGGCGGGGGCTTCGGCCACTTTTATGCCTATGCACCAACCAAGATCAAGTACGCCATCGACCGCTACGCCATGGAGGCCAAGCGCCAGCTTGACGTGCTGGACCAGGCCCTGGCCGACCGGGAATGGATTGGCGGTAGCGACTACAGCATTGCCGACATAGCCATCTGGCCCTGGTATGGACAACTGGCCCTGGGGCGGCTTTATGAGGCCGCCGAATTCCTGCAGGTCGAGGAGTATCGCCACGTTCAGCGCTGGGCCCAAGCCATTGACCAGCGCCCGGCCGTTCAACGCGGAATCATCGTCAACAAGGTGTGGGGCGATGAAAACCGCCAACTGGCCAATCGCCATTCAGCGGCGGATATTGACAAAGTGCTGGCGGGCTGAATAGTCAGCCGGCCCGACGCGCCAGGCCGACCACCGCCAACAAGACCACGGCGAAGCCCAGCCACTGCAGGGCTTCCAGCCGCAGCCCCAACAAGGTGGTTTCGGCAAGCAGGGTCAACAGCGGCGCCAGGGCAATCAGGCTTGCCGCAATCGAGGCAAAGGCGCGCTGAAACACCTGATAAAGCGCGATGGCAAACAGGCCCATGCTCAGCCCCGACAACGACGTCCACACCCAGGCCATTGCCGGTAATTCCGACAGGCCAGGCAGGACCCGCGGCAACAGCACCAGCAGAATCAACAGCCCGCCGAGGGCACGGCCCGCGGCCACCACTTCGGGCGTGGCCTGTTTGAGCGACCGCTTGGCGATCACGTCCGACAGGCCGATCAACGGCAGGGTGGCCAACAATAACCAGAACGGCCAGCCGGTCAGGCTGATGCCGTTGTTCTGGCTCAAGTCGACATTCATCAGCACCAGGCCAGTACAAACCAGGACAATCCAGCCGTAGGCGACCAGCGACAACCGCTCGCCAAGCAGCCAGCGTGCCGCCAGGGCCGTCGCCACCGGATAGGCAGACTGGAACAGCGCGCGATTGGAGGCCGTGGTCTCGGTAAGGGCGAGAATGCCAAACAAGGGCACGAGACCCGAACCCATGGCACCCACCAGCAGGATGGCCAGCCACTCGGCCCGAGTAAGCTGGCGCAGTTCGCCACCCTGCCCTCGGAATAGCAGCCAGCCGAATACCACGCAGGCCGCGATAATCGCGGTCGACAGGGCAACGGTTGAGGGACCGGCGCCGGCGTTCAGGGCCAGTTTCTTGACCAGCGGTGCCGCCCCCAGGCCAAGCACTGCAACGGCCAGCCAGCCCCAGATTGACATCGGTCGGGTGGACATCGGAAAAATCCTTTATTGCGCTCGCAGATCAGACGCAGCAGAGCGGCGCCAAGGTGAAATTACCAGCAAGATGCCGCCGAGAATCGCCAGGCCAGCCAACAACAAGCGGCCGCTTAACGCCTCACCCAGCAACAGAACCGCCAGTACGGCGGTGATGACGGGAACCAACAGCTGGGCCACGGCAGCCGTGGCGCGACGGATTCGCGCCAGTGCGGCATACCAGACGGCATAGCCCAGGCCCGATGCCAGGGCACCTGAGGCGACGGCTAGCCAGAAACCGGCGACATCCCACCGAAGTCGAGGCCAGAAAATCGCCAACAGCGGCAGGACCAGCAAACTGGCCAGCAGGAAGTTTCCGCAGTTGGCTCGCAGCGGCTCGCCACTGGCAGCGCCGCGCAGGGTGTAAACCGCCCAGGCCACCCCGGCGATCACCATAGCAACGGCCGGCATCAGGGGCGGCTGCTGCAGGCCCGGCAACAGCAGCCAGACCAGCCCGCCCGCCGCCAGTAAAAAGCCCAGCCAGCTTGAGCGATCAAAGCGCTCCCCCCGGTTGAGGGCCCAGGCCAACATGCTGAGCTGCACGGCACCGAACAGCAACAGCGCACCGGTCGCAGCCCCCAGCGCCAGGTAGGCCCAGGAAAAGCCCAGTGCATACGCCAGAAGGGCCAGCGACGAGGCCAGCGAGAACCTACCCGGAGCAGACCGCGCTCGCCAGGCGACGATCACGGCCAGCATGACGGCTCCACTGCAAAGCCTGATCACGGTGAAACTGACCGGATCAATGGCCGTTGCGGTCAGCGCCTGACGGGCCAACAGCGAGTTGGCGGCAAAGGCCATCAGGGCCAGAGCGGTCAGTGCGGCAGCCGTCAGGCGCATTCAGTGAGCCAGCTGGTTGGCCAGGAAGCGCGCCAGCTGCTCGTAGGCTCGCTGTGTGCCGCCGGCTTCCATCTCGGCCTGCTGGTTGTAGTTGGTGTTGGTATTGATGTCGTAGACGTAACGATGGCCCTGCGAGTCTTCGACAAACTCAGCCGCACCAACGCGAATGTCATTGGCCTTGAAGCAAGCGGTCAGGGCATCGACCAGGGCGGCATCGCGGAAATCCCGATCGATTCGGAAACGGCCCGGCGCTTGGCTGGCCGCCGGGCCGGTCGGGCAAAAGGCCGACTCCTCAACGGCACAGCCATCCGCCGGACACAATTCAAAACCACCGGTGGCATCCACCTGAACCGCGTAGATGAACTCCCCGCCAATGAATTCAAGCCGGGTGATATGGCCCGAGACCGGTTGAATGTAGCGTTGCACCAGCGTGATGCCATCGGGCGAAAAGGCTTCTGGCGTGGCGCTCTCCAACCAGCGCTCCAAGGCATCGGGACTGTCGAACAGTTGCACACCCAGGCCTTTTCCACCGCGATTGGGCTTGATGATGAAGCGCTCGGCCGCCAGCGCGCGAGCGGCCGAAAGAATCGCCTCGGGACCGGCGGCGACCAGCGTTTCCGGCGTCCGAATACCATGGGCGGCCAGCGTCAGGGCCTGCTCGGCCTTGCGCACTTCCAGGTGCAGGGCTTGCGGTCCATTGACCACCACCCGGCCATGAGCCTTCAACCAGGCCAGCAGCGGCTCACACAGCTCCACCGAAAAACGATGGTCACGGGTGTGCGAGGAGGCGCTCATGCGGTTATAGAACACGCCTTCAGGCGGTTCGGCGGTCAGTGAGAACAAGCCCTGGTGGATGAACCAGTTTTGCCAGGGTGTACCCTGAGCATCCAACGCCGCTTGCAAAGGCGCCAGCCATTCGGCGTTTTCGTGAATGACGTACACGGCAGGGCCGGCAGAGACCGGCATCGATAACAACGAGGAAGATGGGTGCATGATAGACGTCAAGCCTTAAACCGGGAAGTATGAACGACCCTGGCGATTGACGAGTCAAAGAGCCCGATCAACCAGCATGGACCAAGCCGATGGGATGGATTGCACGAAAGGCCGATAACCTGGGCAGTGCCTGTTGCGGGGCCGGTGGCGGCATGGGGCTGTCGCAAGCGCCAGCCTTTACCCAGGCCTATCTGCAGCGCTTGGGCGGCCACCTCGATGAGGCTCGGCGCACCCTCAGACAAGTGGAGTCCGGTGAACTGCTGGGCTACCTGAGCCCGCCGGAACGCGCCCAGGCAGTGGGCCAGTTCAACGAACGCGTCATCGAGCTCGATCAGGCCTATCGTTCCATCAGTGAAGCCACGCCCCTGATGCAGCCGCTGATGACTTTGCGATATGCCGACAGCGAAATCGCCGCGCGCGCCTGGGAGTCCTTCACCCCGGCCATACCGATTGATCCGCCATCCCTGATTTACACCGGGGTCGGCGTGGTCGTCGCACTGCTGGTTTACGAACTGATCAAATCACCGGCCGCCCTGTTTGGCGGCCGGCGAAACGAAAAGGTGCAGCGGAACAGTAACCGCTAAGCCGCCTTGGCCCGGAGCGCGGCCAGTGCCGGCAGTGTCTTGCCTTCGACGTATTCCAGGAAGGCACCGCCGGCAGTGGAAATGTAATCGACCCGATCGGCCACCTTGAATTTTTCAATCGCAGCGATGGTGTCGCCACCGCCCGCCAGGGTGAAGCCCTGACAATCAGCCACTGCGCGAGCCAGGGCCCGGGTGCCGGTCTGAAAGGCATCGAACTCGAACACGCCCAGGGGGCCGTTCCAGAGCACCGTGCCCGCCTGGCGCACAATATCCGTCAGACGAGCCGTGGTTTCCGGGCCAACATCAAGAATCATTTCGTCCTGATGGACGCGCTGGACGTCGCGGAGGCTCGGGTGAGCGTCCTGATGAAAGCGCTCGGCAGTGATCACATCGGTCGGCAGGGGAATCGCCGCGCCCTTGGCTTCGGCCTGGCGCATCAACTCGCGCGCCGTCTCGACCAGATCGGGCTCGTGCAAGGAGGCACCAACCGGATGACCGGCAGCCGCCAGGAAGGTATTGGCAATACCGCCGCCCACGATCAACTGGTCGACCTTGTCGATCAGGGCTTCCAGAACGGTGAGCTTGCTCGATACCTTGGCGCCGCCAACGATGGCCACCAGCGGGCGCGCCGGGTCAGCCAGGGCCTTGTCGAGTGCCTTGACCTCAGCGGCCAGCAAGGGCCCCGCGCAGGCGGCCCGGGCATGCCGGATCACGCCCTCGGTCGAGGCCTGGGCCCGATGGGCGGTCGCGAAGGCGTCCATCACGACCAGATCGCACAACGCCGCCATTTTTTTCGCCAGTGCCTCGTCATTGGCCTTTTCACCGTTGAGAAAACGCACGTTCTCCAGCAGCACCAGATGGCCCGGCGAGACGGATACGCCGTCAATCCAGTCGCTGACCAGCTCGACCGGCCGGCCCAGCAGTTCGGTCAGACGTTCAGCCACCGGCTTCAGCGAAAAGGCCGCTTCGGGCTGGCCTTCGGTGGGCCGGCCAAGATGCGACATCACCATGACAGCTGCACCGGCATCCAGGGCCTGGCGGAAGGTTGGCAGCGAGGCCTGGATGCGGGCATCGCTGGTCACCTGGCCGTCGCGGATCGGCACGTTCAGGTCAGCACGAATCAGCACGCGCTGGCCCTTGAGTTCGAACTGGTCAAGCGTTTTCATGACATGTCCCGTGATTACGGTCAAAAACTCTGCCTACCAAGGAATTAAAACGGACTAACCGCGAAGACGCAAAGAACGCCGAGAAAATTGACTGGCCTTCCATCCTTTGCGTTCTTCGCGCCTTTGCGGTTAGTGATTGTTTAAATCCCCAGCGTCGCCGCGCCCGTCAAATGCCTCAGGCCTTGGCCAGAACCGTTGCGGTGTCGAGCATGCGGTTGGAGAAGCCCCACTCGTTGTCGTACCAGCTCAGTACTTTGACCAGGCGGCCG
This sequence comes from Gammaproteobacteria bacterium, assembly GCA_003567685.1. Classification (GTDB taxonomy): domain Bacteria; phylum Pseudomonadota; class Gammaproteobacteria; order Xanthomonadales; family Wenzhouxiangellaceae; genus Wenzhouxiangella. The sequence continues at coordinate 43,971 of PWYW01000009.1, forward strand.
CCGGAGACTTTGGTCAGCGAGGCATCAAAGACCGAGGAACGCGGGTCGTGGTTGAAGTCGACCGAGACCAGCGGGGCATCGTTGTAGCCCAGGATGCCCTTGAGTTCGCCTTCGCTGGCAGCCTTGACCACGCGGTTGACTTCTTCAACGGTGGTGTCGCGGCTGGCGATGAACGACAGATCCACCACCGACACATTGATGGTGGGCACACGCATGGCAAAACCGTCGAGCTTGCCGTCGAGTTCCGGCAGCACCAGACCCACGGCAGCCGCGGCACCGGTCTTGGTCGGGATCTGGCTCATGGTGGCCGACCGCGCGCGACGCAGATCCGAGTGGTATACGTCGGTGAGCACCTGGTCGTTGGTGTAGGCATGAATGGTCGTCATCAAGCCCGATTCCAGGCCGATGGAGTCGTGCAGCGGCTTGACCAGCGGAGCCAGGCAGTTGGTGGTGCAAGAGGCGTTCGAGACCACGTCGTGCTCGGCCTTGATCACGTCATGGTTGACGCCGTAAACCACGGTCGGCAGATCCTTGCCCGCCGGGGCGGAAATCAGCACCTTGCGGGCGCCGGCCTTGAGGTGGGCCGAGGCCTTGTCCTTGCTGTTGAAAAAGCCGGTGCACTCCATCACGATATCGACGCCCATCTCGCCCCAGGGCAGTTGCGAGGGATCGCGCTGGGCCAGCACGCGGATGCGATCACCATTGACGATCAAGTGGTCACCATCGACCTGGACATCGCCGTTGAACTTGCCGTGGGCGGTGTCAAAACGGGTCAGGTGTGCGTTAGTTTCCGTGTCGCCCAGGTCATTGATCGCAACAATCTGGATATCGCCATTGCGGCCCGACTCATACAGCGCGCGCAGAATGTTCCGGCCGATGCGGCCATAACCGTTGATCGCTACCTTGATCGTCATTTCGAGACTCTCCATCCGGTGAGAAATAGGGTAACTTGCTATTGTAACGCCCTGCCGCGCCGCGAACCAGACGCCAGCCCGCGAACTGCCGGCGTTTCGATTTGGGTATAGTTGAAATCATCGAAACCTGCCGGCCAGACTCATGGATGAAGTCAGCGACGGAGAAGTCACCCAGCTAATCGAAGAACTGCGCCAGGATCCCGACCAGTTCGAGCGGCTGATCCCGCTGATGTACAACGACCTGCGGCGAATTGGTCATAACCAGCGCGCGGCAGCCGGTTTCATCGCCGGACCGACCCTGCAAACCACCGCCCTGGTCAACGAGGCCTTCCTGAAGCTTCGCGGACGCCTTGACCAGGGCTGCGAGAACCGCCTCCACTTCCAGCGCCTGATGGCCAAGGTGATGCGCCAGCTGATCATCGACTACGCACGTCGACAGTTGGCCGAGAAGCGCGGAGGCTTGCAGGCACATGAAACACTTACCGAGGCTCACCATGCGGCCGACGACCAGGCCAGTCAGGATTCAGACTTCACCCTAGCGGTCGAAGAGGCGCTGAAAACGCTGGAAGCCGACAACCCACGGCAGGCCGAGATCCTCGCCGCCACGCTCTATGCCGGCTATACCTCCAGGGAATTGGCCGACATCCTTGACTTGTCAGAGCGCACGATCAGGCGGGAGCTGCAAAAAGGACGCGCCTGGTTGATGATTGCGCTGGACGATGCTCGGCCCTGAGCTGCCGATGAAAACGTTCTCCATGGCCTTGGTGATCGGTCGCTCGGCAGAGTCGCAGCCGGGCGTTTCAGACGGGCTCAGACTTGAATGTTCCACCCTCGGGAAAGGACGATAAGCATGGCTCTACCGTTGACCCCTCGCCGCCATCGACTGATTGACCGGTTACTTGACGACCTTCTCGACCTGAATGAAGAAGAGCGGGAAGAGCGTCTTGACGCCTTGGCAGAGAGGCATCCTCGCGTTCACAAGATGCTGGTTCGGCTGTTACGGGCCAGTGTCGCGCCCACGCTGGCGATCGGGCAATCGATTGCCCAACTCGCTCTAATGGAAGCCGAGTCCGGCCGAGTCGAAGAAAATCACCTGCCCGCTGGCACCCGTCTCGGACCTTGGAGAATTCTTGGGCCTGCCGGCAAAGGCGGCATGGGGTTGGTATATGAAGGCGAGCGGGCCGACGGTGCTTTCAAGATGCGGGCAGCGATCAAGCTGATTCGACTGAGAAAGCGTGACCTCGAAGAACGCCTGCAGCAGGAAAGAGAACTGATGGCTCGACTAAGCCATCCAGGCATTGCGCGTCTGATCGACGGCGGTGAAACTCTTGATGGCGGTGCTTACCTGGTCATGGAATGGATTGACGGCGAGGATTTGAGCCACGCATGGCGGCCGGGTGAAAACACTGTTGATCAAACAATCTCCCGATTTTTCGGCCTGTGCGATGCAATCTCACATGCACATCAACGGCTAGTCATCCACGGCGATATCAAGCCCGGGAATGTCAGGATCGACAGTGACGGCAATCTACGATTGCTGGATTTTGGCATCTCCCGTTTGCTTCAGGATGGCCCTGCTACGAAGGGGCAGCCCCGCGCGATGACGCCGGGGTTCGCCGCCCCCGAATTGCAAGCCGGTGGCCACGGCGGAACGACCGCCGACATCTGGGCCCTGGGCGCGCTCCTTTTCTGGATGCTAACTGGGCAAAACCCCGACTTGGTGACAGGGTCCAGCATCCGCGCCGTGACCAACCGGTTGCCAGCTTGCCCCCGGCAGAGGGATCTTGCCGCAATCCTGATCCGAGCCTGCCAGATTGAGCCTTCTCAGCGATACGCAAGTGTCGGCGAACTGGCTTCTGACCTTTCGCGATATCAGCGCGCTGAGCCGGTTTCCGCTCGGCCAGCGAAACGTACCTACTTGCTCGCGCGATTCATCGGACGTCACCGCATGGCCAGCACGATGACGGTTGCCGCGCTGCTTGGCTTGGCGAGCCTATCGATGGTCGCCGTTTTTCAGGCGCGCCTCGCCGGTATCGAACGCGATCGAGCGCAGCTGGAAGCGACTCGAGCAACCCAAGTCAGTGATTTTCTGGTGAACCTGTTCGAACAAGCCGACCCAGGTCAACATCTCGGTGAACGCCTCAGTGTCTATGAACTGCTCGATATCGGCCGCGACCACGCGAAAGACCTGGTCTCCATACCTGACCAGCAGGCCATCATGCTGATTACCTTGGCCAGAGTCTACCGCGCACTGGGCCAGCCAGATCAAGCGGTCGAACTGGCCCGGCAAGCAGTCACCATCGACACTATCGATGATGCCGATTGGCGGGCAGCGGCGTCGCTCACCCTGGCGCGCTCCCTGATTGACACTCATCAGGCTACAGAAGCAGAGCAGTTGCTGGACAGACTGGCACGAATAGCAAAGGATTCGGAAAACACCATTGATTCTCGGCCAACCACCTACCCCCATCATTACCTTGAAATTTTGCTTGCGCAGGCGCGCCTGGCGAATACGACGGGCAACGAGGAGCGCGCCATCGACCTATTGAACTCGGCCGAGGCACTATTCAGCCAGGACACGCCTCCGCGATTGCAGGCCGAGCAACAGACTCTGCTCGGCGCGGCTCGGTTTCAAAACAGCGACTACGCCATGGCACAGCGCCATTTCGAAAACGCGTTGGAACTGCATACGGTTGCCCGAGGCGCGCGGCACCCGCGCACTCTCGACACGATCAACTTCCTCGCACAGTCACTGGCCCAGCTTGGCCGTGTCGATGAGGCCAGAGAGCGCCTGATGGCCTCCTTGGCGATTCGCCAGCAGGTGCTGCAGATTGGTCATCCCCTGATTGCCTATGATCTGCATAGCATCGGCTCGACTTACTGGCTGGAGCGAGACTTCGACAACGCCCTGCACTGGTGGAAACGGGCACTGGAAACTCGCCAGCAACAACAGCCACCAGACCTGGCCGAGCTGAGCACCACTCAGAACGGGCTCGCCTTGGCTTTAATGGAAACAGGGCAAAAAAAAGAAGCTGAAGCGATGCTTGAGGATGCGCTGGAAAACGCCTTGGCTGTCTATGGCCGAGAGCATTTGCGGGTCGCGTCGATCATTGCGAATCAGGGCATCCCGCCATCACGAAGGGGTGAGCTGTCGACTGCGCTGGGCTTCCATCGGGAGGCGTTGGCTATCCGTCGAAAAATTGCCGGCAAATACCATCACCACACTGGGCATTCGAAAGCCAGTATAGCGGGAATATTTTTGCGCAAAGGCGATCTGGAGGAGGCTGAGCGATGGCTGGGCAAGGCACTCCCCGTGTACGACGAAATCTTTCCCGAGTCCGATCACCCGCAGCGTGCCATGCTTCAACGGATTGAACGTGATTTAACTCTGGCGATTGAGGACAGTCGAGACAATGACTGAGGTGCCTCTTTCGACACTTTGGTGCGAGTCATGACGGCTCCACTTACGCCGGCTCGGCGCCGATTGCTGGATCGACTCCTCGATGAGTTGCTGGACATGGCGCCTGCCGAACGCGAACAACGACTGGTCGCGATGGCCCAGCGTCAGCCTCGCTTGCACCGGCTGGTGAATCGGCTGGTGGTCGCCAGCACCACGCCAACCGAGCTGTTCTCCGAGTCGGTATCGCGCACGGCACAGCGGGCAGCCGAACAGCGGCGGGGTTCAGAACCCTTGCTGGAGTCGGGCGAATGCCTGGGTTCATGGCGAATCCTGGCACCCGCAGGTCGTGGTGGCATGGGCGTGGTGTATGAAGCCGAACGCGCCGATGGCGCCTTCGAGATGCGGGCGGCCATCAAACTGATTGGTTCTGATCGACCCGGCATGGCAGAACGTCTTGCCCTGGAACGCCAGTTGCTTGCCCGGCTGAACCACCCCGGCATCTCACGCCTGATCGACGGCGGCATCGCCGATGATGGTCACGGCTATCTGGTCATGGAGTGGGTAGACGGCGATGTTCTCAACAACGACCTGCGCCGGCAGTTCGACCCCCTGGCCTTGTTCGGCGACATTGCCGATGCCTTGATGCATGCGCATCAGCAATTGGTGGTTCACGGCGACATCAAGCCCGGCAACGTCCTGGTCTCCGGCGAAGGCCGGGCACGGCTGGTGGATTTTGGCGTTGCCCGGCTGCTGGTGGATGAGCAGCTTGCCGTCGAACCCGGGCTGCGGGCGCTGACTCCCTCCTTTGCCGCCCCCGAACTGCTGGCCGGCGAACCACCCAGCACCCAATCCGACATCTGGGCCCTGGGCGTGCTGCTGAGCTGGCTGCATACCGGCCGCCTGCCAAACGGTGACGGCTCGCCGCCGAGCGCGCCAATCGTGAACCACCCCCGCTCGGCAGACCTCGATGCAGTGATTGCCAAAGCCTGCGCCGCCGACCCGGCCCAGCGCTATCCGTCGGTGGCCGCGCTGGCCGACGAGATTCAATGCCTGCGACAACACGTTGGCATCCAGGCGCGACCGCCCGGTGCCGTCCGGCGAATGCGCCTCTGGTCACGCCGCAACCCGGTCGGGGCCGGCCTGGCGGCCACACTGACGATTGGCGTGTTATTAGCAGCCTCGGTGTTCGGCTGGCAGGCTCAGGTTGTCCGTGCCGAACGCGACCTCGCCCGGCTGGAAAACCTTCGCTGGGAAGTCATGCGCAACCAGATGGTCGAGCTGTTCAGTGCCGCCGCACAAGACCACGCCGATGAAGAGGTGAGCGCGCGCAACCTGCTTGACGGCTCGGTTGAACGAATGGAAGCACTGCTCGCCGGAGATACCCTGGGTCGTGCCTACACCAGCAGCATGCTGGGTTCGCTGTACGTGGCCCTGCAGGATTACCACAATGCGGCCCAGGTACTGCGGCCGCTGCTGGACGAGACCGGAGACCCTCTGCCGCCGATGCTGAAAAGCGGCATCTTCGGTGACCTGGCGCTGGCAGAAGTCCACTTGGGCAATCATCAGCGCGCACTGGAGCTATCCGAGCAGGCGCTGGAGATGGTCGAGCGACAAGCCGGGGACTATCGCCAACGTCAGTCCCAACTCCACCAGACTCGAGGCAGCGCGCTGCGTGGGCTGGGGGACTGGCCGGGCTCAATTGATGCCCTTGAGCGGGCTGTCAGCCTGGCCGAAGCCGTGGATCGTGGCCCCAATCGCACCCTGGCCATGGCCCAGAACAACCTCGGTGTAAGCCTTTTCTACGCTGGGCAGCTGGAACCGGCGCGTGTCACCATGGAAGCCGCACTGGCTCATTGGCAGGCCCTGGGGCTGGGCGAGTTTGCCGATGCCCTGACGGTAATAAACAACCTGGCGACGATCTATCACCAGCAAGGCGATTTGTCCCGTGCCCAGCAAGCCTATCGCGAGACCATTGCTCAGCGACGCCAGCGCTTCGGCGATTCGGCGGCGCTGGCCGCCACCATGAACAACCACGCACAGGTTCTGATGATCCAACACCGGCTGCCCGAGGCGCGCTCGGAAATCGACCAGGCTCTGGAAATGATGGGACGGTTCAACGGCGTAAACAGCCCGCACTACGCGCTGATCCTGCGTTCTGCCGCTCAGCTGGCCTTGCTGGAAGATTCACTGGCCGAGGCGCGCGACCGGCTTGATCAGGCCGAAGCCATTCTGCTGGACTCACTGGGTGCCGACCACCTGTTCACCTTGCTGGTCAAGGCCCAATCCGCGCGCCTGCTGGCCAGGCAGGCTCCGTTGGACGCGCTGGAGCAATTTGACGAGCTGATTGACCGCCTGCGGGCGATGGGTCCCGGCACTGAAACTCACCTGGCCTCGGTTTACTGCGAACAAGCCATGGTGCAACTGCGGCTTGGCGATGCAGCATCGGCCACGGACACAGCCGGGCGGTGCCTGGCCTTGCGCACCGAGCGCCTGCCAACCGGGCACTGGGAGATCAGCGAGGCTGCTGCGCTTCAATCAGCCGCGCGCGTTCAGGCCGGGCAAGAGGAGGCCGCATCAACACTCAGCCACCAAGTGGAGCAACTTGCCCAGGTCTATGGCCAACAACATCCGCGCCTGCAGTGGCTGCAGGCGCAGGTTGATCGTTAGGGAGACTTGACTCAGCCAGCCAGCAGGCGTCGCACGGCATCCACGGCCGCTTGCGTGGTGAGGCCGTACTCGGCAAACAGCTGGTCAGCCGGGGCTGAGGCACCGAAGCGGTCAATCCCCATCACCTCACCGACATCGCCCACCAGGTGGCGCCAGTACAGGCTCACCCCGGCCTCGATGGCCAGGCGCGCCTTGACCGAACCAGGCAGCACCGATTCGCGATAGTCGGCCGGCTGGCTGGAAAACAGATCCGGGTTGGGCATGGATACCACGCGCACATTGACCTTATCCTCGGCCAGCTTTTCGGCAGCGGCGACGGCCAGACCCACTTCGGAACCAGAGGCCATGATGATGGCATCCGGCTGGCCGGCACCACTCTGGCGCAGCACGTAACCACCGCGATTGATGTTGCCCAGTTGAACTTCGTCGCGGGTAAGGTGCGGCAGGCCCTGGCGGGTGAGCACCAGCGCTGTGGGCGCGGTACGGCGCTGGATGGCGACACCCCAGGCGGCCAGGGTCTCGACCTTGTCGGCAGGACGCCAGACCTGAAGGTTGGGAATCAGACGCAGCGAGGCCACGTGCTCGACCGGCTGGTGCGTCGGGCCGTCCTCGCCCAGTCCAATCGAATCGTGGGTGTAAACGTGAATCGCGCCGGTCGGAATCAGGGCGGACATGCGAACCGCATTTCGAGCGTAATCGGAGAACACCAGGAAGGTGCCGGTGTAGGCGATGAAGCCGCCGTGCAGATCCAGACCGTTGGCAATGGCAGTCATGCCGAATTCGCGAACGCCATACGATACGTAATTGCCGCGGGCGAAATCCTCGACCACATCAATCGAGCCCGACCAATCGGTGTTGTTCGAACCCGTCAGGTCGGCGGAGCCGCCGATCAACTCAGGCAGGGCCGGGGCCAGTGCCTCGATGCTCATTCCGGAGGCCTTGCGCGTGGCCACCTTGCTTTCGTCGGCCTGCATGGCCCGAACGGCATCCTCCAGCAGGCTGTCGAAGCCTTCGGGCAGGCGGCCCTCCATGCGGCGTGCCAGCTCGTCGGCCAGTTCCGGATGCACGTCCCGATAGGCCTGCCAGCGGGCCTGCCAGTCCGCTTCCATGGCCTGGCCGCGTTCGCGAGCATCCCAGCCGGACCGAATGTCGTCGGGAATCTCGAAGGGCGCATGCGGCCAAGCGATGGCTTCACGAGTGGCGGCAATTTCCTCATCGCCCAGCGGTGCACCATGGGTATCCGCGGTGCCGGCCTTGTTCGGCGAGCCGAAGCCGATGGTGGTCTTGCAGCAAATCAGCGTGGGCTGGTCCGCATTGGCCTTGGCCTCGACGATTGCTGAGTTGACTGCATTGGCGTCGTGCCCGTCAACGGCCTCAATCACCTGCCAGCCGTAGGCACGGAAGCGTTCGGGCGTGTTGTCGGTAAACCAGCCGTCCACCTCGCCATCAATCGAAATACCGTTGTCGTCATAGAAAACGACCAGCTTGCCCAGGCCCCAGGTGCCGGCCAGCGAACACACCTCGTGCGAAATGCCCTCCATCAGGCAGCCATCACCAACAAAAACGTAGGTGTGATGGTCAACCACCGAGTGCTCGCCCTGATTGAAGCGCGCAGCCAGCAGTTTTTCCGCCAGCGCCATGCCTACGGCATTGGCCAGGCCCTGGCCCAGCGGACCGGTCGTGGTTTCCACGCCGGGCGCCTCTGCATACTCCGGATGGCCAGCGGTGGGCGAATGCAGTTGCCGGAAGTTACGGATGTCATCCATCGACAGGTCGTAGCCTGCCAGATGGAGCACGGAATACAGCAGCATGGAACCGTGGCCGTTTGAGACGACGAAGCGGTCGCGGTCCCACCATTTGGGGTTGGTCGGATTGTGCCGGAGATGGTCGTTATAGAGAACCTCGGCAATGTCGGCCATGCCCATCGGCATACCAGGGTGGCCCGAGTTGGCGCGCTGAACAGCATCCATGGACAAAGCGCGAATGGCGTTGGCGAGTTGGCGACGGTCGGTCATGACAATCCGGTGACGTTGGAAAGTTTGCCATTGTAAGTCATGCCGGCCCTTGAAGGCTCGAATCAACCGGGCAATTCATCAAGGCACGATCAACACCGGACAACGCGCGGCCTGGACAAGGGCTGACGAAGTCCCGCCCAGCAAGCGGGCAGCGAGCGGCGATTCTCCGTGCAGCCCCACGATAATGGCATCGGCGGCCCGATCCTGGGCGAGATCAAGCAGCGTTCGGGCTGGATGGCCGTGGGTAGCCAGCAACTCACAGACCAGCCCTGCTGCCTCAACCTGGCTACGGCAGGGTTCAAGCAGGTGTGCGGCTGCCCGCGACAGCTCCTCTTCACGACGCTGCAACCGCAGCGCATTCTCTTCCGCAGTGGAAAACGTGAACGGCGTCCACGGAATCACATAGCACAGCAACAGGGTTGCTGGCCCGGGCTGAGCGTGTCGGATCGCCCGGTCCAGTGCGCGTTGACCACACTCACTGCCATCCAGGCCGACGATAAAAACCCGCTGTTGCGACATCATTGCGTTTTGCCTCCTCAACACTCGATAAGATCAAGCGACTGCCAAGCTGCGAGCCCGCTGTTGCAGACCAGTGTATGCCTCCGCCCGCTCGGCGGGAGGCACAGCGTGCCCAGCGCTGACTACAAGACCGAGTTGTGAACGTGATTTCGTTGCCAATTGTCTCCGTAAGCACCTGTTCAGTCGGCAGTTTCACAAAGACGTACTGGCAGAATACACAAGCTGTCTGCTACACTCGTGGCAAAAGTTAAACTTTTGTCGACTCCTGTTATCCAAGCAGGTACTTTGCAGCCTTTCAGGGATCTTGCCTTCATCATGCTTAATTCACGTTCATGGATCACAGGCATTGCCTTGCTCGGCCTAACGGCCAGCGGGCTTGTGTGTGCCCAGACCGAACGTGCAATTGACCTCTCGCCGAGCGATACCCGAAGCGCGCCCTGGCAAGCACCCTCGGGCCTTGGCGCCATTGGCGGCGACCCGGTTTCTTTGGGCCGACCGCGGCTCACGATGCATTTGCCGCTCGATACGCCTGCAGACTTGGCCCGTCAGACGGAAACCGGACAGGGCCGTTTTTCATGGTCTCTGGAAGCTTGGCAACTGAACACGGCCAGCCTGGCGCACATTCACTGCAACCAGCATACGGCGACCATAGACAGCTTTATTGCCCAGGATTGCCGTTTTGTCGATCAGCCAGTGCCGGACAATGCGGTCAACCTGGTTCAGGTTCGCGGTGAATGGGTACCGGCCGCCGGGTTGTCGGTTGGCGTGGGTGCCTTCCATGGCGAGAGAACGCTCTCACCCCAGACGAATGCAGCTTCCGCCGCATTCACTCCGTTGACGGCCGGATTGGGCGACCTGGAGCTCGGCCCCGGCCGTCGCCAGGTCGATGGCCTTGATCTCAATGTCAGTTTTGGCCTGAGCACCGATCGTCTCGGCGATTTTCTGATGGGCCTGCAACTGGCGCGTTATCGCCAGCGCCACAGTCTCACTGACTTCGGTTTCCGCCCCGACGACCTGTTGCTTGGCGAGACGAACGCCGACTACCTGAACAGCGCACAACTCTCTCTCGGGTGGCGGCGCGGTAGTGTGGGCACAGAACTGCTCGGGCATTACCGGGAACTGCCATTCTGGATGAATCCGACCGGCTCATCCAGCAGCCTGAGTTCTTTTGATCTGGAATTCTCCTGGCGTCCGCGCAATTCCGCATTGAGCATTGGCATCAGCAATGTGCTCGACAGCTCACCGCGCGCGGATGAGGCGATTGACCCAGCCCGCGAAGAAGCAGCCGATTCCATCTTCGGCCGGATTCCCTACGTCCGTTACAAGCACGACCTGTAAAGCGCTCCTCGGAACCCCCTCCGCAAGATATTCCATCCCGCCCAAGCGCCAGCCACCATCGCGGCGGCGACGCGTTACACTACGATCAAAGCGCTGGTCATGAGTCCAGAGCCCCGATGATTTGTCGTTCAATGGAGACACAATGCCTGCTAAGTTGTTGACACTGGCCATCGTTGGCCTGCTTGGCCTGAGTGGTGCCGCACTGGCTGATCCAAGCTTTTCTTCGCTGGAAGAGCGCATGACCGGGCGAGAGTTTCGCGAAACCGGCTTGTACAAACTCACTGATGACGAACTCGCAGCACTCAACCGCTGGATCCGCGAGCGATCGCTGGCCGAAGAAGATCCTCGCCAGGGTGCTGCACAGGAGCAGCCTCAGTCAAGTGTTGGCGACGCCAGCGACGACCCCCGCGGTTTTCGCTCTTCGGAAGATCGCAGCACGATCGAGACCCGCATCGTCGGATCGTTCACCGGCTGGCGTGGGCGTACCGAATTTGAACTGGAAAACGGTCAAGTCTGGCGGCAGGCAGAAGCCGGCACATTCGTCGTCCCGGAGATGCAGAACCCGGACGTCGAAATCATTCCTGGCATGTTCAATAGCTGGCGCTTGCGAGTGAGTGGTTACAACACCCGCATTCGCGTCGAACGAGTCCGGTAACCAGGCGGAGCAACGCGGTTCAGCGACGGCGTCGGTTCATCCTTAACCAGAAAAGCCAGCCGCGCGCGAAGAAATACGCGATACCGCCCAAAAATACCAGCAAGAATGCCGGAACAGGCGGCGGCAAGTGCCAGCCTGCCGCGCCGCCAAACCACCACCAGAGCGCACCAACGACCAGGGCAAGCAGGCCGAGATAGGACAGGTTGAAGGCGCGGTCAACCTTCTGGTTGAAGCGGCGCGTTTCAAGCTTGGCGCGCTCTTCAGGCGTGGATTCTTTCAGCGGATACCCGCAGTGTGGACAAGCCGCCGCGAGAGACGACATACGTTTGGTGCAGTTGGGACAGTTGATGATTGCCATTTTTCAGATGGTACCGCATCGGACCTCGTCGCCGGTCAAAACGCGGGAAACTACCCGTCCCGATCCGGGAAAAACAACAGACTGACCACCAACCCGCCCTCCGGCCGATTGGCGAATTCAATTCGCCACCCGTAAAGATCGCAGAGTCGCTTGACAATCGACAACCCAAGACCGGACCCCTTGGTACCACTGGTCTGCCGACCCCGGAAATGCCGGTCAAACACCTGCGGCAGTTCTTCCTCGGCGATGCCGGGCCCGGTATCGAGTATTTCCACCCGACCAGTCTGGATACGGACGCGCACCTCGCCTTCATTGGTATACCGGATTGCATTCCCGATCAGATTGCCCAGTGTCACCGAGATCACTGCATCGGGCGCAATCACGCTGACGTCTGCCTGGCAATCCATCAGCAACTTGAGCGGACGCTCCCCGATCAACGGACGGTACTGCTTGATCACCTGCTCGGCAAGACGCTTGACCGACTGGGCAGGCAAGTCTCCATGGCCCGGCCGCTCATCGCGAACCAGGTGCAACAGCGCAGTCGTGGTATCGGTGGACTGTCGGGCAGCACGCGCAATTCGAAGCAGGCGGTCGCGATTGCGCTCGGAAATATCCGGCTGCGCGAGCATCAGCTCGGTCGCCCCTGAAATCACCGCCAACGGTGTTCTGAGCTCGTGCGACACATCGGCATTGAAGGCCTTGTCGCGCTCAACCAGTTCTTTCAGTCGACCCGCGTAGTCATCCAGCGCCGCCGCCAACTGGCCCAGCTCGTCATCGGGAAAGTGCGCCTTCAGCGGACTATGCTCGCCGTGCTCATCCTGGGCTTCGAGACGTCGCGCCAGGTTGGTCACCGGCGCCATGACGCGGCCTGCAGACCAGAGGCCGATTGCCAGCGACAGCAGCGAAAAGAACATCACGGAAAGCACGAGCCCGATCACGAGCCTGCGCGCCAGCTCGCGGTTTTCCGAGACGTCATAGGTCAGGAACACCCAAAAATCGTCTTCCTTGGCGATGGCAGCCTTGAACTGCCCGGCTTCGGTTCGAACGCTGTGGACCCCGCTCGGTAAATCACGAAAGGCTTCGGGCACGATGTCCGGTCGCCCGGGACGGGTCACGTAGCCCTGAATGCGGGTATAAAAGGGCTCAACCAGGGTGGGGTCTTCGCGCAGGCTGGCGATGTACTGGTCCACCTCGTCGGCCAGGGTGCGGGCGATCAGCGCGTCTTCCAGCCAGCTCTGCAAAAACAGGGCAGCCGCCGCGAACAGCACGCTCAACAGCGTGCCGAAGATCAGAAACGAGAGAACCAGTCGGCTTCTAAGCCGACGACGATACTTCATCCGCTGCCACCAGGCAGTAGCCGATACCGTGTCGGGTGTGGATCATCGGCGTGGGAAAGGGTTTGTCGATCAAGGTCCGGAGCGTATGGATATGGACCCGCAGGCTGTCGCTATCGGGCAACTCCTCGCCCCACACGTGATGCTCAAGATCGCGACGGGTAACCACGGCCGGAGAGGCGCTCATGAGTTTTTCGAGGAGCTTCAAACCGATCGGATTGAGGTCTATGGGCCGCCCTCCCCGATTCACGGTAAGCGTTTCGAGATTGAAGCTCAGGTCGCCCACGACCAATTCACGCGGCTTGATCCGCTGACCCCGCCGGGCGAGCACCGCCAGGCGTGCATCCACTTCTTTCAGCTCGAACGGCTTGACCAGATAATCGTCAGCACCTGACTCGAACCCGGCCAGCTTGTCATTCAGTTGGTCGCGTGCAGTCAACATCAGGACCGGCGTTTCCTTTCGCGCCTCTTCCCGCAACTTTCGGCAAACATCCAGGCCATCCATTCCTGGCAAGGCCAAATCCAGCACAATGGCGTCAAATTCATTGACAATCGCCAGGTGCAAACCGGTGACGCCGTCGTAGGCGTAGTCGACCTCGTGGCCTCGGTCCGACAGGAAATCCCCGAGATTCGCAGCAATATCCCGGTTGTCTTCGATGATCAGAATGCGCATGGGTATCCACCTTTGGCTGCTAAAAAGTGGCCCGGACGATGAGTGATCGCCCGGGCCCACAATGCCCCGTAACCGTTGGTGCCGAGCTTGCTCCGGCTGATGAGGCACCAACAGCCGGAATGTTAAATCAAACCGGGTTAACCGAAGGTTAATCGTCGCGGCGTGTCAACCCGCTCAACGGTCATCAATCAGGTGCAGGTCGGAAAGACGGCCACTGAGCTCCTTGGAATCGGCGCCTTCGCTGAGCTTGACGGCCAGACGCAGGTCGTTTGCCGAATCGGCATGACGCAGCGCTTCTTCGTAAGAAATATACCCATGCTGGTACAGGCCCAGCAGGCTTTGGTCAAACGTCACCATGCCGTGGTGAGTCGAATCCTTCATGATCGACTTGATCTCTTCGATCTTGCCCTTGCGAATTTTCTCCTGGATCAATGGCGTATTGATCAGGATTTCCAATGCCACGTGACGGCGGTCACCATCGACCGACGGGACCAGTTGCTGCGCGATCACCGCCCTCAGGTTGAAAGACAGGTCAAGAAGAATCTGATTGTGCCGATCCTCCGGGAAAAAGTGCAGGATGCGATCCATTGCCTGGTTGGCATTATTTGCGTGCAGGGTAGTCAGGCAAAGATGGCCTGTTTCAGCGAAGGTGATGGCGTGCTCCATGGATTCACGGGTTCGCACCTCACCAATGAGGATCACATCAGGCGCCTGGCGCAACGTGTTTTTCAAGGCGACATCAAAGGAATCGGTATCAATGCCCCCCTCGCGCTGGGTGACAAGACTCTTCCGATGCTTGTGAACGTACTCGATGGGATCTTCGATGCTGATGATGTGGCCCGACGCATTCTGGTTCCGGTGCCCGATCATGGCGGCGAGGGTAGTTGATTTACCCGTGCCGGTCGCACCAACCAGAATGATGATGCCGCGCTTGGTCATCGACAGGTCGGCAAGCGCATCCGGCAGATCGAGCTCATCGAAGGAAGGGATGCGCGTTTCAATTCGCCGGCAGACCATGCCCACACTGTTGCGCTGGAAGAACGCACTGACGCGGAAGCGCGCAATTCCCTCCAGCGACACGGCAAACTGACACTCTTTGGTCTGCTTGAATTCCTCGCGCTGGGCCGGCGTCATGATGCCGTGGATGATGTCGACTACTGAACTGTGATTGAGCGCTTCACGGGTGAGCGGCCGAATCTTTCCGTTGACCTTGATACACGGTGGCGCGCCAACGGTGACGAACAGATCGGAGCCCCTCTTTTCGTGCAGTTGCTTGAGCCAGTCCTGAATATTGCTAGTCATGGGTTGTGTTCCTTGGCATCGCTCGCAATGCAGGCGGCAGAATCAGGCCAATGCCTGTTTGTTCTGAGCCTTGCGCATGGCTTCGGGTTTGGCCACCAGACCGCGGCGCACCAGATCGATCAGGCACTGGTCCAGCGTCGTCATACCGACGTTTTGACCGGTCTGAATGGCAGAGTACATCTGGGCAACCTTGTCCTCGCGGATCAGGTTGCGAATAGCGGGTGTAGCCACCATGATTTCGTGGGCAGCAACCCGACCGCCGGACACTTTCTTGAGCAGGGTTTGCGAAATCACCGCCCGCAGCGATTCGGACAACATCGAGCGAACCATTGGCTTCTCATCACCCGGAAAGACATCAATGATTCGGTCGATGGTTTTCGGTGCCGAGGAGGTATGCAGCGTGCCGAAAACCAGGGGCCCGGTTTCGGCGGCGGTCAGGGCCAGACGGACCGTTTCAATGTCACGAAGCTCACCAACCAGAATGATGTCCGGATCCTCGCGCAAGGCCGAGCGAAGCGCCTGGTTGAATCCATGGGTATCTCGCTGAACCTCGCGCTGGTTGATCAAACAGCGCTGGGGCGTGTGAACGAATTCGATGGGATCTTCAATTGTCAGAATGTGACCTGGAACCGTTTTATTGAGGTGATCCATCATCGCGGCCAAGGTGGTGGTCTTTCCCGACCCGGTTGGTCCGGTCACCAGGACCAGGCCACGCGGGACCTCGATGATGTCCTTGAATACTGCGGGCGCGTTGATATCCTCCAGCGACCAGATCTCATTCGGAATGACTCGAAAGGCCGCGCCGGTCCCCCGGTGCTGGTGGAACGCATTGACACGAAACCTGGCCAGGCTGGGAATGTTGTAGGAGAAGTCGACTTCCAGGTTGGCCTCGAAATCCCTGCGCTGGTGATCGTTCATCGTCGAGTAGATCAGCTCGGCAGTGTCCTTGACTTCCAGCGCGGGCATATTGATGCGATGAACGTCGCCATCCACCCGGATCATGGGCGGCAGGCCGGCCGAAATGTGCAGGTCCGAGGCCTTGTTCTTGACGGTAAAGGCAAGCAACTCGGTAATGTCCATGGCAATCTCTTCCCCGCTGTGACGAATGTAAAAACCGGATGGTAAAGTCGATGCCCCTGTCAGCTCCCCCACCCTGGGTGAGAAGCATCTTTGCGATGCATCGCCTAGGATATTAGCCCATGTGTGCTTCGAATCAAAATCCCCAGACACGATTTCAAGCCGTAAAGCGACGGATGCGCGGCGCCTGCGAGGTTGCCCGGCGTGAAATCGGGTCGGTCAAACTGCTGGCCGTCAGCAAACGACAGCCAACGTCGGCCATCCGACTTCTGCATGGGCTAGGCCAACGAGCGTTCGGCGAGAATTACGTCGATGAGGCGGTGGAGAAGATGGAGGCATTGAAGGACCTGGATATCGAGTGGCATTTCATTGGCCCGATCCAGTCCAACAAAACGCGTCTGATCGCCGAGCACTTTGATTGGGCCCAGAGCATCGACCGGGAAAAAATTGTTCGACGCCTTGCAGCTCAGCGACCAGAAGCATCAAACCCGCTCAACGTACTGATTCAGGTCAATCTTGACGATGAAGCCCAGAAAGCCGGCTGCCACCCGAAAGACCTGCCCAAACTGGCAGCAGCCGTCGCTGCTGAGCCTCGCCTGTGTCTGCGCGGGCTGATGGCCATTCCCGCCCCGCGGGCGGACGGCAACGACCAGCAACAAGTCTTTGAGCGGCTGGCGGCCATGATGGCTGAGCTCAAGATTCATCATCCGGCCATGGATTGCCTGTCTGCCGGCATGTCAGCCGACCTGGAGGCCGCAATTGCTGCCGGCAGCACCCTGGTGCGTGTCGGCACCGACCTGTTCGGGCCCAGGTCGGACAGCTGACCGGGCACATCAGGCCTCCACGCCAAGCGATAACACACGACCTACAATATCGACCATGACTGATCAATCACTGACCTTTATCGGCGGCGGCAACATGGCGCGTGCGCTGATTGGCGGCGCCCTGGCGGCCGGTACCCAACCTGACCAAATCACCGTTATTGACCCTGGCGACTCGGCCAGAACCGACTGCCGAGCACAGTTTGGCGTGAACACCCTGGAATTCCTTGATGCAAGCAGCGCCCGGGCAACGGTCGTGGTTCTCGCCGTCAAACCCCAGGTGATGAACTCGGCTCTCACGGCACTGGCGCCTCTGCGTGGTGCCGACAGCGTGGTGATCAGCGTGGCGGCCGGGGTGACCCTGGAACGGCTCGCGGCCACCCTCGGTGCTGACTGCCCGCTGGTTCGCGCCATGCCAAACACACCGGCCCTGTTTGGCGCTGGCATCAGTGGCCTGGTGGCCTCGCCCAGCTGTTCCGAAGGGCAGCGCAAAGCGGCCAGCGCAGTGCTGGCTGCCGCTGGCCAGTGTGTCTGGCTGGATGACGAAGCGCTGATGGATTCAGTAACGGCCGTTTCCGGTTCCGGACCCGCCTACTTCTTTCGGTTCGTCGAAGCCCTGGCCCTGGCCGGGGAACACGCTGGCCTGCCGGCAGACGTTGCCCGGCAACTGGCCCGGCAAACCGCAATCGGCGCAGGGGAGATGCTGCGCCACTCACCGCTTGAGGCCGGAGACCTGCGTCGGCAAGTCACCTCACCTGGCGGCACTACCCAGGCGGCATTGGAACAGTTCGAGAACGATGGCCTGGCAACGATCATCGACAATGCTGTGCGGGCAGCCGTAAAACGCGGCCGCGAACTGGGAGAAAACTGATGGGCTCAACCACTCAGGCGCTGGTGTTTCTGGTCAGCACCGTCTTTCAGCTTTATCTGTTGATCATCCTGCTACGCCTTTTACTGGAGTTCGTGCAGGCAGACTTCTACAACCCGGTGTGCCAGGTGCTGATCAAGGCGACCGACCCTCTGGTCAAACCAATCAACAGGCTGCTGCCCGGCAGGAGCCGGCTCAATCTTGCCGCGCTGATCGTGCTTTACCTGGTTCAGTGTCTGGGCCTGGTCATCCTCGCACTGATTCAGGGCGTTATGCCCGACCCACTCATTCTGGCGCTGAGAGCCTTGCAGGAACTGGTTCGCCTGCTGCTGGTCACCTATCTGGTGCTTATCCTGGCCGGCGTTATCCTGTCATGGGTCGGCCAGGGCATGCGCCACCCCATCGTCCCGCTGATTTTTCAGCTGACCGACCCGGTATTGGCACCGATCCGGCGCGTTCTGCCCTCGATGGGCGGCTTTGACCTGTCACCGCTGATCGCCCTGATCGGCATCCAGTTCCTGATCATCCTGCTCGGCGTATGATCATGAAGCCACTCGTTCCGGAGACCTGCCGATGACCCGCCCCGCCTTTTTGATCGCCTTGACAGCACTCGCCCTTGCGACGTCTGCGTTCGCCCAACAGGCCGAACGGCATGGCGACTTCATCATTCACTACAACACCATGAATACTCGCCTGCTGGCACCCGAATTCGCCCGCGCCTACGGTCTTGCTCGCGATGGCAATCGAGCACTCATCAATATCGCCGTGTTGCGAGTCCGAGAGAACGAGCTGGATGAACCAGTCACCGCGCGCGTGTCGGTGTCAAGCAGCAACCTGGCCGGCCAGCGACAGGACATCGAGCTCACTGAGGTCCAGGACCAGGGGGCCATCTATTACCTTGGCAGTTTCAGGGTACGCAACGAGGAAAACATGAATTTTCGTGTGCGTGTCCATCCTGACGGGGCCGCAAGGCCCCATGAATTCACCTTCCGCCAGACAGTGTACGCCCACGATTGATGAAGCCTTCGGTTGCTTCGACACATGGGCTTCCCGTCATGCTGCCGGCCTGACGAGCCGTAAGAAAAATCACCGCGCCGGCTTCTCGGGCAACGGCAAGGCCACCGCTCGATAACTGCGCAAGGCCCAATCGGCCGAGTCGTCAAAGCCACCCTGATTGATCCAACTCAGCTCAAACCAGAAACCTTCATGGGTGAATCGGCGCCGACGATACTCTTCAGGCAGCGCCGGATTCCAGCCCGGCGCATCGACGCCGAGAAGGTCTGGCCAGAGTAATTCGTCAAGGCGGTCTCGATCCAGGCTGCCCAACAACGCTGACTGGCGATCCTTCCATTCGCGCTCGCGCGGCCGGTCTGGCTCATCTTCGTGACGGACTTCAAGCACCAGCGGCAGCCAGCTCTCACCCAACCAGACCACGGTCAGGGTCATCTGCCAGGCACCGCGCTGGCGGAACAGCTCGGACCGATCACCCGCACGATGGCCCGGGCCCGCATGGTTCAAAGCTTGCTGCAGCATCAGCACCATGTCGTCGTAGTCCAGCCGTTCGGCCTCTGCCCTGACCATTGAGGGGGCCGATAGCACGAGAACAAGCAGAAAGGCGATGTGGCGACACAGCGAAGTCATTGCTTCACCCTCGGCCAAAAGCCACCAATGGTCAAGCCCCGGACAGGATCAAGACGCTCCGGATCTCAAGGGTAGAGCAGGCTTTCCTGCCAGCCGCCTTCGCCCAGTTCATAGCAGATCCGCTCATGAAGACGGTACTCCCTGCCATACCAGAACTCGACCCGACGCGGACGCACCCGGAACCCGGACCAGTGCTCCGGGCGGGGCACTTCTCGGCCCTCGTAGCGCGCCTCGATTTCAGTAATTCGATCAAGCAAATCCTGACGGGACTCCAGCGTCTGCGACTGCAGGGATGCCCAGGCGCCAATCTGGCTGCCGCGCGGCCGGCTGGCGAAATAGGCATCCGCCTCAACCTGGCTAACCGGTTCGACATGGCCGTCGATCAACACCTGCTCGGCCAGTTCCCGCCACCAGAACACCAGTGAGACGGCCGGGTTGTCGGCCAGGTGACGGCCCTTGCGGGAGTTGAGGTTGGTGTAAAAGACAAAACCGCCCAGATCGGCATCCTTTAACAGCACCGTACGGGCCGAAGGCCGGCCCTGCGGGCCAGCGGTGGCCAGGGTCATGGCATTGGCCTCGGGAATATCAGCCTGGCGGGCACGTTCGAAGCCCTGCTGGAAGCGCTCGAGCATGGCGGGGGTCATCGGAATGGTCATATCAACAAGGCTCCATAGCCGCTACGGTAGTCGGGATAATCGAAATGATACCCGCTGGCGCGCAAGCGGCGGTTATCGACGCGCTTGCCCTGCCCGGCACTCGTGTGGGAGGTATCCCGTTCAGGCCGCTCGACCGACAGCCGGTCGGCCAGCCAGTCCATAACCTCACAGCGAGTGGCCGGCTGGCTATCGCTGGCGCAATAAATCGATGCCGGCTCGGGCAGCGCCAGCAAGTGGGCCAGCACACCAGCGCAATCGTCGGCGTGAATCCGGTTGGTCCATTCCGGGGGTTGCTGGCGACAGCGCAGACGGCCCTGTCGCACGCCCTCGACAAGACGCTCTCGCCCCGGCCCATAGATGCCGGAAAAGCGCACGGCGATGCCACCGGCCCGGTGCGCCAGTTGTTCGGCTTCCAGCAGAATCCGGCCGTTGAAAGCGGCGGGTTCGGTGGGCGATTGCTCATCCACCCATTCGCCGTGCTGCTGTCCATAGACCGCGGTGCTGGACACAAACAGCAAGCGGTTCGTCTGAACCCGATCGAGCAGGTTGGCCAGGCCGTCGACATAGATTCGACGATAGGCCGCTGGCTCACGCGCGGGCGGAGTGGCCTGGAAAACCACGGCATCGAATTGCTCAGAGGCGAGCGGTGCCAGCGTGCCGGGGTCGGTCAGATCGGCGGCCATGGCGTGGATACCGGCCGGCAGGTGTTGAGGATGCCGCCTCAGGCCGGTGATCTGCCATTGATCCGGCGCCAGGCGAGCGCCCAGCCGCTCGCCCAGATCACCACAACCGGCAATCAGCAGGCGCTTTGCGGTCACGTCGAGGCAGGTGCCATCCCTTCATCGTCGGGCCCGCTGTCGTCTTCCGACGGCGGCCCGGCAGACGGACGGGGCGGCAACATTCTCAGCCAGATAAGCCAGACCACCAGGGCATCCAGGATGATCAGCGCCTGCCACAGATACAGGTGGAACCAGTTGAACCAGGTCATGTTCCACTGGCCCATGTAGAACAGGCTGATGATGCGCACCAGGTTCAGCCCCTGGATGGCAAGGAAGCCAATGGCAAAGCCAATCAGCTTGTGCTTGAGCGAAGCGGGGAAGGCGAAAATAGCCGCGAACAGGATGATCAGCGCTTCCACGCCGTTGCAGCCTGGCTCGATGCTGATGGCAAAACCGGAATCGAGATCCCGGATGACCTTGCCCATGGAGACCACGCCATCGTCGAACAGCTCGATCAGAAACACACTGACCCAGGCAATGCCGGAAGTAAACGGGAGAATCACGGCATCCTGAACCGGCTGCAGCACTTCAATCGTGAACAGTACAAGGAGAAGAACAACAAAAAGAATGGCAAAACGCAGCATGGCGCAGTCAGCATCGAACGAGAAGGACAATCATGGTACCAAAGCGAGCGTCGTTGCAAGCGGCCAGGAGCTGCCCGGCGTGATAGGATTTGCGCTGGTGCTTTTTGCGCATTCAGACTTCCGTGCCTGGCCAAATTTCCCCAATACCGGCTGCCGGTGCAAACCCGGCAAGCAACGAAGCAGGCACATGAACATGCCCCGTTTATTTCTGGTCGGCCCGATGGGCTCGGGCAAGACAACCGTGGGTCGGCATCTGGCCAAACGGTTTGAAATGGAGTTTCTGGACCTTGACCAGGAAATCGAGAAGCGTTGCGGCGTGGACGTCAGCATCATTTTCGAGATCGAAGGCGAGGCCGGCTTTCGCGAGCGCGAGCATGCCATGCTGGACGAGGTGTCAAGGCGCGAGCATATCCTGCTGGCCACCGGCGGCGGGAGCATTTTAAGGCCTGACAACCGCCAGCTTCTGCGTGAGCGCGGCCTGGTCGTCTGGTTAAAGACCAGCGTCGACCAACAGCTCAAGCGACTGGAGCGCGACCAGCGACGCCCATTGCTGCAGGCTCCGGATCGACGCGCTCGCCTGGATGCGATGGCAGAAGCGCGAAACCCGCTTTACGCCGAATGCGCCCACCTGGTGGTGCGTTCGGTCAACGTCAGCCCGATGGCCATGGCAAACCGGGCTCATCGACAAATTCTCGACTTCATCCAACAGGAGACCGCACGATGAAGGTCATACAGGTTGCCCACGGCGGTGGCCACTATCCGGTTTACGTTGGTCAGGGCCTGCTTGGCGTGACCACGGTGCTCGAACGTCATCTGAGCGGGCGCGTGCTGGTGGTGTCTGACGAGAACGTCGCTCGCCTTTATCTTGAGCGACTCAAACCCGCCCTGGGACGTATCGAACACAAGCAGCGCCTGATTCTGCCGGCTGGCGAAGAGCACAAGACCCCGGCCTCCTGGCAACGGATCCTCGATGAACTGGTTGCCCTGCGCGCCCAGCGCGATGCCACCGTACTGGCACTGGGCGGCGGGGTGATCGGTGATATGGCGGGCTTCGCCGCGGCCTGCTACATGCGTGGCATCAAGGTCGTCCAACTACCCACTACCCTGCTGGCCCAGGTCGATGCCGCAGTGGGCGGCAAAACTGGCGTCAACCATCGCGAAGGCAAGAACCTGATCGGTGCCTTTCACGCGCCCGAAGCCGTGGTGGTGGATCTGGATACACTCTCCAGCCTGGACGAGCGCGACTACCACGCCGGCCTGGCCGAGGTCGTGAAATACGGCGCCATTCGCGACCCGGCCTTCTTTGCCTGGCTCGAAGCCAATGCCGAGGCGCTCTCGGCCAGGGTGCCGCAAGCCTTGATGGAAGCGGTTTATCAATCCGTGCGCAACAAGGCCGAGGTGGTCGCCGCCGATGAACTGGAGGCCGGCCAGCGCGCGCTGCTGAATTTTGGTCACACCTTTGGCCACGCCCTGGAGACCGCCACCGAATACAAGGCCTACCGACATGGCGAGGCTGTCGCCATCGGCATGGCGCTGGCCACCCGGCTGAGCGAACTGTTGGGTCGGGTGGAAGTGGGCACCAGCGAGCGCATGATCGCCCTGCTCGACAAACTGGGGCTGCCGACGACGCTACCGGAGGATCAGAGCGCCGAGCGGCTGCTGGGCCTGATGCGGCTGGACAAGAAAAACCGGGCCGACCAGATCCGCCTGGTGCTGCTGGACGCGCTGGGACAGGGCTGCGTCATGCCCTGCCCGGCCGATGACATTCGCGAGGTACTCACTCAACATGGCTGACCGTCAACAATCCCTGTTCATGCGCGCGCTTCGGCGCGAGCCGACCGAACGCACCCCGATCTGGATGATGCGCCAGGCCGGTCGCTACCTGCCCGAGTACCGCGCCACCCGCGCCAAGGCGGGCAGCTTCCTCAAGCTGGCTGGCAACCCCGAGCTGGCCTGTGAGGTGACCCTGCAGCCGATCGAGCGCTATGGCTTCGACGCCTCGATCCTGTTTTCCGACATCCTGATCATCCCGCACGCCATGGGTCTTGGGCTGGGTTTCGAGCCGGGCGAAGGGCCGTATTTCGAGCGGCCGTTGAAAACCCCGTCCGATATTCGAGCCCTGCCGGGCATTGATCCGAACGGTGACACCGGCTACGTCATGGAAGCGGTGCGCCTGATCCGGGCGAATCTGCCAGCCGGCACACCGCTGATCGGCTTTGCCGGCAGCCCCTGGACTGTGGCCACCTACATGATCGAAGGCCGTTCCAGCAAGGACTTTGCGACCGCCAAAACGCTGTTGCTGAGCGAGCCCGAGGCGGCTCACCAGCTGATGAACCACCTGGCCGATGCCACCGCCGACTACCTGGTCGCCCAGGTTGAAGCCGGAGCCGACGCACTGATGATCTTCGATTCCTGGGGCGGGGCCCTGTCGCCGCGGCTTTACCGGGAATTCTCACTGGCCTCGCAGCAGCGCATCGTCGACCGGCTGAAATCAGCCTGCCCGGACACTCCGCTGATCCTGTTCGGCAAGGGCTGCGGCCAGCACCTTGAAATACTGGCCGACACCGGCTGCGCCGGCCTGGGCGTGGATTGGACCATGGACATGGGTGAAGCCCGCCGGCGAGTTGGTCACCGCGTGGCTCTGCAGGGCAATCTGGACCCGGCCGTGATGCTGGCCAGCCCCGACGTCGTTGCCCGCGAAGCACGTCGCGTGCTGGAAAGCTACGGCGAGGGCCCCGGCCACATCTTCAACCTGGGCCACGGCATCACGCCGGGGGTGGACCCGGACAATGTGAGGGTGTTGGTGGAGACGGTAAAAGGCTATACGGCCTGACGGCCGGGGAGATGTGAGACGGGAGACGGAAGAAGGAAAAGCAGCGACGCTGACCGTCTACCGTCTTCCCTCTCCCTTCTTCCGACGGGGCGGCAGCCCCGTCACTCAATATCCAGGAAGCTCCGGAGCTGCTCCGAACGGGTCGGGTGACGGAGCTTTCTGAGTGCCTTGGCCTCGATCTGACGAATGCGCTCGCGGGTTACATCGAACTGCTTGCCGACCTCTTCAAGCGTGTGATCGGTGTTCATGTCGATACCAAAACGCATGCGCAACACCTTGGCCTCGCGCGGGGTCAGACCGCCCAGGACCTTCTGGACCGTATCGGTCAGACCGGTAGTGGTGGCCGTATCGATCGGCGAGAGGATGTTGATGTCCTCAATGAAATCACCCAGGTGTGAATCTTCATCATCACCAATCGGCGTTTCCATCGAAATCGGTTCCTTGGCGATCTTGAGCACCTTGCGAACCTTGTCTTCGGGCATTTCCATCCTCACGGCCAGTTCGTCCGGCGTCGGCTCTCGACCCATCTCCTGAAGCATCTGGCGCGACACGCGATTGAGCTTGTTGATGGTCTCGATCATGTGGACCGGAATACGGATGGTACGGGCCTGGTCGGCAATCGAACGAGTAATCGCCTGGCGAATCCACCAGGGGGCATAGGTCGAAAACTTGTAACCGCGACGGTATTCGAACTTGTCGACCGCCTTCATCAAGCCAATGTTGCCTTCCTGGATCAAGTCGAGGAACTGCAGACCGCGGTTGGTGTATTTCTTGGCAATGGAAATCACCAGGCGCAGGTTGGCCTCGACCATCTCTTTCTTGGCGCGACGCGCCATGGCCTCGCCAATCGACATCGAGCGGTTCAACTCGCGCAATTCAGCAATGGTGATGCGCTCGTTCTTTTCAAAACGGGCCAAGCGAAGCTGGAGCTTGGCGATATCGTCTGCATGATCCTTGAGCGCGCGGCCCCACTTGGTCTGGCGCTTGAGCAAGCCCTCCAACCATTCCGGATCGGACTCGTTATCCTGGAAGCTCTTGATGAATTCCTTGCGCGGCATACCGGCCCGGTCGACGCACAGAGTCATGATCTTGCGCTCCACGTCGCGAATGATGGTGACGTGGAACCGCATGCGGTCGATCAGCTGATCGAACATCCGCGGCGGCAGCTTCAGGCGCATGAACTGCTCGGTGATCTGATCCTTCAGCTCGTTGGTCTTCTTTCCCTTTGCACCGTAGCGGTCATAGAGCTTGAGGAAATGTTCGTGCAGACGCCGCAGTTCGTCAAAGTACTGGATGACCTGTTCCGGGTCAGGGCCCGTGTTGACAGTCGGCGCAGGCTTGTCATCATCTTCATCGATCTCGTCGGCAAACTCGGCTTCTTCCTCAACGGCTGCCTCGGCGGTTTCCTCCGAAATCAGATCCATTTCGGCCAGCAGATTGGGATCAATGAAACCGCTGACCAACTCGTTCAGGCGCTGATTGCCATCGCGCCAGATCTGGGCTTCTTCAAGCAGCTCACCCACGGTGCCGGGGAAGCGCGCCAGTGCCAGGTTGACCTGGTTCAGACCATCTTCAATACGCTTGGCAATGGAAATCTCGCCCTCGCGAGTGAGCAGATCGACCGAGCCCATTTCACGCATGTACATGCGCACCGGGTCCGTGGTGCGGCCCAGCTCGGATTCGACGGCAGCCAGGGCTGCTTCGGCTTCCTGCTGGGCGGTTTCATCATCGGCATCGGTGCTGGCTGAATCGTTCAGGATCAAGGCATCAGCGTCTTCGGGCGCTTCCTCAAAGACCTTGATCCCCATGTCGTTGATCATGTTGATGATGTCTTCGATCTGTTCAGGATCGACGATGTCATCCGGCAGGTGATCGTTGACCTGGGCGTAGGTCAGCCACTGGCCTTGCTCACGGCCTTTTTCGATCAGTTGCTTGAGCTGGGAGGGTCGCGGTGCGTTTTCCATATGATCCCGATGAGGTCTATTTGTCTTGGTCCTGAGCACGCAGGCTCAATAATTCTCGCAATTCGGCCGTCCGATCCGGATCGAGACCGCCTTCCTGCAGTTGCGCCTGCTGCAATTCCCGAACGCGTGCCTGATGCTGTAAAAGACGGATTCTGACCAGAATTTGCGTCAGGGCCGCCGGCATCTGCGCCGACTCGTTGCATACCGGGCGGGTCGCCAGGTGCCCCATCCAGGGAGCTTCCGGGCGATCGCGCCACAATTCCAGCAGCTTAGCCGTTGAAAGCTGGGGCCGCTGGCGGCAAAAATCAATCAATTCGCGGAGGAAATTCAAACCCTTGATTTCCCCCCTACCAGCGAGGGCGTCATCATGAACGCGCTCGGCCAAGGCTGGCCGCTGCACCAGCAGGGCAACAGCATATTGTACAGGCGTCAGTGGTCGGTCGGCAAAACCCGCGCTTCGCTCGGCCGATTCGGCCCGGCGGCGTGGCGCCGAGCGGGCTGCCATGCTGCGACCACTGTGGCCGGCCCGGCGCTTGAGCTCCTCGCGCATCAAGTCAGCAAACGGCCCCGGAGGCAGCTTTTCCAGGTAGGGCTCTGCCAGCGCTACCAGCCGGGCGCGCCCGTCCAGAGTCTCCGGATCAACCTGGCTGGCCATCTGGTCGAAAAAGAACGCCGACAGGCTGCGCGCCTCGCCCAGCGCCTGGGTCAGTGCATCCCGGCCACCTTCCCGCACTAGCGTGTCAGGGTCTTCGCCATCTGGCAGAAACAGGAAACGAATTTCCCGGTTGTCGCGCATCAGCGGCAGCGCCGCCTCGAGCCCACGCCAAGCGGCCTGGCGACCGGCCCGATCCCCATCGAAGCAGAAAACCACCAGCGGACTGGCCCGGAACAGGGCGTCCAGGTGGTCGGGCGTCACCGCCGTGCCCAGCGTGGCGACGACATCGCCGAAACCGAACTGGTGCAGTGCCGCAGCATCCATGTAGCCTTCAACCACCAACACCTGGTCAGGCAGCCCGCGCCGGCGTACCTGGTACAGCCGATACAACTCACGGCCTTTGTGGAACACCGGGGTTTCCGGCGAGTTCATGTATTTGGGCTGGCCATCGTCGATCACGCGACCACCAAAAGCGATGACCCGACCACGTCGGTCGTGGATCGGAAACATTACCCGACCACGAAACTTGTCGACCGGGCGGTTGTTCTTGAGCGTGATCAGGCCGGCCTTCTCAAGCTCGGTCAACTCGAAGCCCTCGGCAACCAGGGTATCGCTCAAACCCTGCCAGGCATCGGGCGCAAAGCCGATGCCGAATTCGTCCACGGTGGCCTTGTCGAAGCCGCGCTGCTTCAGGTACTGCCGAGCTTTCTCACTAGCCCCCAGCTGGCGCCGAAACCAGGCCTGGGCAGCGGCCAGGGCCGCATACAACCGCTCGTGCCGCTTGACCGGGGCCTGGCCGCCTTCGCGCGGCACTTCCAGGCCAGCCAGATTGGCCAGCTCTTCAACTGCGGCGGGAAACTCGAGCCCATCGTGCTCCATGAGAAAGCCAACCGCCGTGCCGTGGGCACCGCAGCCAAAGCAGTGGTAGAACTGCTTGTCGCTACTGACGGTAAATGAGGGGGTGCGCTCGTCATGAAAGGGGCAGAGCGCCTTGTATTCTCCGCGACCGGCCGAGCGCAGATCAACACGCGCGCCGATGACCTCGGCGATGTCGACACGCTCGAGAAGCGTTTCGATGAAATCGTCCGGGATTCGACCGCCCAAGGCTTATGGCCTGGTGGCGACAGGCGTTCAGCCTGCCAGCCTGGCGCGGACCCGGGCTGAAACGTCGCGCATGTCCGCTCGGCCCTGGACCTGATCTTTCAGCGTCGCCATGACCGCACCCATCGCAGCCATGCCAACCGCATCCTGCTGGGCGATCGCCTGGTCGATCAAGGCATCAAGCTCCTCAGAACCAAGCGGCTCCGGAAGGTAAACGGACAACACCTTGATCTCGGCTTCCTCGATCTCGGCAAGCTCCGGCCGCTGACCCTGATGATACTGTTCGGCCGACTCGCGGCGCTGCTTGATCATTTTCTCGAGCACGGCCAAGACGGCGCTATCGTCGAGCTCAATGCGCTCGTCGACTTCTCGCTGCTTGATGGCGGCAGACACCATGCGCAACGTCTTCAAACGCAGCTTGTCACCGCCCCGCATGGCCTGCTTGATATCATCACTGAGCTGTTGCTTGAGAGACATGGCTTTTCAAGAATCGCTGGCTGGAAATTCGGCGGGCCGGACGAGGTGCCCGGAACAAGCACTCTCGGGTTGGATCAACGCCCGGCAGTCCGGACGACCATCCACGCCCCGAAGAGGGTTTTAGTACAATCGACGGCGGTTGACCCGCTCGCGAGACAGCTTGCGCAGGTGGCGCTTGACAGCTGCTGCCTTCTTGCGCTTGCGCTCCTGAGTCGGCTTCTCGAAGAATTCGCGACGACGGCTTTCAGCGACGACGCCCGCCTTCTCGCAAGCGCGCTTGAAGCGACGCAGGGCATACTCGAACGGCTCGTTTTCTTTGACCTTAACGCTGGGCATTAACCCGATCCTTTGGAAAATTGTGGGTGAAAGTCGCCCATTATAACCTGCGAAAATGTATCCATGCAAAGCATTCTTGGCATTGAAACCTCGTGCGACGAGACGGGTGTCGCCATTTACCATCCGGACCAGGGCCTGCTGGCTGAATTGGTGTATACCCAGGCCGACCACGCCGCCTACGGTGGCGTGGTGCCCGAACTGGCCTCGCGCGACCACATCCGCAAACTGCCGGGCATGGTTCGCCAGGCCCTCGACCAGGCCGGGCTGGCCCCTTCCGAACTGGCCGGCGTCGCTTACACTGCCGGCCCCGGCCTGGCCGGCGCGCTGCTGGTTGGAGCCAGCGTAGCGGTCGGCCTGGCCACGGCAGCCCGAATCCCCGCGATTGCCGTTCACCACATGGAAGGCCACCTGCTCTCGCCAATGCTGGAGGCGCAAAGTCCGGACTTTCCATTCATCGCGCTCCTGGTATCCGGCGGGCACACCATGCTGGTCGAGGTCACCGGCATCGGCCAGTATCGCCTGCTGGGGGAAACGCTGGACGATGCCGCCGGCGAGGCCTTCGACAAAACGGCCCGCTTGCTGGGACTCGGCTACCCGGGCGGGCCCGAGGTGGCCCGGCTGGCAGACCAGGGCCAGGTCGGCCGCTTTGACTTCCCCCGCCCAATGACCAACCGCCCCGGGCTTGATTTCAGCTTTTCCGGCCTGAAAACCCATACCCGGCAACTGATTCGCCAGTGCCAGGCCGAGCAAGACGAGAGCCACTATCCGGATATCGCCGCCGGCTTCGAACAGGCCGTGGTCGACACGCTGGTCATCAAATGCTCGCGGGCGCTGAAGGAACGGCGTCTCAAGCGGCTGGTGATTGCCGGCGGTGTCAGTGCCAACCGCAAGCTGCGCCAGGCCCTCGACACCGCGCTGCCCGGGCAGGTGTACTATCCGCGTCCCAGCCTGTGCACCGACAACGGGGCCATGATTGCCCACGCCGGCTGGCATCGACTGCGCGAGGGACTTCACGACGGCCAGATTGCCGTTCGCCCGCGCTGGCCGCTGGATGAATTGCGTCCGCCCGCCTGATGGCCGGGGTGCAACTTGACCGGCAATCGGATTTCAACCCCTGGCAGGAGTGGTTAACCCCCTGATGGATATTGTCTTCATTAACGACCTGGACATCGAGACCGTTATCGGCATCTTCGATTGGGAGCGCGAGATTCGTCAGACCGTGCGCCTGAACATCGAAATGAACAGCGACAACCGGCGCGCCGCCGCTACTGACCGCATCGAGGATGCGCTGGACTACAAGGCCGTCTCCAAGCGGTTGATTGCCTTTGTCGAAAAAAGCGAATTCGGACTGGTGGAAACGCTGGGCGAACGCTGCGCCGAGATCATTCTCAACGAGTTTCCGGTACAGTGGGTGCGCCTCCGGCTGGACAAGCCGGGCGCCGTGCGCGGCTCGCGCTCGGTCGGCATTCAGATTGAACGCGGCCAGCGGCCGCAATAGACCAACGAGGATTTTGAATGATTGACGCCTATCTGGGCCTGGGCAGCAATCAGGACGCCGAGCGCAACATCCAATCCGGCATCGTCGAACTTCGACGCGAGTTCGGCGATGTCGTGGTGTCGCCCGTTTACCGCTCGGCGGCGGTCGGATTTTCCGGCGAGGATTTCCTCAACGCTGCCGCGCTGATCCGCACGGATCGCTCCGTAGCCGAGCTGAAAGACTGGCTGACCGAACTGGAAAATCGCCACGGACGGGATCGCAGCCAGCCGAAATTTTCCGACCGCTCGCTGGACATCGACATCCTGCTGCACGGCGATAAAGCCGGCGTGTTTGACGGCCTCGAACTGCCCCGCGACGAAATCCTGAAATACGCCCACGTGCTCAAACCACTGGCCGACATCGCCCCGAACCTGAAACACCCTGTCACCGGCCAAACCTTCGCCGACCACTGGGCCCGCTTCGAGGGCGACCGCTCGTTGCAAGTATCTAAATCCTGAAAGCAAAAGAAAAACCTCTTGGACGCAAAGCAGCCAAGCAGCGAAGACGCGAAGGATAAAGAAGGTTCTTGACTTAATTACTTTTCTGCTTTGATGCTTCGCTGCTTCGCGACAAAAAGATTCTTGATTACGCACATAACTCAGCCATTGATGCGGACCCCGAGAATTCAGGGGGCCGGGGGCAGGCGGCGAGCGGTGCCGGCTGCTGGCGAGCGCTGGCGCTATCCGGCGGTGTCGATTCTTCGAGCTCAAGGGAGCCTGGGTGCCAGTGAATGCCATTGAGGCTCCTGATGGTGCTTTGGTTTCTGGCTGGGTCCCGGGCGCCTGAAACGGCTGAAACACCGTGCCCGCCTCCGCGCGCCAGTGCTCGCCAGCAGCCAACACCACTCCCCGCTGAGGGTTTTGAGGAAAGGGCGCGCTCGACCCCCTGCGGTCTTTCAGCCTGCTGCATCGGGGGGGGCAGTGGGCCACGCGGTGGATTGAATAACGCTCAGAGCCACTGTGCTGGCGCGAATCAAGGCGCGTTCCGCAGGGAATGGCCAGCCCTTGCCAAGGAACGCAACGCCGAGTCGTGCCAGCACAGTGGCTCCCCCCCAAAGAATAGAGAAGGGCCGCCGCACAACCGCCGTGAGCGGCGTTCCGCTCGCTTGAATTGGCAACGGCCAGTCCTGCGCTCGCGCGCCTTGCCCACAACGCTTGTGCGACGGCTGAGCGTTATTCAATCCACCGCGTGGCCCACCGGGTGCTTCGGGCCGGCCGGGGCGCGGACGTTTCCCGGTAGCCCTCAGCCGCTATCCGCCGGATGAAAGCTCAAGGAAGTCGTGAATCCGTCCGCTCGTAAGGTGTGATCTCGAGGTCACTTAAGCTCCCGAGAACCTTCACCTGGCAAGCCAGCCGAACGCCGCGGTTGGCCCGAAGCACCTGGCGCCACCGGATGCTCGGAGTCCTCTACAGGCGCCAAATTTCCCGGCTGATTTCATCGGAGACGTGGCCACCGAAATGGCTGAGTCATCGACGTAATCAGGAACTACTTTGCTGCTTTGGTGCTGTGCTGTTTCGCGAAAAAAGATTTTTCCTCGCTTTCCGTACCTTCCGATCGTTCCGTGGTTAAGCTGATATCTCCACCTTGCTGAAGCGTGAACACCATGGCCCATCAGATCGACCATCCCCGTATTGATGACAGCCTGTTGCTGGTTGTCGACGTCCAGGGCAAGCTGGCCCGGCTGATGCACGAGTCCGATGCGATGATTCGGCAGCAGCAGATTCTGATCGAAGGCTGCCGTCTGCTCGGCGTGCCGGTGCTCTGGGCCGAACAACTGCCCGACAAGCTCGGCGGCACCGTGCCGGAACTGGTCGAGAAACTGGACGGGCTCGAACCGTGCTCGAAATCCAGCTTCGGCTGCTGGGGCGATGCAGACCTGCAAGCCCGCATCCGTCAAAGTGAGGCGAGCCAGATTCTGCTGTGCGGCATTGAAACCCACGTCTGCGTCTGGCAGACCGCCGCCGCGCTGCGCCGAGAAGACTACCAGGTCCACCTGATCTGCGACGCCGTCTCCTCACGCTCGGCCACCAACCGGGACATCGGCATCCAGCGCATGGCGAAGGCCGGCGTGCACCTGTCCAACGTCGAGATGGCGCTGTTCGAACTGATGCAGGATGCCCGCCATCCGAGATTCCGCGAAGTCAGCCGCTTATTGCGGTAAACAGACAAAGGGGTTTCGGCTTACCTCTCGCCTTTTACCCCTTACCTTTTACCGCCCCCTCACATATTGAGCATCCGCCCGCCGTCAACCGCCAGGATCTGGCCGGTGACGTAAGGAGCATCCAGGGCAAAAAAGGTCACCGCGCCGGCAATATCTTCAGGGCGTCCCTGGTGGCCCAGCGGCACCCGATCGAGGATGGCCTCGGCGGCTTCGGGCGAATCCTCATTTTCGGGCCACAGAATGGCACCTGGCGCGACCGCGTTGACGCGAATGTCCGGGGCCAACTCCTTGGCCAGGGCGCGTGTCTGCATCACCAGCCCCGACTTGGCCATGCCGTAGACCGAGTGACGCTGCATCGGCACCAGGGCGTGGATATCGACCAGGTTGACGATGGCGCCACCGCGGCGGGCCAGGTGCGGCGCGCAGGCTTGTGACAGGAAAAACGGCGCGCGAACATTGCTGGCGAACAGATCGTCCCAGTGAGCCTGTGTTGCCTCGCCAACCGGCGTGGGATAGAACGCCGAGGCATTGTTGATCAGCACATCAATCCGACCGAACTGGTCGATCGCCGCCTTCAACAGCGTTTCGGGCGCGGACGGATCAGCCAGATCGGCCTGGACCGCAATCGCCGAACCCGCGCGCTGGCCGTTGAGGCGCTCGACCAGCGCCTGGGCCGCATCCGCGGAGCCCCGGTAATGAATGACCACACTCAAACCACGTCGATGAAGGAACTCGGCGATGGTGGCGCCAATTCGGCGGGCAGCGCCGGTGATGATCGCGACCGGGGCCGCACTTGCTTGAGTCATTGAACAAGATCCGTTTTGGGAAACAACAGCGCGGATAATGGCAGATCGCCATCATCAAGGTGTCGCAGACACAAAACCCCGGCAAGCCGGCGAGTACACTCATTCGACGACCCTGCACCCCGATCCCTATCCCAATGCCAAGCCGCCACACCGCCCTGTCGCTGCCTTCGCCGCCGCCCGAACTGGTCGAGCTAAGCCAGACGCTGGGCGAAAGCATTGCCGAAGCCATCCGCGAGCAAGGCCCGATCAGCCTGGCCGACTATCTGCGCATGGCGCTTTACCAACCCGGCCTGGGCTACTACCAGAACGGTTTGCACAAATTTGGCGCTCAAGGCGATTTCGTGACCGCGCCCGAACAGGGCGAGCTTTTTGCCGCCGCTCTGGCCCGGCAAATCGATGCCGTCAGTAGCGAATGGCCGGATGACTGGACCCTGCTGGAGCTGGGTGCAGGATCGGGCGTACTGGCGCGTGACCTGCTCGCCCGACTCGAACGACCACCTGGCCGTTACCGGATTCTCGACACCAGCGCCAGCCTGCGCGAGGTTCAATCAGCCACGCTGGAAGCGTTGCCAACCGCGCTGAAACAGCGCGTTGACTGGCTGACCGAGCCGCCGGAGGAGTCGTTCTGCGGCGTCATCCTGGCCAACGAGGTGATCGACGCCTTGCCGGTGCACGGCTTCGAGATTGGCAAGGACGGCCCGCTGGAACGTTGCGTAACGCTGGACCAGAATCGACTGAGCTGGACCACCCGCCGCGCCGAGGGCCGGCTGGAAGCGGCCCTTCATCGCCTGCTCGACGGTCTGCCCTGGACCTTGCCGACCGGCTATCAGAGCGAGATCTGTCTGGACCTGCCTGCCTGGATGAAGACCGTAACCGCGCCACTGGCACAGGGGCTGGCGCTGTTCATCGACTATGGCTATCCGAGCAGCGAGTATTACCATCCTGACCGCCGCCATGGCACGCTGGTTTGCCATTACCGTCATCGGGCCCACTTCGACCCCTTCGTGTGGCCAGGACTGACCGACCTGTCGAGCTTCGTCGACTTCAGCCTGGCCGCCGAAGCCGGCTTTGACGCCGGTCTGGAAGTCGCTGGCTTTACCAGCCAGGCTGGCTTCCTGCTCTCCCTTGGCGCGCATGAACTCCTTGATCAAGCCGACGATGACATCGAGCGACTGCGCCTGACCGCTGAACTCAAACGCCTGACGCTTCCGGGCGAGATGGGTGAAAAATTCAAGGTGTTGGCATTAAGCAAACAGGTGCAACGCCCCCTGGAAGCCTTCGCCATGATGAATCAGCTGGCCCGCCTTTGATTAACCGATTCTTCAGGCCTCCATGAGCGAGGCAACACCCCACGAGGCCGATCGGCCTGGCCGTTTTGGCGAACATTTTTCCGCGAACGCGTTTTCAAGGGTAGACCCCAATCTTGTTCGCAGGAAAAATCAGCATGATTCACTTTTTTCACCCAATGCGATGGCTTGTCATCGTCGGGCTACTGTTCGCAACGAGCCTGCAGGCCTACGCCCAAAGCACCACCATTCAGGTCAATTCGCTCGGCGACGCGCCGAAGTCTTCCAACGCCGACAGCGGCAGCTGCTGGACCGGCGATTTTGTTGGCGATTCACCCCCCTTCGCCCAGGAGTGCACACTCAGAGCTGCCATTCAAGCCGCCAATGAACGCAGCAGCCGGGTCAATATTGAATTCACCAACGTCCCGTTCGCGAGCAACAATTTCTCATTGATCCAGATTGGCAGTGCGCTGCCGACCATTCACCAACGGGTCGAGCTTCGTGGCCAAACACACCCAATGTGGACGGGTGGTCGCCCGAAGGTTTTGATCTCGGCCCCGGCTGGGGTGGCTTCTTATTCAGGCGTCACCTTTGGCGAGGGCAGCGATCACTCCAGTATCGAAAACATTGGCATCGGTCGTCTCAATGATGCGCTGACCATTGAAAACGCTTCCAACCTGACCATCCAGGGCAACTCCCTCGCCGGCATAATCACCAGCGCGAGCTTTACCATCAGGAACGGGAGAGATGGCCTGCGCCTGATCAACAGCAGCCAGAACATCATTCGCGGGAACTCTTTCCGGGGGAACGAGCGCTACGGAGTATTCATCGGTACGGGATCGGGTGAGAATATTCTGTTTGACAATAACTTCGGCGTGCGCCCGAACAGCGGCCTGCCCGATCCACTCCTGGAGCCGTCGGAGGACTCGACCAACGAAACTGGCGTATTCGTGGCCGCCAGCGCCAATGCCGGCAACCAGATCGGGTCTCTGGGCGGCAACTACTTTGCCAACCAGACGGCCAGTGCCATGCGGATATTTGCCGATGGTCAGTTGGTCACCAACAACCGAATCGGCCTGCCGCCCGAAAACGGCACAGCACCAGGTTTCTTCCCGGAGGACTACGCCCTTCATGGTGAAAGCGCGATCCTCCTTGGTTCCAACGACAACCAAGTGGGAACCAGCGCCAACACCGGCAATGCCATCGGCGGCGGCGATCAGATCGGTATTGTTGTCGGACGCACCGGCACGGCACCCATTTCAGCCGATGACAACGAAATCGTCGGCAACCGGATCGGCCTCGACGCGGACGGCGAGCCGTTTGGCCTGAACGTTGGCATTCAAATCCGCAACGGCAACGGGTCGGTCGTTCGCAGAAATCGAATCGCCAATTGCGGCCAGGCCATTCGAGCATTGACCAACAGCAGCGACACCGACCTGTTCGCCAACACGCTGCTGGACAATGAAGACGGCATCAGGATGTCCGGCAGCGGCACGATTGGTGGCACCAGCCTGGCCACGGGCAATGTGATCGGCGGCAACGCCCGGGGCATTCTACTGGTGAACTCCAACGATCCAATCACCATTCGAAACAACTATGTCGGTACCGATGCCGATGGCAATGACCTGGGCAACAGCACCGGCATTTCGGTGCAGGGTAATGAAGCCACCGTGGCAATCGGCCTGCCCGGCCAGGGCAATATCATCGGCAACAGCGAATCGAGCGGCATACTTCTCACCTCAAGCGCAAGCGAGGTCACCGCCGAAGGCAACTGGATTGGACGACACCCCGACGGCACCGCTATTGGCAACCTGTACGGCATTCGGATCGCTGGCGTGACGTCAGGCGCGTCCGATAACCAGATCGGGTTCGCTGCCAACGAGTCGATCTCAACGGAAAACTGGCCCAACGCACTGGGTAGCGGCAACGTGATTGCCCACAATGCACGCGGCGTCGATGCCGGATCAGCGGATGACGACAGCGTGCGCAACACCATCCGGGGCAATGTCTTCCTCGACAACAGCGGCCGTGACATTAACCTGGGCATGGACGCCATTGATCCGGGTGGTGGCAATTCAGGCCCGAACACCCAACTCAACTGGCCAGAAATCCAGTCCGGCAGCAGCGCTCTCAACCCTCAAACGGGCAAGGGAGAAATCGAACTGCGCGTCCAGACGCTACCTGACAATGCCAGCTATCCGTTGCTGGTTGATCTGTACCTGGTTGACCCCGACAGCATGATGCCGAGACTGCTGACCACCATCGACTACGTCTACAACGTCGGCTTCTCAACCGTTTCCTTCAGCTGGCCAAGGGGCGTTCCAATGGGCGGTCAGCTCGTCGCCACGACAACCGACCAGCCCGGCGGCCCGTATGCCAATACCAGTCAATTCACTGCCCAGCCAGTGACCGTTGGCACCGGCCCTGGCACGCTGAGCACGGCGACCCAAAACAACGGAAGCGGCGGCGTGTTCCTGGATGTGGAGGCGACCGGCAGCCCGCTTGAGATTACCGGTTTCGATCTGCCAACAGCAGAATTCGACGGCAACTCGACCGTCGAAATCAGCGTGTTCCTGCGCGATGGAAGCTATGTGGGCAACACTGACGACGCAGACGGCTGGCAACTGCATGAAACGCTGACATACGAGACCGTTGACCTGGACGATACGCCAACGGCACTTTCCTCTGCCACCCTGGATGAGGTGATCGAACTGCTCCCCGGCGACGTGACAGGCGTGTATCTCCAAACGATGGGCAACGGCGGCCTCCGCTACCATGGCACCAACGACAACCCGCCGCAGACCACCTGGAGCAATCAAGACCTTGCCCTGTTCAGCGATACCGCCACCACGGCCAACCAGCCGTTTTCCGGCAACCTGTTTTCTCCCCGGGCATTCAGCGGCATCGTTCGCTATGAAATCAGCACCCAGGAGGACCCGATATTCCAGGACCGCTTCGAGTAAAAACAACTGCTTGCCCGGGCGGGCCGGAGGAACAAGGCTCCGGCCCGGCTCGGCGGCCGCCAACCGCATTTCCGTCGACCAGGGA
Source organism: Gammaproteobacteria bacterium (assembly GCA_003567685.1). Lineage (GTDB taxonomy): Bacteria > Pseudomonadota > Gammaproteobacteria > Xanthomonadales > Wenzhouxiangellaceae > Wenzhouxiangella. The sequence goes on from PWYW01000009.1 coordinate 81,776, forward strand.
GTCGAGTCGCAGACGGGCTAGACCGTCCGCTCTAATCACACAGGCTAAAGTGTGGTTTGGGATAATCCCCGCCCCGAAGAGGTTTAAACGGAAATGCCGCAAAATTACGACTACATCATCGTTGGTGCCGGATCGGCCGGTTGCGTGCTGGCCAACCGCCTGAGTGCCGACCCGGCCGTCAGCGTGTTGCTGCTGGAGGCTGGCCCGCGCGACTGGAATCCGTTTATCCATATGCCAGCGGGCCTGGCCAAGCTGATGCTGTTCAAGTCGATCAACTGGGCCTATGAAACCGAACCCGAGCCGGCCTTGAACAACCGCCGGCTGTATTGGCCGCGCGGTCGCGTGCTGGGCGGGTCCAGCTCGATCAATGCCATGTGCTACTCGCGTGGCCACCGCAGCGACTACGACGACTGGGCCGCGCTGGGCAACCCCGGCTGGGGCTGGGAAGATGTGCTGCCCTACTTCAAGCGCTCCGAGGACCAGGCGCGAGGCCCGTCGGATCTGCACGGCGTCGGCGGGCCCTTGAGCGTATCGGACCTGAGCTTCAGCAACCCGCTGACCGATGTCTTCATCCAGGCGGCCGAACAGGCCGGCTTTGCCCGCAACCGGGACTTCAACGGCCCCACCCAACGCGGCTTTGGCCTGTACCAGGTCACCCAGCGCAACGGGCGCCGATGCTCCACGGCGGTCGGCTACCTGAAACCTGCCCGCCCCAGGCCCAACCTGACGGTCATCACCGGCGCCATGACGCTGGGCCTGACCTTCGCAGGACAAGACCGCGTCACCGGGCTTCGCTACCAGCGCCGCGGACGGGTGCACAGCGTTCGGGCCCGGCGCGAGGTGTTGCTGGCAGCCGGCGCGATCAATTCGCCGCAGCTGTTGATGCTGTCGGGCATTGGCCCGGCGCCGATGCTGGAAAACGCCGGAGTCGAGGTGCGCCACGAACTGCCAGCGGTTGGAGACAACCTGCAAGACCACCTCGATATCTGCACCCTGACCCGCTGCTCGCAACCGGTTACCTATGACCAACTGAGCGAACTGCGGGTAGGGCTTCGCTATTTCCTGCACCACGAGGGCGAAGGCACCTCGAATATCGCCGAAGGCGGCGGGTTCCTGGTGTCAGGGCGTGGTCGGGACGACCGACCCGACATCCAGATGCACTTCGTGCCGGCCCTGCTCGATGACCACGGGCGCAACCGTTTGCCTGGCGACGGCTACACCCTGCACGCCTGCCCGCTGCGACCGGAAAGCCGCGGCCACCTGGCGCTTCGCTCGGCCGACCCGCGCGCACCGCTGGCCATCCACGCCAACTACCTGTCCGAGGCCAATGACCTGGAGCTGATGCTCGATTGCGTTCGGCTGTCGCGCGATATCCTCAACCAGCCGGCCTTCAAGCCGTTCCGGGCACACGAAATTTACCCCGGCAACGAGGTCACCAGCCGCGACGGACTGATCAACTTCATCCGCAACAAGGCCGAAACCATCTATCACCCGGTCGGCACCTGCCGCATGGGCTCCGATCCGCACGCCGTGGTTGATCCGGAACTGAAGGTGCGCGGCATCGAAAACCTGCGCGTAATTGACGCCTCGATCATGCCCACGCTGGTTGGCGGCAACACCAACGCGCCGACCATCATGATTGCCGAGAAAGCCGCCGACATGATTCTCGGCCAGGCCCAATCCTCGCCCCAGACCAATCCCGCCGAAGCCGCCTGATCGACCGCGAAAGACAAAAATCTTCCTGATTACGCAGTTAACTCAGCCATCGATTCGGACCCCGATAATTCAGGGGGCAGGCGGCGAGCGGTGCCGGCTGCTGCATCGGGGGGCGTTAGGTGCTTCGGGCCGGCCGGGGCGCGGACGCTTCCCGGCAGCCATCAGCCGCTATCCGCCGGATGAAAGCTCAAGGAAGTCGTGAATCTGTCCGCTCTTACGGTGTGATCTCGAGGTCACTTAAGCTCCCGAGAACCTTCACCCGGCAAGCCAGCCGACCGCCCCGGTTGGCCCGAAGCACCTGGCGCCACCGGATGCTCGGAGTCCTCTACAGGCGCCAAATTTCCCGACTGATTTCATCAGATACGTGGCCACCGCAATGGCTAAGTCATAGACGTAATCAGGAAAATCTTTATGTCGCGAAGCAACAAAGCAGGCAAGCAGCGAAGGGGGAAAGCAATTCCTGCTCAGGATCGGCTGACTTTTCAGCATCCGAACTCCTGAGCAGGAACTGCTGGTGTTGCTGCGCTTCGGCATACTTGTTTTGCTTCCTCTTTGCTTCTTTGCTCCTTTGCTTCTTTGCGACATAAAGATTTTCTTTTTTGCCCAAGACAGGCGCCAGGCCCGTCATACTTGTTCACATGACTGAATTTTTTGCCACGGCTCCGCGTGGGCTGGAAGATTTACTGGCTGCCGAGCTGAACGCTCTTGGCTTGGAAGGCGTGCGTCCGACGCGCGGCGGCGTGTCGTTCAAGGGCGAATTGAAGGCGGCTTATAGCGCCTGCTTGTGGTCGCGGATTGCCAATCGCATTCTGCTGCCGCTGGCCAGCTTCAGCGCCGATGACGACGAAGGCTTGTATGCCGGCGTTGGAACCATCGACTGGCTGGCCCATATCGCGCCCGATTGCAGCCTGGCGGTGGACTTCACCGGCATCAAGGCGCTGATCAGCCACTCGCGCTTTGCCTCGCAGCGAGTCAAGGACGCCATTGTCGACCAGTTGCGCGAGCGCACCGGCGAACGGCCCTCGGTGGACATCCAGACGCCGGACATCCGCATCAACGTGCACATGCACCGCGACCAGGTCACGGTGGCGCTGGACTTGTCCGGCGACAGCCTGCACCGTCGTGAGTACCGCACCGGCGGCAACGTGGCGCCGCTGAAAGAGAACCTGGCCGCGGCCGTGCTGATGCGCGCCGATTGGCCGGCACTGGCCGCTGAAGGCGCACCGCTGGTCGACCCGATGTGCGGCTCGGGCACCCTGCTGATCGAGGCCGCCTGGCTGGCCAGCGATTCGGCCCCGGGCCTGCTGAGAACGCGCTTCGGCTTCCTGAAGTGGCTGAAACACGATTCCCAGTGCTGGAAGCAACTGGTCGATGACGCCCTGGAACGTCAGGAAACCGGGATGGCCGCACTGCCCTCGCTGATCGGCTTCGATCATGACCCCGATGCCGTGGCGCTGGCCCAAGCCAATATTCGCCGCGCCGGGCTGGCCGGCAAAATCCACGTCGAGCAAGCCGACCTGGCCGACGCCCGCCCGCCGGAAGGCAGTGAGCGAGGCCTGGTCGTCACCAACCCGCCCTATGGCGAGCGCCTGGCCGACCAGCACGAACTGGTTCCCCTCTACCTTCGCCTCGGCGACACGTTGAAACGCCATTTCAGCGGCTGGCGCGCCGTGATCCTGAACGGCGCGGGCTGCCAGGTGGGACTCAAACCCGACAAGAGCTGGCAACTGTTCAACGGCCCCATCGAGTGCCGCCTGGAGCGCTTCGAGATTGCCCTGGAGGCCGGCGCCGACAGGCACGAGCCGGCCGAGGATTTCGTCAATCGCCTGCACAAGAACCAGCGTCAGCTCAGGAAATGGCTGCAGCGCGAAGCGATTTCCTGTTACCGACTCTACGATGCCGATATTCCGGAATACGCACTGGCCGTGGACAGGTACCAGACTCGCGAGGGCGACTGGCTGCACGTTCAGGAATACCAGGCGCCGGCCTCGGTCGACCCGGGCAAGGCCCAGTCACGCCTTAGAGCTGCCCTGAGCGCGCTGCCGGGCGCGCTGGATATCGACCCGCGACGACTGGCCTTCAAGCTGCGGCGCCGCCAGAAGGGCGATGCCCAGTACAAGCGACAATCCGAACAGGGCCAGATGCTGGAGGTGCGTGAAGGCCCCTGCCGCCTGTGGGTAAACCTGACCGACTACCTGGACACCGGCCTGTTCCTTGACCATCGGCCGGTTCGCCAGTGGATTGGCGAGAACGCCCAGGGCAAGCATTTTCTCAACCTGTTCTGCTACACCGGCGTGGCCACCGTGCACGCTGCGCTGGGCGGGGCAGCCAGCACCACCAGCGTCGACTTGTCAAAAACCTACCTGGACTGGCTGCAGAAAAACCTGTGGCTGAACCAGCAAAACAGCCCCGCGCACCGGCTGTTCCACGCCGACTGCCGGGCCTGGCTGGCCGACTGCGACGAGCTGTATGACCTGATCTTCCTCGACCCGCCGAGCTTTTCCAACTCCAAGCGAATGGACGGCAGCCTGGACATCCAGCGCGACCATGTCGAGCTGATCGACAACGCCATGCACTGCCTGAACGACGGCGGCACGCTGATCTTTTCGACCAATCTGCGCAACTTCAAGCTTGACCCGGGCCTGACCGAGCGCTACCAGGTCGAAGACCGAAGCGCCTGGTCAATACCGAAAGACTTTCAGCGCAACCAGCGGATCCATCATTGTTGGTTTATGAGGGCGATGAAAGGTGAGAGGTGAAAGGTAAGAGGTAAGAGGTAAGAGGGGAGACGGGAGACGGAAGATGGGACGTGGCGGAACTCCTTCTCCCTTCTTCCTTCGGTATCCTTGCAGTCTCAACCGACTGTGCGGGAAGCCTTCTTGAAAATCGCCCTGGCCGAATTTCTGATTCGATGCCTGGCCCTGGTGCCGCTGGCCTGGCTTCAGCAGTGCGCCCGGCCGCTGGGTGCGCTGGCCAACCGCCTGGCCGGCCGGAAGAATCGCATCATTGATCAGCATCTGGCGCTGGCCTGCCCCGACTGGCCGACAGACAAACGGCAGTGGCTTCGCCGACGGCACTGGCACCAGATGGCCTGTCTGGCTCTGGAAACCGGGGCGGTCTGGCACTGGCCGGCACAGAAACTGCTTGACCATGTGCCGTCGGTCACCGGCTGGCAACACGTGGAACAGGCGCAAGCCCAGGGACGCGGCTTTCTGATGGTGGGCGCACATATGGGCAACTGGGAAATCCTGAGTCTCTACGCCAGCCTTCGTCAGCCCATGGCGTATTTGTACAAGGCCCCGCGCGACCCGGCGGTCGATCAACGGATCACCGCCTCGCGTCAGCGCTTTGGCGGCGAGTTGATTGCCAGCGGCAGCCCGGCGATGCGCGAGCTGCTGCGTCGGCTGCGCCAGGGCCAGGGCGTTGGCTTGCTGGCCGACCAGCAACCCAAGCAGGGCGAAGGCCGCTTCATACCCTTGTTCGGTGTCCCCGCCCTCACCATGACCCTGGTCTATCGACTGGCCCAACGGACCGGCTGCGCCGTGCTGCTGACCAGCAGCCATCGACTGCCGTCCGGCCAGGGCTGGGCGGTCGAGGTCGACCCAGCCAGTGACGCTTTCCGTGAACAGGACGAGGCGGCGGCCCTGGCCAGTTATCACGCCTGGCTGGAGGAGAAAATCCGCGCCCATCCGGCGCAGTACCTCTGGAGCTACAAGCGCTTCAGTTTGCGCCCGGCGGGTGAAGCGCCTTTCTACGCTGGGCGCAACCGCCAATGAGGTTCTGGCTGTTCCTGGCCCGCCCGCTGCTGCGCCTGATGAGCTGGCTGCCGCTGGCCTGGCTGCATGCCCTGGCCGTGCCGCTCGGCACCATCACCCGCGCCGTTCCCTGGAAAAAGCACCGGGTGATTGCCATCAATCTCGAGCGCTGTTTCCCAGAGCTGAGTACCAGGGAGCGCAGGCGTCTTCACCGGCAACACCTGGTCGAGCTTTGGCGCGGCCTGTTCGAAGCCGGCGCGCTGTGGCATTGGTCGGCGGCGCGCATCGACCGTCACCTGGACTGGCCCAACGTCCAGGCCTTGAAGAAGGCCAACGCATCCCAGCCGGTCATGGTCATCACCGGCCACCTCGGTAACTGGGAATTGCTTAACACCGTGGTTGGTCGGCAAGTGCGCCTGGCCACGCTTTATCGTCAGCCCAACAACCCGGCACTGGACCGGTTCATCACGGCGCCACGGGAACGCTTCGGCAACCGCATGGTGGCCGGTGGCGGCCCGGCCATGCGCCAGTTGCTGGCCCAGCTTCGCGCCGGCGATGGCGTTGGCATTGCGGCCGACATTCAGCCCAAGCGGGGCGATGGGGTTTACGTGCCGCTGTTCCAACAGCCGGCACTGACCATGACCCTGGCCAACCGGCTGGCCCGCAAGACCGGTGCGGCCGTGTTCTATGCCTGGGCCGAACGCCGTCGGCAGGGACAAGGCTGGACGATTCACCTCGAACGCGCCGGCCCTGCCATCACGGATGAAGACCCGAGCCTGGCCCTGAGCGACATGAACCGCTGGCTGGAAAAGGCCATTCGCCGGGCGCCGGCGCAATACCTTTGGCTCTATAAACGGTTTAGTCGACAACCGGATGGCCAGAAGTTTTACGCATCCGGCAAGAAGGAAGTGGAGAGAGGGGAGACGGAATAAGCGCCCTTGGCGGGCTTGGCGGCCGATTTCTCAGATCTCAATCTGAAGGCACCAGCCAGTGGCTGGCGGCTTTGCGCAGACGGTTGAGAATGGCGGCCCAGCTCGGGTCTGACAGTGCAGTCGGGGGCAGGCGCAGATACAGGCTGCAACCGTCTTGCTGATCCGCCTCGCGCAGGCGCCGATAGAGCGCTCGGGCTGCGTCTCTGGCATCTGGCGGCAAACTAACCGTCACGGCACCCTCGGGCGTTGATCGAGGAGCCTGGGCACGGCAGTCCACCGTCAACGGCTTGACCGGGCGGTAGTGCTCGCGCATCCGGCCAGGCGCTATTGCGGACAGTTCGGCCTCCGATTGAACCGCATTGATCCACTGCCAACCGGGCAGCAGCGAGCTGGCCAGCGCCTCGGAACCAACCATGCCCGGGCGAAGCAGCGTCACCGTTTGCCGGGTTTCATCCACGGCCACGATCGTGGACTCGATGCCCACCTCGCAGCGTCCACCGTCCACGATCTCGACGTCCTCAGCCGAAAAAGCTGCGGCCACGTCGGCCGCACAGGTGGGCGACAGCCGGGTGAACAGATTGGCGCTGGGCGCCACCACGGGCACCCGGCTGGCCTTGAGCAGGGCCAGGGCAACCGGGTGATTGGGCATGCGCAGGGCCACCGTGTCCTGTCCGGCCGTGATCACCGGACTGATGGACTCGGCCCGGGGCACGACCAGCGTCAGCGGGCCCGGCCAGAAACGTCTGGCCAGATGATCAGCCATGTCCGACCACTCAGCGGCACAAGCGCGCGCTTGATCAACGCTGCCTACGTGGACGATCAGCGGGTTGCTGGGCGGCCGGCCCTTCAGCGCGAACACCCGGGCAATCAGATCCGGCCGGTCGATCGGGGCCGCCAGACCGTACACGGTTTCGGTCGGCAGGGCCAGCAATCGGCCACTGTCAAAGACCGCGTTCGGGTCAATCACGGCGCGTCGGAGCCTGGCGTGTTCGAGTCGCTGGCCAGCTGCGTCGGCGCGCCGCCTGACTCCAGGGCGGGGTCAGTCACCCGGTCCGCCTGGCTGGACTGGGCGTAAATCTGGCTTCGCTTGTAATTTCGGTAGAAGAATCGCACCAGCACGGTGCCGGCTGCGGCCACCGGCAGGGCCAGCAGCACACCAATGAATCCGAACAGGTAACCACCGGCCAGAACCGTGAAAATCACCAGCACCGGATGCATGCCAATGCGATCACCGATCAGGTTCGGGGTAAGCAGGAAACTTTCAACCAACTGCCCAACGGTGAACACGAGCGCCACCATGACCAGGAACATGAAGCGTGTCTCAACGCCGAGACCAAAGCTGGCGGAATCCTGAATGATGGCGGTCACAACGGCCAGCGAAACCCCAATGATGGCCCCCAGGTAGGGCACGAAGCTGACCAGCCCGGCAATCGCGCCGATGGCCAGGCCGTTGTTAAGGCCGATCATCCACAGGCCGACAGCATAGATGGTGCCCTGCCCCAGCATCACCAGCAACTGACCGCGCAGGAAGCCACCCAGGGCCTCGTCGCAGTCGCGGGTCAAGCGCACGGCAACGGGTTCAATGTCACGCGGCAGCAGGTCACGCAGGGCATCCAGCGCCCGATGCCAATCGCGCATCAGGTAAAAAGTGACCAACGGAATCAGGAACAGGCCGGTAATCCAGATGATGAAGCGCGAGCCCGAATCGGCAATGTAGCCCCAGGCCGTGCGCGCCGCCGCGGCGATGTTGGCAAAGTTCTCTTCGACCAGGGCCCGCACGGCCGAGGCATCGAAGGTTTCCGGGTCAAGCTCAATATCCAGGTATTCCTCGATCAGCGGCATGGACAGACGCTGCAGCTGTTCGATATAACCCGGCAAGCGGTTGAACAGATCCACCGTTTCGCGCACCAGCACCGGGATGATCAACAGCAACACGCCGGTCAAAGCCAGCGTGAACACCAGAAAGACCAGGCCAACGGCAGCATCGCGGCGCAGCCCCCAGCGCTCCAATCGAACCAGCATCGGGTCGGCCATGTAGGCCAGCAGGGCGGCCACCAGGAACGGCGTCAGCACCGGGCCGAGCAGCCAGAGCAGCCAGCCGACCACCAGCAGGGCACCAAAAATCCACAGCACTTGCTGCCAGCTCAAGCGCGGCAACAGCAAAGGTTCGGGCTGACTCATTCCGGGGCTCCCATGTCAAAGGCCTTGATTCACTTCGGCGGAGTCTACCCCATGCCGGGGCGCTGGCTCAGGCCGTCGAATCCGGGTCGCCCCGCTTGTCCAGCCGCTTGAGCCAGACGATAAGTACTTTTTCGGCCTGGACATCGCCGTTTTCGCGCGCCGCCTCCAGCCCTCGCTGCCAGGCCGCGCGACAGTTCTCAAAATGGTCAAGCTGATCGAAAGCCTGGCCCAGATTCTGCCAGGCCATGGTGTGCCCGGGTTTGAACGCCGTCGCCTTCTCGAAGTGTTCCACGGCCATGGAGGCATCGCCATTTTTCAGCCGGGCCTGCCCGGCCGCCAGCCGCGCCTCGTAGGAGTCGCGACCGTCGGCAATCATCTTCTCGATCACTTCCGGGTTCATGCGGTCAGACCAATCGCATGCTGGCCGTCGACTTTCGCCGATGGATGAACACGGCCAGCAAGGCGGCTACACCCATCAGCCAGAACATCCAGCGCGGCACCGGGAAGGATACTGTCAACTGGCTGCTCCCAATCACCTCGTGCAAGGGCGGCGCCAGGGCAGTCTCGCGGAGCATGTCGATCAGCTCGAAGCGCGTTTCCACCAGGCGCAGGACCGGCTCGCCATCGCGGCTCAGGTCGCGCTCGATCCGGCCGCGCCGGCCCGTCTGCTCAAGGTGCAGGGCCAGGACCTGCTCGCCCTGCTCCAGTCGATCGGGCTCGAAAAGCGTCCACTGATACTCGATGGGTGTAGGCCCAAAGGTCGAGGCCAAGAGGAACACCACCACAACCGCCACGATGCCCTGGCCCAGCGACCTGGCCATGGCCATGGCCGTGATTCGTGATCGCACGGTCGCGCCCAGAGCCCTGGCCTGATCCCGCAGGGCCGGCAGCTTGCTCGATGGTGCACACGGAAGATGGCTCAGCAGCGCGACCAGCAGCGCGACCAGCAGCCCGATCAGCCCCAGGTGCGCCAGAAGACGCAGCAGCCGTGGCCCTGTCACCGCCAGTGCCCAGGAACGCGGCGTCGTCTCGACCAACTGCCGCTGATCATCGTAAACACGCTGATGGCTGGCGACCAGCAGACCGCCCAGCCAGAAGGTTCGTTGCTCGACAACCACGTGACCTGCGGCATCCGGCTCGCCCAATGGCGTGCGAACCAGGCCGTCGGAAAGCAGCAGCGCGCAGATCAGCGCGCCCAGGACGCAGCTCAGCACCAGCCTGAGCGAATAAAGATTGATAGCCTTGGACATTGATTGTTCCCGTTACCACTTGCGCCAAGCAAAAAGTTTAAGCGGGCTGCAACGGATCGGTCAATTGTCTGGGAAGAAGAAGGGAGAAGGGAGAAGAGTGGAGGGGGAGAGGAGAGGGGGATCCCGGATATCGCCGCGCGATTCCGGGATTACAGGGTGCCGTCTTCCGTCTTCCGTCTTCCTTCTTCCGTCTTCCCTTTCCCGATCAATGCTTCCAGTAGGCCGGCGTAAGCAACACCAGGATGGTGAAGATTTCGAGTCGGCCCAGCAGCATGGCGAAGCTCATCAGCCACTTGGTAGAATCGCTCAAAGGCCCCCAGTTGGAACCGGCCTCGCCGAGTGCCGGGCCGAGGTTGTTCATGGCCGAGAACACCACGGACACCGCCGTGACCAGGTCTTGCTCAATGCCCGAAACAATCAGGGTAAGGACGACCACGCACAGGATATACAGACTGACGAAGCCCCAGACCGCGTTGGCCACTTCCTGGTCGAGGGTGCGGCCGCCCAGCTTCAGCGGCACCACGGCGCGCGGATGAATCAACCGCTGCAGCTCGCGCAGGCCCTGGCGGCTTAACAGGTAGACGCGGATGATCTTGAAGCCACCGGTGGTCGCGCCGGCGCAGCCGCCCAGCCCGCTGATCAGAATCA
>PWYW01000097.1 GCA_003567685.1 Gammaproteobacteria bacterium
ATGAAGTAGACCAGCGACTCAAAATTATCCACGGACGCCTTCAACTCGAAATCCGTCCAGGCACCCCCCAACTCCAGGACCAGAACCGGAAAGGTCTTTTCCACCGGGGCCGCCCCGTCCGGGAAACGCGATCCGTCGATAATCCAGGCCCCGAAGACCGTCGTCACCGGCAGCAGCAACAAAATCAACCAGGCCCACCGAATCCGACTGGGAAACTTCATTCTCATTCCCCCCTCCGGATCAATTGGATCACTCCTTCCGGTTCATCACTCATCACCACCAGCGCATCTCCCTTGCGAAACGAATACGGAGCCTCCGGAATCCACACCACCGAAACCGCATTCTCAAACTCCTGTATGCCCAACGTAAACGACTGGCCCCCGCTCACCCGCACGATTTTCATGCTGGAGGTTGTGGGAACCTCGAATTGAATCATTACCGCCACCGGCACCCAGGAACTGTTCGCCTGCTCATTCAAAATCGAAACCTCGCCTTCCACCAGCTCGTGTGACGTGGTCCAGCCATAAACCGACGACATGGACAGCCCCCAAAGCAGAAGCGCCCAGACCGCAAGCCAGTGTACTTCAGACCTCCGATACATAAAGCACCCCCGATTCTTTCCCCGGTTTATAAGAAGGACTTCCGCCCGCCGAGCGATTCGACAGCAACTGTTCCCGCCAGAAATCCTTCGTGCGGTCACTGATCACCTCCACAAAATCACCGAGCTGCCGATTCACCAGCTCGTCTTCCAGTGCCACCACCTCCGCCAGCAGCACCTCGTTCTTTTCCTGCTCAAAGCGCAGCGAATTCGCCAGCGCCCCCGCATCCGATCCGCCCGCAGACGTATCCCCGGCCTTCGCCGTATCCTTCACCTTATTCGAAGCACTCATCCGTCCCTCCTAAAAAAGTTCCGCCACAAAATGGCCTTCATACCCAACTATAGAAATCAACCACAGGAGCGCCGACGGTGTCCGCCGTAGCCACGAAGTTGCGAAGGAGGATCTCCGAATCGGCTCTTCTCTTTTCCGTTCAAAAGCCTGCCCGCCGTAGCTCGGAGAGCGAAGGAGGGTTCGAAGTTCTTCTTATCCGTCCTCCCTTTTATACACCCAAAAAAAATCCCACCAGAGCGATAAATATACCTGCAATAAACAAAGAATGCTGGTATAACGATCCCCATGTCATCCGTATCCACCAGCCGACTTCAAAACGCCCGCTCCATTTTCCAGCGGCACGGTGGCATCCTCCGCACCCGCGAAGCCCTGGCGGAGGGCATACACCCCGAAGTCCTCTACCGCATGCGCGACCTCGGCCACATCCAGGCCCTCAGCCGCGGACTCTACCGCCTCGCCAACCAGCCCGAACCCGGCCAGCCCGATCTGCTGACCGTCAGCAAGCGCAGCCCCTCCGCCGTCATTTGCATGATTTCCGCCCTCGCGTACCACGGCATCACCACACAAATCCCCCACGCCGTCGATATCGCCCTCCCGCGCGGCAGCGAACCCCCGCGCATACACGATCCCCCCGTCAACATCTACTGGACCGTGCCCCACATCTTCACCCAGGGCATCCAGCAAATCCCCGTCGACGGCCACCCCCTGCGCATTTACAGCCCCGAACGCTGCATCATCGACGCCTTCCGCCACCGCAACAAAATCGGACTCGACACCGCCCTTGAAGCCCTCCGCCTCTACCGCGAACGGCTCCCCCTCCGGGTGGACGACCTCCTGCGCCTCGCCCGGGTCTGCCGCGTCGAAGCCGTCCTCACCCCCTATCTCCAAAGCACCCTGTGAATTCCCCCAAAACCAACCTCCCCGCTTCCGTCCGCCAGCGGCTCCTCAACCGCGCCCGCGAAAAAAAACTGCCCTTTCAGGAACTCGCCCAGCGCTACGCCATCGAACGTTTCCTCTCCCGTCTTACCCAGTCCGCCCACGCCGACCGCTTCATCCTCAAAGGCGCACAAATGTTGCTCGTGTGGGACAGCGAAACCTCCCGGCCCACCATGGACATCGACTTCCTCGGACGCACCCCCAACGCCCCCGAACACATCCGCAACCTCTTTCAGGAAATCTGCGCCCTTCAGCCATCCATCCCCGACGGGCTCCTCTTTCACCCCCAAACCGTCACCACCCTCCTTATCAAAGAAGACGCCGACTACGAAGGCGTTCGTACCACCTTTCAAGCCAGCCTCGACACCGTCCGGCTCCGCATCCAAATCGACATCGGCTTCAACGACATCATCACCCCCGGCCCCGAACACATCCAATTCCCGGCCCTCCTCGATTTCCCCGCCCCGACCCTCCGCGCCTACAACCGCGAAACCCTCATCGCCGAAAAAGTTGAAGCCATGGTCAAGCTCGGACTCCTCAACAGCCGCATGAAAGACTTTCACGACATCTGGATCCTCTCCCGCGCCTTCCCCTTCACCCGCAACGAACTGAGCCAAGCCATCGCCGCAACCTTCCGCCATCGCGGCACCGAATTGCCTTCGCTTCCCTCGATCCTCACCGCCACCCCGGCGGACCTCGCCGACAAACAAAAACAGTGGATCGCCTTCCGCCGAAAAAGCCGCCTGACCCAAGGTCCCGAAGCCTTCCACACCCTCGCGGCAGACCTCGCCGACTTCCTCACACCCGTCATGGCGCCGAATCACCCGGCCCGCACCTGGACCCCACCCGGCCCCTGGACCTGAAGCCCTTCCGTCCGACTTCCCCCCATATCCCATATCCAGTCCCGCTTGCCACGATGGCCGCGTTGCCGCGGCACGTGGCTCACGCGGCGGGACGATTATCCCATATCCCTTATTCGCGCCTCCGGCGCTCCTGCTTAGCATCCCTCAACCAATCCCCGACCAACCGCTCACGACGATTCCGATTCAACCCCCGGTATCTTTCCAACCACTCCGCCTCCGGACCTGACAAATTTTCTCCGCCCCGCTCACGGGATTCCAAGTCCCTTGCGTAGTCATGAATCCTCTCCAGTTCCTCCTGACGATCCGATTCCCGTTGGTTCGCCTCATCCTCCGAACGACGTTCATTCTCCTCATGCACCGGATCTGAGTCATTGCTTCCCGCGTTTCCTTCACGTCGCGCCTGATCCAACACTTCCTGTTCCGCATCCGACAACGCCTCACCCGCCGCCAG